>CAZUOJ010000033.1:0-31445 GCA_964622325.1 uncultured Armatimonadia bacterium
GCGTCAATATCTATGCCATCACGACGCGCGTGGCCGTGGAATTTGAAAATGATGATGCCGTCGTGCTGGCCGTGAATTGTGGCAAGACCTCTTAGGGGCGAAAGGCCGCGTGAAGACGGCTGGAGGCGTCGTTCGTTCTCCCGCCTGCTGGAGCCATGTGAGGACAGACGGACGCCCGAACTGACGCCTGGCGTGGGGCGACGGGCTCAAAAAGGCTCGTCGCCCCGCCGCCTGAAAGGGGCTATCTTGGGCGAGCAGGCCAGATAGCCGTAAGCAAACCTCTCGAGCGCAATTGACGCGCGCCCGGGCAATCCCGGGCGCCGCGCGGGGCGGGCGCGGCGCGAAAAGGACCCGGAAGGGCTATTTCGGGGCTGGAACGACAATCCGTCAGGCAGCGCTCATTTTGCAAGAGGATGGGAAAAATGCGCAAGCAATTTTTGTATGTCGATAAAGCCGGCTATTATTACAGGGCGCCGGGCAACATTGCCATCGGCGCGGGAAGCCAGGGCACTGTATTTTTCTGGTATCATCCCGCTTACTGGAATAGCAGCAATCAGCCGATCTGGGAGGCTGTGTTTGATGACAATAATTTGTTGCGGCTGCGTTTTTCCGGCGCGACCCAATTGAGCTTTGAATGTTATGCGAATGGGACGCGCTATGCTGTTAACTGGTCGAACTTTTTAATCAGCAATTATCAGAAGTGGCTGCCCGTGGCCTGCACCTGGGATTTTACGACCGCAGGAGCAGGCAAATTGCGGCTGTATGTGGATGGCCAGGAGGCGCCGATGCGCGTGGATAATGCGCAGGCGCCATCAGGGGAGGCCATGCGCTTTTATTTGGGGGCGCGGCCAGGCACGACCGCCTCGGGCCTGGACGGGCATCTGGACAATGTATGTATATGGGATGGCGTGATGAGCTGGGCGCAATATCAGGCGCTTACGATGAATGCCAGCACTTATGCGCAGCGGCAAAATGCCCGGCGGCGCGTCCCGCGGCCTAGTGATGGCACAGGGACAATGACCTTCCTGGCGACTTTTGATGGCCAGTATGATGCCGATTATGCCGCCGGGGATCCCCGCGCGTACTGGCTCGTGGAGCCGTCCGATTATCATCATTTTGCCCGGATCGATGATGGCGCGCGCAGCCGCGGGCAACGATACGCTTTCCGCTTCGGCCTGCCCCGGCACGACAATTCCGAGGATGACCGTGTGCCGCTGCGCGCCGTGCTGGATCTGCTCCGCTACCAAAACGCCAATCAATACACTACTATAATCGACCGTGCCGGCTATTCGGAAATTAATGTCAGCCAGCTCAAGCCGACGGCTAATCTGGGGCAGGGCGTGGGATGGCTGCGCCCCGCCATTGATCCGAATCATTTGCAGCGGCCCGCCACCGTGCGCCTGCGCGTGAACTTGCCCGACAGCACGAATCCCAAGAATACTAAAATTACTTTGGGGCCCGTTACCTACATCAGCGGCGGGATGCATGGGGGCAATTTTAGCACCTGGGGCACCGGCGAAGCATTTTCCGTCGTGGCGGATGCGGGCAATAGCCCCACCAGTTTTAAGACGAACTTATCAGCGCGGAGCGACAATTACTGGCAGGGGGCAGAAGTGTCATTTCGCACCGGGGCTTGCGCCGGCTGTCGGCTGAAAGTCCTGGCCTACAATTCCACCACCCGCGTTTTGACCGTGTCCGGGGCCCTGCCCGCCACGCCGGCGGCTGGGGATTTAGGCGTTGTGGATTTTCGCGGCCGCTTAATAGGCACCAATAGCCCCTTTGACGAAACGCAGAGTCTGGAGGCGTGGCTGTGGGAGGAATATGGGGAGGATCGGCCCTGGATTGAGATTGAGGCCGTGTATGGCCCTGTTCCCGGGACGAGCTTTGTGCGCTATCAACGGGGGCGCACCGCCTGGCTGAATATGACCACCCAGCGCAGCGATGAGCAGGGGCGGGGCCTGATGTTTGGGCGGAGCGGCTGGGAGCTGCCCCCCAGCTTTAGCTGCAATATTCTTCTGGAGAGCCTGATTATCGAGGGCCCGGGCAGCTATCAGGTGCTGTCGCCCCAGGATAGCCGTTTGCGGCGCGGCTTTGAGCTGGGCGATACCTTTATGGTGCGGGATATGAACAACGAGCAGAGCTGCCGCGTGTGGCGCGCCGTCAATTGCGCGTGGGCTGCCGCCACCCCGACCGTGAATCCCGATCCGAATCAAGCGCGTGCAGATTTGCAAGCCAGCGGCACCTGGCGGCATAGCGTCACTTATTATCGCTCCATCGCCCCCTGGACGGAGATGGAGACGATTGTGGCGCTCGTGCAGGGAACGGACCCCTTTGGCGTCAAACGTCTGGGCTATGTGCGGGGGCGCTGGAATGCGGAGGGCACGCGGATTGTATGGGAAGAGGAGCCGGCACCCTATGGGCGCAGCAATCCCTTTATGGCCAGCCAGCTGTTGCGCCCCTGGGAAACTTCGGACTCCCAATGGGGCTTAAACAGCGATCCTTCCCAGATCCAGATTTTCCAGACGCCGGACGGGAACTGGAGCCTGCTTGTTTTGGGCACGGAGGACAATCCGGATCATTACTGGGCGCGGGCGCTCCACGGGGCGCCGGACCGCTGGAGCTTTCATCCGGATCTTCACTGGTGGGCGCATAACCCCATGCTGCCTGGCTTTGGCGGCGTGGATATGATGCCCCCGCAGTTTGGCGGCTTTAATTGCTTTGGCAATCGGGATGCGGAATGGATTGTTTGCTACAACCCGTGGGCCCGGGAGGCGGGGCGTCGCTTTTTGGGCTATGCCCGCTTCAAGACCATTTTGCCGCTGGGGACAGAGATTGGCGCCAATCGGCGCCCCATCGCCGGCTGGCGCAGCCCGGATCTGAAGAGCTTCTTTTTGCTCCCCCATGGCACCAGCCTGTCGCCTTTGCCCATGGGCGAAGTCTTTACTCTGTGTCCTTATGCCCTCTCGGACGATTTTACGGGCCTGCTGATGCTGTTTTACGGCGATGTTATTCGGCTTTTAGCCTCTGATGACGATCAACATTATCAACAAATTGTGTATGCCTTTATGCCCAACGGCACCCCACGCGATGTGTTTCGCCTGGGCCAGCGGCGCGTGTATTATTACATCTTAAACGACCAGATCAATTATGCGTATCTGGGCTACAATCGAGAGACTTTCTATCAGCTCAGCAGCAATCAAACCAGCGGCTACCTCGACACGGCCATTTTGCTGAAGCCCTCCACTGGCTGGCAGGACCTTGTGCTGAATGTGGCGCCGGAGCAGGGGACTGTGCTTGTGGAAGTGCTGGATCCGCGGACGGATGAGCCGCTGCCCGGCTATACCCAAAGCGATTGTGACAGTCTGAGCGAAGGGCTGGAACGCGTTGTGACCTGGAAGAATCGGAGTCTGGCCCAGCTGACGGCGGAGGCCATCCGTTTGCGCTTTTATCTGCAGCGGACAAATGCGGCGTACACGTCGCCCAAGCTGTACAGCTGGCACATTAAGCGTCCCGAAAGCCCCCTGCGGCCCCAGGCGACCCATTTATGCGTGGAGGGGCGCGTGAATCCGGCCCACATCACGGATCGGACGCCCACTTTTTCCTGGACATATTCGGATCCGCAGGGGCAGCGGCAAATCGCCTATCATATCCTTGTGGCTTCTTCGTGGGAAAAATTGGCGGCCAATGAGGGCGATTTGTGGGATTCGGGCGTGCAATTGGGCAGCCAGACTGCGGCGACTTATGGGGGACGCGCGCTGGCGGATAAAACGACATATTTTTGGAAAGTGCGCGTGCAAAATGCCGCTGGAATCTGGTCGGAGGACTTATAAGAAGGCAGAAGCCCTCCGCCCCGCGCGCCGGAGGCAAATGTCCAGAATGCCTTTAACGCCTGCCGTTGTGGCAGGATGGGGAGCTATGTCAAGCGCGGCGTCTCGGGAAGGCGCCGCGCTTCCCTTTGCCCTCTGCGCTGTGACGCGAAAAAGACAGACAAAGCATATTCCGGACGCATATAACAAGATGGGCGAGACCGCCGCAGCCCCAGGGCAGCGGAGGGACACAAAAATAGGGCTTTCTGCGCCGCCCTCACACTAATCCCCGAAAGAAAGGAAGCGAAGGGAAATCATGAGCACATTAGGCGTGTTTGCGACAGGCCTTCTCAGTTCCTATTGCACGGAGGAAGAAGTGCTGAAATTGCTGCGGGGCTATGATTTGCGTCCGTTCACGGAAGAGGAATTGGCCGAGCGGGCGCGCGAGCTATTGCCCTTCGCCAAAAGGATGATTGACAGCTATGCGGGCCGGGATTTTCTCTATCACGCCAATGAGACCGTCGTGCTGGATGGGACCGGAAAAGATCGGCTGCAGCTCACAGAGGCGGGCATGTGGCCACCCGTAGAAGTGCATGCGCTGTATATCGGCGGGGAGCTTGTGTCGCCCGCCGCCTATTGTGTGTATGCCCATACGGGCTTAATTCGGCTGCGGCCAGAAAGCGGGCTGTTGCGCTTTCCCGCCGGCGTGCAAAATATCGCCGTGGAAGCGAGCTGGGGCGATCCGGAGCCGCCCGTGGAAATTGGCTGGGCGCAGGCAAAATTAGCTGCAGCCGAATTATTAGCGGAGCTGGGCGGGGAAGGCGGCGTCGTGCAGGAGACGCGCATTGGGGATTATGCCGTGCGCTATGCTACAGGCGGGCGCTATGCCAGCCAAATCACGCGGCTTTGCGCCGAAGCCCTGGAACTCCTGCGCCGGCATCGTTTTGTGCGACTGAGCGTTATCTGAGACGCAAAAAAGGAGCCAAGCCATGCCTGATCAGAACTTACAGCAATTGCTGCGCCAGACGGCGTATGTGGAGCGGGCGCAAATAGCGTTGGGGGGCGCGGGCAATCCCCTCAGCCCGCAATTTGTCCGGGAAACGGAGCCTCGCGCCGTCCTCGTCCAGCCCTTAAGAGGGGAATTAGCCGCCACGCTGATGGGGAAATTGCCTGCCGCCACACATGTGGGCTATATGGCGGCTCCTGCGGCTGTAGCCCCGGCGGATGTGCTTGTCGTTGTCGCGCCGGAAGCCGAAGCGCGCTATGAGATATTGGCCGTGGAAGATGAGGGCGGCCAGGGCCATCATCTGCGGCTGATTTTGAAGCGGATAGATGAATAATACAGGGCAATATCAGAATGCTTTCGCCCTGGAGCTGTCCTGCCCGAGGATGTTTCGGCAAGGACGAAAAGGGACAAATTAGCTTGTGTCTGAGAAAGCGCTGCCCGGGCGCTAATACAGAAGATATGCGTGGCGAAAAGCAAACAGAGGAGAAACACAAATGGGGCTGCAGATGTATCATCACAATGCCATCGCGCGGGCGCTTCGATTGCTTGTGCAGGGCGCGGCCGCTTTGAGCCAGGATACAGACGGCAGCGAGTTCGTTCATATTGAGCCCAGCTCTTTATTTGCAGCGGGACAGGCTGTGCGGCTTGTGGACGATCTCGGCGCGCAGGAGCCGCATATTGTGGCAGAACAAATTTCCGCCACGCTTGTGCGGCTGGACAGCGCTGTGGAGGGGGAATTTACAGTGGCTCAGGGCGCGCGCTTGCAATTAGCCAGCGGCGCCGGCGCTTCCTTAAAATGGGTTTCGCAGGGCCGCCCGGAGCTCCTGGCCCGCCCCCAGACTTTACAGCTGCCAGCCGTAATCGTGGAGCCGGCGGAATTGCGCCAGCCAAATAATGCGGGCACGAATCGCACCTATCAACAAGAATATGTTTGCAATGTGTATTATCTGCGGCGGATGGCAGAAGGGGAACAAGCAGATGTGGAGCTGCAAGCGGATATTGCCGATTTGTTTAATTTGCTGATGGCCGATCCCTATCTGGGCGGAACATGCTGGCACGCGCAAGTCACGCGTGTCCAAATGCGCCCGCCCGAAGAAGAAAAACTTAAAGCCATTGCTCCGGGCGTGCAAGCTGTAAAGATGGAAGTTGTGGCCTATCGTTCGGAATTGTGGCGTTGATGTGGACGGCTAATTGCAGAGACGCAAGAAATCCCCAGAGGAAAGAGAATGGAAATCGCATCGCTACTCCGAAAAAAGTTTTATGAGCGAGCTGGCAATGCTGGCAATGACACGAAAATTAGCCTCAATATCACTATGAAACGAAAAAAATCTGAATAAGGTGGTGCCCTAGATGGCCGTAGCATTAGCTCAAGAGGGAGCCTTTGGCTTTGGCCTGCAAAATGAGCAGGGATCTTATGTCGCCCCCAGCATCTGGCTGCCACTTGTAAGCCAGGGGCCGCGGGGCGAAACACTCCAATGGCGCAAGAATTATGTCACACTGGATATGGCAGACAGCCATGATTACGAGAGTCGCTATTTCAGTGTGGGGGAATGGGCCGAGGGGCAAATCACTGTGCCCTTAATTCCTGGCTCGTTAAGCGCGCTGTTGTCCTGGATACAGGATCGGGATCAGGACAATCAGGGCAAATGGGCCTCGCTTTGCGTTGATTGTGTGCATGAAGTCAAGAAAGTAACGGATGCAAAAGTGCGGCGCGCCATTTTCGATTTCAAGAAGGGCCAGCCTGTCACCTGTATTTTAGAAGTAGCGGCCTTAAAGATGGAAAGCGGGGCTTCCGTGGCTGTGAATATGCCGACAGCCGCTCCCTATTTATATCGGGAAGCGACTGTCCAGATTGCCAGCGGCGGCGGAGATCTGGAAGAAGATGTGTCCTGTGAGCATATCCGGCTTGTGCTTGATAATATGCTGGAGGAGCCGGAGGAGGGGCTCCGGCTTGTGCCCAGCCCCCATCCGCAAACACTATATAATCTCAGCGGCGTACGCTGTTATGGGAGCGTGAGTCGCGATTTTGTAGATAATGTTTTGTATGCGGATTTTGCAGCTGGGCAGGAGGCAGCCTTGCGGATTGAATTGCGCCGCGGCGCTCTGTCCGCCAGCCTCTTCTTGCCCCGGATTCTCTATACAGAAAGCGATGTGGGCTTGCCCGGCTCCCACGAAAAACGCATTGTGGAAACTGTAAAATTTGTGGCTTTAGGGAGTCTAGATGGCCTGACGCCGCCCATTGTGCTGGCCTGACGCCGGGGACAAATCCTTGCCAGCGCCCAGGGCTTCAGGCCCTCGCAATTTTGGATAACGCACGCAAAAACATAGAGGGGCGAAAGCAGGAAGGCTTTCGCCCCTTTTCTGTGCCAATGGCCCTTTTGTTCGCTTCCCTGCCAATAACTCAAGATAGGCTTCTTCTTAAGGGAGCGTCAGAGGCGCCATCATCCCCACAACAGGCTGGAGGAAAAGAGCCGACAATGAAAGAGGAAATATGTTTGCCTGAGGCGCCGGCGCCGTCCCGCCCCTATAACAGCCCAGCAGATTGGCTGTTGCGTCCAGCCGGGAAACAGGAAAGCTTTGTTGTCGAAGCGCCTGTAACAATTCCCGGCTGGCAACATAAGCCCTGGATACGGCTGCGTGCCCTTACGGAGGCTGAGACTCTGGAGCGAGAGAGTCTGGGGCTTGTGGAGGAATATGAGCTTGTCAGCACAGGCTGGGAAGCGCCGGCTGTGCGTGTGCGGCGTCGTTACGATTTGCGCCAGATGGCGGAATACGATTATGCGCATTGTGTCATAGAAGGCTGCTTGCCCCAATACCGAGAGGATGGGACTATTCAGGAATGCTGGATCAGGGGCGATATTTATGCGGAAGCCACAGCCGAGCCAGCCGACGAAGCAGCAGGAGCCTCCCGGCGGGAATATATTTTAGCCACAGAGCTGTTAGAGCGGATGCCGCCGGCCTTAGCGGCCTGGCTGCATACAGAAATTGAACGGATAAATTTTCGCCTGCCCGAACAGCGGGCTATTGTGGAAGCCGCAAAAAAAGATTAAAAGCCCTCGCTCGCCTGGAGCGGGGGCTTTTTATCAGCTTGTCTGAGCTGATAGAAGCAGAGCTGCCTCAGTTTGACGTACAGCTTCACGAGGGCGCCGATTTTGCGGCGCCTCAAGAACTGGCGGCCTTGAGGGGCAAAGCGGAATACAAGAGCTATTGTGTGCCGCTATGGGCTTTGCTTGTGCTGCAGATATTGCGCGAACTGTTGTGGCATAACTTTACAGGACAAATGCCGGGCGGAAAGCCCTTCACGGAACAGCCAGCCTGGCGTGTGGAATTATGGGAGGCATACTGGCGCAGCAAAGGAGCATTCAAGAAATGAGGGGATCTGTGATTGTTTTTCGTGCGCCGGCGCCGGCAGCGCCCCGCTGGCTCCAGGCGGCGACAGAGCTTATATATAAAGAAAAAGGCTTTCCGGAAGTTGCAGCGCCCCAGGCCGCTCCCCTCCTTTTTTCGGAAGCGAAATTTTTGCCGCCGGCGCCTGAAGCGGATAGCGTCGCACACGGGCGCCAGCATGCTGCTATAACAGTTGATGGAGCAGCGCCCCTGCGCACGTTCGAACCACATACGCACGCCTGGGCGCTCTGGCCGCATAAAAGAAATAAGCATACACAGCCCAAGCCAGAAAATAGCTGTCCGCAGGGGAAAAGCCTTTCCTTCCCCGCTTTTTCGTCCGCTAGCCTGAAAAAGCAAAACGAAACTTTTCCTGAATTAGAAAAAGCGCCTCACAAGACAAGCGAGCAGACAGAGCTTGAGAAAGCGGAAGGAGGAGCAAACGCACGAAAAGGAGGAGCCCATACGCTGAGCCGAAAGGCCTTTTCGCTGGCGCAATCGCCAGCGCTGTTCCACGCAGAGCCAGCGGGGCATAAGAATTATCAACAGCCGTCATTAAGATTTGACGCAGCGGCGAGCTTCGCCAAAGCCCTACAAGACGACAGGGCAGAACCGGAGCAGAGGATAACGCTCCCAAGACGAGCTCTGTTTGATGTGGAGGGAGATGTGCGGCTGGAGCTGTATCGTTAGCTTGTGTTTCTGTTTTACATTGGACGGCAATACAACACAAAGCTAAAGGCCTTGAAACAATTGAAATAGGAACGCCAGGGAGAAACGAAGGAGCGCAAAAGGCATGTCGCTTACGGAGCCGGATCCGCTAGAACAGGAAATAATCCAATTGGGACAGACACAGGGCGTGACTGTGCAGCGCGTTTACACAAGCCAGGGGCAAGCTTTGTTCGAAACGGCCCAGGGCGAGATTACGGCGGCTGTCTATAAGGCGCGCCAGCCTGATGTGCCATTAGAGAATGTCGCTGTATATCTTGTCCAGCGTCTTTCTGCGGATTGGCAGCCGGGCCAGCCGTTTGAGCTATTGGAAGAATATGTCTTAATGGTGGATGATCCCTATTGGGGCAGGCGCATCCAGCCGGCTGGCTTTACACAGGCGCCGTTTCATGAAATTTTCGTGATGGGCTATCGGATTAAGGGACGCATTCTCCACAATGGCGAGCCGATAGCTGGAGCAAATGTGAGTCTGGAAGGCATCCAGCAGGGGATAATGGGAGAAAGCGTTTTTTGGGATAGCCTGGAATACAATGAGCTTATATGGTCCGAGGAGCTGGAAACATATGTGGAAGGGCCGCGCGTCTATGCGCCCATTATGACGGATGAGCAGGGGCGCTGGACATTTATTTGTCCCAAAGGACATGGCGCGATTTATCAACGAGAAAATGATCGTCGGGATGACACGCCTCAAACAGCCGCCCAGCCCCTCCCGCGTTATGTCAAACAGCTGTATGCCGTGTATCGCGGACGTAAAGCCGCATTAAAAGAAGAGGAGGAAGCTGTAATAAATATCCTCAGCGGACGGCTTATTGTGTATGGGGAGCCGGGCGCCTGGATTAGAGTCGGCACTTTAGATGAGGCGGGGCAGAGCTATCTGATTCCGCCAGAGGGCTTTGTCATCATTGAGGGGCTGCCAGCGGGCGAACATAACATCGTGCAATTCAAGCTGACAAGCGCCGGGGAATGGGATTCGTGTTGGGGCTGTCCGAGAGCTATCGCCACTGTTAATGAAGGCGAGACCGCCTATATAGAGATGGGGGCCATGGAATGGCACGATCCTGCCGGCTCCCTTATCGCCGGACGCGTCTATGAGCGGATGGGCCTTCCGGCGGCAGGCATCGCAATTGTGCCCATAGATTTTGAGACAGGACACATTTTAGCGCCCATCGCTTATACAGACGAAAATGGCTATTGGGAGGCAGAAATTCCGGCACAGGGCCTGGGCGGCGATCCATGGATTTATGATGAACGCTGGGGATGTTTGCCCATTATTGGCTTTCCCTATTCAGACATTGTTTTGGGGGCGCGTGCCTACGCCGCCTTTGTGGAAATGTTTAAGCCCGAAGCCTGGCGCAAAGGCGAGCGGGGCCATGCCAATTTTCAATTTGTCCCTGACAGCATTTTTATCCAGAACAATGAGACAGAAGAGCGTTTTGCCACTATAGAAGCGCCCTACGGGGGCTGGATGACGCGGGAGACACTGCCGAAATTCAAATTTGTGTCAGATGTGGAAGAATTGCTCGTTAATGGCCCCCAATTGCACACATATAGCATTCGTACGCCCCAAACTATATTGCAGGCCGAATTTGTGTTAAAAGGACAATCGTTTGAGGCTTATGAGACGCCGGCAGGACATTATCGGGCGGCGGGCTATTTTCCGGAAGCCAAATTTCTTCTCGGCGGCAAAATACATGGCAGCGTCGTGGAAGGAGATCAAAAAGCAATTGGCCTGCGTCTGCCGGAAGCCTATCGGCTCGGCATAGAATTTGGCGAGCATCGCTGGCACACACAAATCACAGCTTCCCAGACGCATAATGAGGGCCGCGCAAAAACAAAATATACTTGTTTTGCTGATCTTGTCTGTCCCTATTGCGGGGGGCCGGCCTGGCGGGATCCCGATTTCGGGGGCTTCTTACGAGGCTATTGCATTCCCTGCGCGGAGGCGTTTGGCATAAGCCAGGCGATGGATGCGCGCACTTATTTTGTCCTGCCGACGCTGGCCACTAATGGCCCAGAAGAAGAGAGCTGGCAGCTGCACGGGCTCATTGTGCCCACGCGAGGCGGAAAACGGCTTTACGAAACGCGCTTTCATTGGCGGCCAGATTTGTACGATGAAAACGATGTTTATCTTGTTCAGGGCGCGCCGGGACAAGCGACGAATGCTCCACGCTGGCTGGCGCGCCATGTGCATGAAATAGCAGACGGCCTGGGCTTCGGGCGTTTTGATGCGCACGCTTCTCCGCCGTTTACGCCCGGACATGATCTTGATTGGTTCGGAGAGCTGCCAGAAGTGCAAAGGCCTCTGGGGCTGACGCAAATGAAGCTCATGTTCCCCTATAATTATGTGCAAACAGAAGATGTTATTGTGGAATTGGATTGCCGTTTGAAAGATGGAAATACGGAAACGATTCGCCTGTGCATTCCTGCTGGGACAGCAGGGCCGAATGAAGAAAAGCCGCTGAGCGATTTAATACGAGTCAAAAAAGCCGGCAAATGGAATGCCGAACGTAAAACGTCGCCGTATAAGGGCTGCGGGCTGTATGTGGGCGTGGAAGACGCGCGGCTGCTTTCCCCGGCAGGCGCTTCCTGTAAATTTATTATCACGAATGATGTGCCGCTATTGGCTTCTGCCGCCGGCATAATCGTGGAGGAGCGTCATTCCACACCTGTAGCGTGGCAAATGGGCGCAGCCAGATCTGTGGGAGGGCCACATTTAATGGAGGATGCCGTCGGGCAGATATTTTTATTTTATGTCCGCGAGGGCGACATTTACATGCGGCGTCGCGCCGGGCTGCCAGGGACATGGCAAGCGCCTGTTCGCCTGACAACACAGGGGGATAACGAGGCCCCCAGCGCCCAGAAAGACGCCGCCGGCCGTATATGGCTGTATTGGCAGCACGAGCAGGACACACGAAGCCAGATGTCCTGGCAAGATGGGGAAAGCTGGCAGGAAATATAAAACTCTTTGCAGGCTGAGGAGTCTCCTATGGCGATCATCACAGGGCTGCAATATCCCGCCATTGCCGAACATAATGGCGTGCTGTATGTAGCAGGCTATCGGGAAGGACGCATATATTTGCGGAGGACAACAGATGGCGGACATACATGGCTGAGATTTAAAGGGGGAGAGGAAGAGCGCCTTATCTGCGCAGGCGCTGAAGAAGCGCAAATTGGCCTGCTAAAAATGGAAAGCCAGGGGCGCCGGCTTGTAGCTGCTGTGCCTGTCGGCGAAGAAATTCATGTCTATGTGAGTGCGGACGACGGAGAAACATGGCTATTAGACAGCAGGCTGTAAAGCGACTTTGCTATGTCAGCAAGCAATTTTTTCTTTGCCCAGCGCTTCCCCTGCACTTCTCCCGTAAATAAAACAAGCGCTAATGAATTTTCACACCCTTGGCACACGACAAACGCACGAAAGGCAAGGCGAAGATGAATAAGCGAATTCATCCGATAGCGCGTGTGCGCATTTATAGTCCTGGAAGCGAACCTCATTTGTGTTATGAAGGCTTTGGGCGTTATGATCTCGCTGGCGAGCTGATGCGAGACGCAAATACACGCGTCAGCTTGATCAATCCGCAAGAGCTGGGACTATGGGAAGGGACGGGCTATCCAGCTCCTTATCCGACGGCGCTGCATGTTCCCCATAAGGAAGTGAATTGTGTCATCTGCCGGCCTTTTGCGGATACATCCCAGGCGATTGGGCTGGGACATTTTACACCCATCGGCGGCACATGGCATGCGCTGCGGAAGCTGGGGCTCAATCAAGAAATCAAGCTGTATCAATCAGACGGGACCAGCAATCAGCTTACAGGGCTCGTCAGCCGCTTTCATTTGCCACATAATCCCATGTTTGCCGTGACCTTATATCGGGCGGAGCCAGCGCCCAATCATGACTGGACACAGCCCCCTTACACGGAGATTCATTTTGGCGTGCGGGCCGAAGAAGAATGGATGATCCTGCTGCCCTACGGACAGGGGATAGAAATCTGGCATCGCCGCGGCTCCGTGTGGCGGGCCCTGAGCACAGAGGCCATTTCTTTGTCCGCGCCTGTTCAGGAGGGCATCCCCCGAGGCCAGCGCCATATATTATGGATTGGCGTTTTACGGCAAAAGCTTGTGCTGTCCACGGATGGCTTTGCCCACACGATGTGGGCGTTACAGGATACGGAGCCTGTAGACATAAAAAGCGGCAAGCTCACTGTGTGGCACAATGCGGGGCAATGGATGTTTTCGTTTTGGCCTGTAAAAATGACGCCAGCCGTGATTTACAGTCCCCCTATTGAAACAGGCTATCTAACGCAGCAATCGACAGGCGCCGTGCTCTTGGAAGGACAAATCATTCCTGTCACGGATGATGAAGGACAGATTTTATCCACTGGCTTGCTGATCGATGATACAGCGACGCGCGAAGGGCTGAGCGCGACGCAACGCTCCTGGAAAGCGCAGCTCAATCCCTATCGCTTTCGGCAGGAGAATGTGGGCGTGGATCCTGAAACAGGGGAGGCTGTGCATTTTGAAACATGGCTGTCGCCGCAATGGCTGTCAGCGCAGATGGCGCAGATGCCGGAATTGGAGGAAGGGCAGGAGCCTGAATATGAGGATGTGTCAGGGGATGTCGTGGCGCTTAGAGGGGAGCAGGCAACGGCCAAGCCCACAGCCAAATATCGCCTCGTTTTGGACAATCAATGTGGGCGTTATGCGCCGCTGCAAGAGAATCGGCGGATTACAATTGCCCTGGGCTGGCAGGGGGAAGAGGAAGCCGAAGAGCTGGCGGAGCAGATTGACGGCTACATTGTGGAGCCGCCCCGGCAAATGGCTTCTGGAGGGCTGAGCGAGGCGCTTGTCAATGTGCTGGATCCGATGCTGCGCCTGCGGGACGAAAAAGCCGAGGGGCGTACGCCTGTTTTTGATGGCTGGCCTGTCATCAATGTGTTTCGCTGGATTCTGGCGCGTTGCGGGATCCCCGAAAGCGAGCAAGATTTAGAAGATACGGGGATGAGATTAAGCTGGGGAACGCCTGAGGAGCCGGCCTGGCGCGTGGAGCCGGGCCGTTCGTGGGCGGATTTCCTGCAACAAGTGGCCCAATACGATCACAATGCGGCCATCTTTTTCAATGAATATGGGGCGTTTTGCAAAGCCTGTCGCTTTTGCCGGCGAAAGCGCACGCCAGAAGATGTACGGGCTCATGATGGCCGCTGGCAAGGGGCTTGTCATAAAGAAGTGCGCTGGATTTTGTATACGCGGGCGGCGGCGGCGCCTGACAGCACGGCGCCGGGCGAGATTTTGGGGCTGAGGCGAACACGCCGCAGCCTGGCGCCCGAAGATTATGCCAATTATGTTGTCGTGTGCGGCATAGACGCCCAGGGGCGGCCGTTGCGGGCGACGGCTTTTGATGCGGCTTCCCTGTATGATCCGCAATCCGATCGCTATGTGGGCTGGCGCAAGATGGATGTTGCCGTTGTGCCGGGCGCTGTGACGCTGGAGGCAGTGCAGCGCCTGGCATTAGCGCGTTTGGCGGAATTGAGCCCACGTCCGGAACATATCTCTATCTGGACGCCGCTTTTGCCCCAGGCGCGCCTGGGGGATGTGATGCGGATTGTGGGCGGGGAAAATGCGGGCGTGGCGGGACAGCTTTATCGGATTGAAGCTGTAGCGCATGAAGTGCGGCGTCGGCCTAAGGAGATTGCCCTGACGCGTCTGGAAGGGCGCTGGCTGGGCGCCGAGGAGGGAAATTGAGATGGAGCTTGTGCAGCTTGTGAAGCGCCTTGTGGAACGACAAATCCGGCCGGCCCAGCGCGGCAGCACGACAACGAATTTCCGCCGGGGCGCTTTGGCCGTTCGCAGCGGCCGGGAAAGCTTTTTAATGCGCAGGGGCCCCACGGGCCTGATCTATGTGCTGGGCCTGTATGGCCGGGGGCGTTATGGGCGAGAACGCTACGGATAATTCCCCATTCTTGGGACATTTATTAAAAGCAAATCCGCATACAAATGAGGACGGCGCGCTGCTTTTTGCAGGGCGCCTTGTGCTTTTAGAAGGCAAGCTTATGTGAGCAGGCAAAGAGGCGTAAATTTGATGAGAAGCGAGGCGCAAAGATGGCAGAACGGACGGAACATTATGGACTCCCTGTAGGCGTTGTCGCCGATGACATCATAGAAGCGGAGCATCACAATCGGCTGGCGGCAACGCTGGATCGCGTTGTGGGCAATGTGCTGGGCAAATTGTGGGCGGATGGAGCCTATCAAGGCTGGGAATTGCAGGAAGATAAGACAGTCAGCGCCGGCGAAGGGCTTGTCGGAAGCTGTTGGTGCCGCACAGGCGCGGCGCAAAGCATAAGCGGGCTGATTAACAATGCCCTCAATTATATTTTTGCGCGCAAAAACGACAATTCTGCCCCCACAGGAGCCGTGGATTTTGTAGCGCAGCTGTATCCTGACAAGCCCGTGGGGGCTGTGTTTTTGGGCTGGATGATTCTGGATGAGAACGGCAATGTGCAGGAATTAAATAATCAGGCGCCGGGCGTGGATCGCAATTGTCTGCGGCTGGAGATAGGCGAGGCGAAGGGCAGCGGGATTGTGCTGGCAGTGCCGCCGGGCGAAGATTTTGTCGTGGAAATCACGCATAGCCTGCGGCTAATCGTGCCGGGCGCGCTGGAATTTTCTTGCGAAAGCGAGAATTTTTCCTGGGAGCTTGCAGAGACATATCGGCCGGATGGCTTCAAAGTGCGCGGCAAAAATGAAGGCACGCAGGAGGCGGATTTCGTTTATGCCTGGCGCCGCCGGGGATTTGTGGAATAAAAGCCTTTTGGGGGCAGACATAAGACTATATAAGGGCAGCTCCTGGCCCCTGCAGCGGCATACAGAGACATTCATCCTGTAGGAGGGAAGACTCAGGAAGCAAACGATGGAGATCTTGGCCAAAATGTGGAGCCAGTTAAGCCCCGCTGGGCAGAACTTCATTTTATTTACAGTTGCCGGCCTTTTAGGGGCTTTAGCGACGATTGCCTTGGAGCGTAAGCCGCTGGTGTTGCCGCGCCTGGAGGGCGGGGCTGTGCATCTGGGATTTGTGGGCACTTTGATTATTTCTCTTGTGGCGGCTCATGCCGTGGATCACACCTTCAGCAAAGCTCTCCTGGCGGCTGTCTGCGGCAGCGCCACTTTGCGGCGCTTGAAAGCGGAAATAGATAAGGGCTTTGAACGGGAGCAGGAGCGTCTGGCGACAGACAAGAAATAATTTTGGCCGCGTCGGCGCTTTTTGCCGCGAAGAAATCTAATTTTCAGTGCAAGAGGCGGCGCCTGGGGAAACAGGCGCCGCCTGCGTAATGAGGAGAACAAAGATGGAGCATGCCTGGCTTATGTTGCTGGTGCCCACAGGCGCGGAGGCCTTACTGCTGGGACTGAGTCTGGGCGTATGGAGGCGGCTGCGGGCGCTTCGCCCTAGCGGCGTATATCAGCTTACAGTGGGGGCCATCATTGTGGATGCGGCTGGCCAGGCCTGGCAGCTGTGGCAGCGGCTGGGGCAGCCCGCGGGCCTGTCGTGGCTTGTGCATATCGCATTTTGTTATCTCATTTTGTATGTCCTGTATCGGCTGGGAGAATTGCAGGCGTGCAGTCCGCGCCAACGTCTGTCCCCAGCTTCCATTCCTGAACAGATATTGGCGCTGGAAGAAGGAGGCTAAAAATGGAGATTATCAAGGATTGGCTTGTTCATGTGGCAATGCCGGGCCTGGGCGCCGCGCTACTCGTGGCGCTGATCAGCCTTGTGCGCGAGCTTGCCCGGCAAATCAAAGATGAGCGGCTGCGCAAGGCGCTGGAAGTGCTCGTGCAGGCCGCGGAGCAAATTTACGGCTCCGGCCAGGGCGCCGCCAAACGACGCTTTGTGCAAAACAAGATGCAGGAATTGGGCCTGCACAGTCTGGGCGCCGAGGCTCTGGAAGCGGCTGTGTTTCAATTAAACGATAAAATGAGCCCCAAACAGGCGCCAGAGCCTTAGCTGGGAGCTGAGCCTGAACTATTCGTTCGGCCGCCGAAGGCGTAGAGGAAAAATTAAAAAAGCAGACGGCTGGCCTCAAAACAGCCATTCGGCATGTGCGTTCCACAGATGGCCCCAGCCTGCTTCTTGCGCACAGGAGGAAAATCACATTCTCCGCATATCCTTCACGCGCGTACAATGGACATTCTGCTGCTCGACAGGAGAAAAAACAGCCCCGAAGCGGGGCGGAAGAGAGCATGCGATAGAGCATCCAAGAAAACGGATACAGCGGGCTGGGGAATTAGTGCCCCTGGCTGAAGTGATGTGGCGCCTTAAAATGAATTGATGAAATCGGGGCAGATCGAGAAGAATTGCGGCAAGCGTGATGTAGGGGCCTGTTAAGGCCAGGGGCGCCCCCGGCGTGTGTCCGTGGGCGCCCCTTCGCGATATGCTGCAGAAACTGTTGGACGCGACTTTAGCGGCGCAGCGCTAGCGGCACAATTATAGAGGCATTGTGGCCTTCGGCGTCCAGCGCCTGGATTTGCACGAGATATTGTCCGGCTGGCACCGCGAGGCCGCGTGAGCTCCGTCCATTCCACAGCAGGGTCGTTGTGCCGATATCGGCGTTTGTTTCCGGCAACACGGCAATTTCCCGCCCGGCGAGATTGCGAATACGCGCCTGGACGGCCGCCGGCTTGGAGAGCTGCACCACAATCTGTGCCCCGCCGCTGGGCGTAGGCGCCGCGGCGGCGTGCAGCCACAGACTGCTGGAACTGAGCGACCCCGTCGTAAAGGTGAAGCTGTCGCCATACCACTTGCGCAAGCCACTGTCCAGCATGAGCCCGGGAGCTATCTGGACCTTATAAGGGACATTAAGGCGCAATTTTTGCGAGGGCGTGAAGCGCATCACTGTGTTGGGCGTGGGCCAGCTAAAGGTGCCGGAGACGGCATTGCCCGCCGGGTCCAGGAGCTTGAAACGGCTTTTGGCATCAGTTTGATTCACGGGCCAGCGCCAAGTAATCTCAATCGGGCTTTCGGGACTGACATTTGTCTGGTCCCGCGCCGGACTGGAAGCGCTAATCAGGGTGGGCAAAGTGGCGAACTCCAGTTCGCCGGGATAGGCATCCCACAGCTCGGGCTGCTGGGAGGCGAATTGCCGAGACACCCGCGGCCGGACATAATTATAGATTTCCTCGGCCGAGACCTGGCCATTTTGATTGAGATCGGCATATCCATTCCGCGTGGTGGAAGTGTATGAAGTGTCCAGTCCTTCCACGAGGAAATAAGTTAACACGCTGTTTTGAAGCGAATCTGATTCGTAGGCTTGCTGTTCATCACGGCAGGCAGTGAGAACAACGCCGCCATCCAGATCATCCAGATCCTGCGTCCGCATCTGCCCTTCCGCTTGAGGCTTCGCCCACACGATAAAAGAGTGCGGAGAAGCTGCCCCTCTGGATCGCCGGACCGAGGCGAGATGCCCCCCGCTTTCGGAGGCGTTAATAATCACGATATATTTTCTTGTTTTGAGGCCCCGCAGCCAGTAGCTGAGCTCATCATCCGTGATTTTTTTGTTATAAGCGTCATAGGGCGCCAAAAATTCGTCCGTGTAGGGAGTTTCGCCATTTTGCGGCCGGAGGGCAGAATGAGCGCCCCTGCGGGCGGAGCCCAGGCTGAGCTCATCGATGGGCAGCCAATCATCATTGAGTTCGCCCCCGCGTCCAGAGAAATAAAACAGCACAATGTCATCGCCATTGGCCGAAGAAACCAGCCAGTCAATGCTTCCGGCGATAGCGCCCTTCGTGGCTTGGAAATTTTTCAGCAACTTGATGTTACTCGCTTCCCAGCCGCTTTCGAGCAAAATGTTATACACATCCTGGGCGTCCTTGGCTGCATATTTCAGATCTTCAATGTAGGCATAATTGGATATCCCCACAATCACCGCATAGCGCTTGACAATTCCATCGCCGCGGCGCAAGCGCGCCGTGAAAAAGGTGGAGGCATCGTTGTTAGTCACATTGACATTCAGATAATCGGGAGAAAAGCGATAGCCGGGCTTTTGGGGAATAATCTTATATTTGCCGGGCAGTAAAGTCAAAGAGAAATAGCCCTCACTGGAATATACATGCTTGATGTCGCTGACATTGGCTTTGGGCTGCACAAAGCCGGACTGAATAATCGGCTCGGCCGTCACGCAGGCTCCGGAAAGGGGGCGGCCATATTCATCATAAAGCCATCCGCTCACCGTCCGCGTTGTTGTCGTAATTTTCACATCATCTACATAAACGCCCTCCGCCACATTGCTGTCATCGGAAGTAAACAGGAAGCCACAATACACCTGATCGCGATTGAGCACCTGGGGCACATTGGAATCCGTAACCTGTACGGTTTGCCAAGTGTCCGGAGGGGGATTGCCGATTAAAACTTCATAATATTCATCCGGAGGAATGGAAAAGTACACTTTGAAAGTATCGAGGGGAGTCAAGACTAGGCCATAAAGTTTAAATTCCACTTTCAAATCAATGAAGCCTTTAGTGCTGAAGGGCCCATATTGTAATCGGTGTTCGACATTGTTCGGATAGGGGCCCGGAGCCGGCTGATAGAAGCCGACACAATACAGGCTATAAAGTCCAGAATAGGCCCGATAAGTCGTCAATCCCCAGCCCGGCGTGCCGGGCGTTCCGACGACCCAGGGCCCGGGGAAATAGCCTTCAAAATTGTCTTCAAAGGGAATCAGACGCAGGAATGAGGAAGAATACATGACGTTGTCATTGCCTCCAGGGCGCGTCAGGACAAGAGGAGGAAGTTGCGGGCTGCGCACCCCCGCCCGCACGCCCTCCCAAAACGGGAAAAGAGCGCCCGGAAAGCCCGCATCGTTTGCCCACATTATTCCATTCGCCGCCAGCAATATGCCAATCAGTACACCGAAAAACAGAACTTTATTATGCATCGTGGCCTCCCTGCATAAAAAATAAAACCTGCTGTGTGCGACGAGTCCTTTAAAATAATTATTGTTTTGGAGAAGGGATAATTGAGAAGAAAATGCCGCCTTCTGATACAGGGGCAAATGCGAACCGCTCCGATCGGGGGGGCAGCCCATTTTATGCCGTGTGGGAGACTCCTTTTCAAAAATGGCTATAACTGGCTGTGGCGCCCGAAAAACGAACGAAAATTGTTTGAACGGCAGTTGTCTGGCAGGGGCAATATAATACTATAATTTTAATTAACACATCATACGAATTTTTGTCAAGAGAAATAATAATCATTGTCAAAAACAAATGAATCTGAAGCAATGCATCGAAAGGCGATGTGGATTTGTCATTTTGTGGCAAATTTTGCGACGGAAATTAGACACAGGAACAAAATTAAGGCTAATACGCGAAAATATAGCTTACTTTTATTGCACCCGAAAAAGATTTTTTCTGTTTTTGTCAGAGGCTAACGAGAGCGGCAAGAGGAAAGAAACTCCACGGCGAAACAAGGAAGGCAAAAAGAGATACATTTCAAGGGGCAAAAATTCAGGGGAAAAAATTTTGAGCAGGAGGCTTGCCATGTTAATACGGCAGCCTAATCTGAGGCGGGCATGGCGTTTGCTGGCCGGCTTATGGGGGCTGGGGAGCCTCTGGGCGGGGAGCGGACAGGCGCTGGCGCAGCCGTCCCTATGCCGGCTGTATCTTGTGGAGCAATACAACTGGGGCGACAAAAAGGGCTTTTATCTGGATTTAGAGGGGGCAGAAATTACGCGGCTGCCATTGATTTTGGGGCTGGGGGATGGCCAGCAATGGCGCTTTGCCTCCCATGTGCCGCCTTTTGCCTATGACAGAGCCTATCGGCTGCACGCCATCCTGGGGCCGAGGCAAGCGGAAGTGTGGCTGGAGGGACAGCCCATTATCCGCCTTTCAGGCGCCTGGCAGCCGGCGGAAAAGACGGCGCTTGTTGTGAACAACAAGCCTGCCTGGGCCAATGAGCCCGGCGACTGGCTGGGGATTATGCCGGAGGCGCATATTGTCGTCAAACGCGGGGGCAGGGAAATTGCCCGGCAGGATTTTGACATGCGCGGCTGGGCGTCCCTGCCGCCAGCGCTGCATCTTTTTGAACGTGGCTATCCCCACAGCGCGCCCCTGAGGCTGCAGGCCGGCGACACTGTGGAGATTTCCCTTATCCTGCGCTTCGCCCGGAGCGATCCGCGGGCGTATGCGCCGCTGATCGATCGTTTTGGCCAGGCGCGGGCAGCGCAATTTCCGGGCAAAATAATAAATGAGGCGGAGCTGCAGGCCGACATTGCGGCCGAAGAGGCGGAGCTTAGGAAGCTGCCGCCGCTCACGGAATTTGACGCCTACGGGGGCCTGAAGACAGCCCCCTGGCGCGAGAAGGCGACAGGCTATTTCCGGATTGTTCGGCGGGGAGGAATGTACTGGCTCATCACGCCCGAGGGGAATCCGTGCTTTTATACAGGGATGTGTCTTGTGCCCGGATTAACATGGGAGACAACGCCCATCACGGGGCGGGAATATATATTTGAATGGCTGCCGCCCAAAGAAGGGCTGTTTGCCGCCGTGTGGAGCCGCAATCAATGGGGAATACAGGATAATACGGAATATTGCTGTTTTTATGCGGCGAATTTGATACGGAAGTACGGGGCGGACTGGCAGAAGCGGGCGACCGTGCAAGCTTACAAGCGACTGCGGGCATTTGGGCTGCAGGGCGGCAAATGGGGCTGCGGCGTGCCGCTGGCCCAAACGCCCGTGCTGCATCGCTGGGAGACGCCGCATTTAGCGGGCCATCCAGACATTTTTGATGAGAAAGTGCGGGCGCGCTTGCGCGAAAGCCTGGAAAAGCAAATTGCGCCCCGAAAGCAGGATCCATTTATTGTCGGCTGGTCGTTTGGCAACGAATACGACGAAATCATCAAACGGGAGGAAGTGCGGCGGATTTTGCAAATGCCGCCCGAGACGCCCGCGCGGCGGGCCCTTGTGGAATATGCCGTACGGGAGCTATATGGCGGCGAATGGGGGAAGCTGGCGCAGGCCTGGAAAATCGCCGCCACAGGCGAGGAAGCTCTGCAGCAAGAGAAGCTGCCGCTGCATGTGCCGGAGGAGGATCTGGAAAAGATGCGACTGTATTATGAAGCCCGCTATCATGAATTTGTATATCGGACTGTTAAGGAACTGGATCCGAATCATCTGTATCTGGGCTTCTGGATTGTGCCTCAGTGGTGGGAGAGCCCGCAGGACTGGGATATCGCCGCGTCCCATTGTGATGTGCTGGGCTATGATCGCTATGCGCCGCGCTTTGCGGATGAGAGGCTGCGGGAGCTGTTTCGGCGGGCGAATAAGCCTGTGCTGTGCGGGGAATTCAGTCATCCTGCCTGGTACGGCGGCGCCCGCGGCTTTGGCCGCTATGGCACATACGCGGAAGATGAGGCCGAGGCGGGACGGCTGTATACAGAATGGGTGCAGGAGGCGGCGCAAAATCCTTATTGCGTGGGACTGATATGGTTTTTGTATCGCGATCAGCCCCTGACAGGCCGCGGGCCTGGCCGTGGCGATCAGCTTGTGTATGGAGAACATTTTGCATTTGGGATTGTCACAGAGCAGGATCGCGTGAAATGGCCGCTCGTGCGGGCAATGCGGGAAGCCAATCGACAGGCGGCGCGCTGGCGACTGCGTGCGCGTCCGCCCGTCGTATATTAATCTCCGCCCCGCTCGATATAAAAGGCTGGCTTCCCGCGCTAAGAAGATGAAGCTAAGGAAAGAGAAATAAGAAATACGAAATAAAAATAAAGCAATCCCGCCCGTTAAAATGTCTTCGGCGAGAGCATCAGGCCCAGGGGATTTCAGCCTTCCAACTGGGCGAGCAGCGCCTCCACAAAAGCGGCAAAGGCCTCCCGGAGGGCGGGCGGCGCAGCCGCGCTAAGCAAAGGCTGTCCTGCATCTGTTAAAGCCACAATTTCGGGCACAAGGGGCAATTGGCCTAAAAAGGGCACGCCCATCTGTTGCGCCATTTTTTGGCCGCCGCCGTGAGAAAAAATCGGCGTGTATTGCTGGCAATGCGGACAGATAAAGCCGCTCATATTTTCCAGGACGCCCAGACAGGGCAGCCGCAAGGCTTTGAGAAAATTAATCGCCTTTCGGCATACAGCCAGGCTGGCTTCCTGAGGCGTTGTGACAATTATGCCGCCATCCGCAGCGGGAAAGGCTTGCGCCACTGTCAGGGGCTCATCGCCCGTGCCAGGCGGCAAATCCACGATGAGAAAATCCAGCGGGCCCCATTCCACATCCGCCAGAAATTGCCGAATGACGCCGCCTTTTAAGGGGCCGCGCCATATCGTGGGCGTGTCGGGGCTGTCCAAAAAGAAGCTGATGGACATGACGAGCAAATTGTCTCGCACTGGCACAGGCGCAAGGCTTTGCCGCGGCATGCCAAGCTGTTTTTGGAGGCCCAGCATTAACGGAATGCAGGGGCCGTTGATGTCCGCGTCCAATAAGCCTGTCCGGCGCTCCTGCTGCGCCAAAGCCCAGGCCAAATTAGCCGCCACTGTGCTTTTGCCCACGCCGCCCTTGCCGCTCAGCACCAGAATGACATGAGAGATCTGGGCCAGACGCTCCTGCAAGCGCTGCTGTTGAGCTTCGAAGCTTTTTTGCGCCTCGTGCGACCTGTTGTGTTTTGTGGGATAGGCAGCCTGCCAATCGTGTGTCATTTTTCTCCTCGCTGGGATTAATTCATTTTTCTGCTTGCTGGGGGGCTGCCCAACGCTCTTTCGCCCCCAATTAACAATGCGTTGTCTCCAGAGCCATCCTGTGCGCCAGGCGTTCCCACGCTGTGTGGAGGCCTTGCGCCACAGGGCCGTTGTAGAACTGCACAATCGGGATTTGCGCCGCATTGGCCTGCATCACGCTTTCGTCATAGGGCAATTCTCCCAAAAACAACAGATGCTCTTGCACACAAAAATCTCGGAGGGCTTCCGCCTGTTTCGGATTAATGTCGGCTTTGTTCAGCAACACTGCCGCCGGGACATTAAGGCGGCGAATGAGTTGCAGGAGCCGCTCCATATCATGCCGGGCGGAGAGCGTCGGCTCTGTCACAATAACCGCTAAATCTGTATCCGTGAGTGCGGCGATGGCCGTGCAGCCGATGCCGGGCGGCCCGTCAATCAAAATAAGCGGCGCCTGCTGTTGCAAGGCGACATTCTCCGCCTCCTGGCGGACGCGTGTGACTAGCCGGCCGCTATTTTCCGCCGCAGGCCGCAAACGCGCATAAATCATGGGGCCAAAAGGCGTCAGGCCTGTGTGCAATATGCCATTGACAATAGGCTCCAGCCGCAAAGCCTGCGCCGGACACACGAGCACGCACAGCCCACAGCCTTCACAGGCCGCTGACTTGATATATTCTGTCGTAATGGCATCAAAGCGACAATAGCGTTCGCAGGCGCCGCAGCGTGTGCAAATTTCTTCGTTGCGGCTAGCGATTTTGGCGCCCCAGAATTCTTCCCGGCTGCGTTCCTGGGGATGGAGCAACAAATATAAATTGGCCGCATCCACATCGCAATCAGCCAGCACAGGGGCAAGCTCTTGCGCCAGAGCAGCAAAGGAAGCGAGGACTGTTGTTTTGCCTGTTCCGCCCTTACCGCTGACCACAACAATTTGTTTCATTTTTCAGCCTCGCTTTCTGCCAGACGCTTTCGCCTTATTTGGTCGTAGGGAGCTTATAAAATACATCAGAGCCAATTTTTTCGGCCACGACAGCGCCGCTTTCCAGCAGCGGCTGTAAGCATTTTTGTGCCATCTGGCGATGGAGCCCCAGCCCGCCGGCGATATCTTCCAGCCGACAGGGCCGCCTTTGCAACAGGCTTAAAATAGCTGCTTGATTGGCTTCGCCCCTGCTTTCGTGGGCTTCAGGGGGATGCGTGTCGGCAATGATTTCACAGGAGGGGCCGAAGAGAGCGGCAGCGCGCTTCAATTCCGTTTGTGAGGCAGGCTGTGCCCAGCATTCAGCGGGCGGCCTGGCGACTGTGTTTAATTGCACGCGTTCAGGAGCAATAAGCGGGAGGAGGCGGCTCAGCTCCTCAATATGCTCGGCACGCGTCGTCAAGCCCCCCAGCAAGAACACTTCCAGCCATATAGGCCCCGCATAGGCCCGGCGGAACTGAATTAAGCCCGCCAGCATATTGGCGAAACATATCCCGGGATGAGGCCGATTGACTAAACGAAAGAACACCTCATTGCCCGCATCTAAAGAGGGAATAACAAGATCCGCTTGCTGCAGCTCAGCCCGCACTTCCGGCTGCCAGAGCAGAGAGCCGTTTGTCAGCACCGCCACCGGGACAGCAGTGCGCGCTTTGATGCCGGCAATTAATTGATCCAGGGGCTGATAAAGCGTGGGCTCGCCGGAGCCAGCCAGCGTGATAAAATCCGGCGGCGGGCCTGTCTGGAGCGCTCTTTCAATTTCTGCAAAAATGATCGCCGGATCCACAAAACAACAGCGCTTGAGCGTCTTTTGTGTTGTGCGGCCGAGCTGGCAATACACACAATCATATGTGCATGTCTTGAAAGGCACAAGATCCACGCCAAGGGAGCGCCCCAAGCGGCGTGAAGGCACAGGCCCATAAACATAGGATATGGCGCTTTTGTTCATCATGTTTTCCCAAAACTTTGTCCGCGGCGCACTATGTGATTTAGGACAGGCGTGCGTCAGCGAATAATAATATACAGGGGAGGAGGCCGGGCTCCGCCCCGTTTCCCCAGCCGCAGCCTGAAGAATGCAGATAGCACAGAGCTGAAGGATGGAAAGACGCTATTTTGCGAAAGCGCCTGGATGGCAGCTACATTCTCTTTGAGAAAAAGAAAGTCCAGGGCGCCGACAAGCCTTCTCTCATCAAGAAATGAGCGCTTATTTGGCGCGCGTCATGGGGCTGCCACATTTAGGGCATTTTTGTTGATAGCAGGGCACGCCCCGCGTATGCGGAACGCGCTCTCCACAGGCCGGGCAAACACATTCTCCGCCGGGCCCCAGGCCCATCCCGCCGCCTCGTCCCCGGCCGCTTCCACGCCCCGCGCCGCCTCCTGCTCCAAAGCCTCTCATCATAATCACTCCTTGCTTTTATTTTTTGCTATTTCACGGAATGTTGTTGCCAAAATGTTCAAAAGGACTCGTTGCCATTGAGGCTCACGAGCCAGAATCGCTTCGCCGCGCGAATAGGCCTCCGCAATGCGCCGTTCATTCGGGATGCAGCCTAAAAGCGTCAGGCCCTCCCGGGCACAATAATCTTCCACGCCTGTAAAGCCGGAGCCATAGCGATTTATCACAATGCCACAGGGGATGTTCAGTCCCCGGCATGTGGCTACAGCAGCCTGCAAATCGCTCAAGCCAAAGGGCGTCGGCTCTGTGACCAGCACACAATAATCGCTGCCTTCAATGGCCTCCTGCATCGGACAGGCTGTTCCGGGCGGGGCATCTATTACACTGATACGATCGGGGCGCACGCTTTTTTTGAGCGCCCGCGTCACGGGCGTCGCTTTTTGATGGCCCACATCTAAAATGCCGGCGTGCAAGACAATGCCCTCGGGCGTACGGCCATGCCGCACGAGGCCCACTGTATGCGGCCTTTCTGTGATGGCCTGGCGAGGGCAGATGAAGGCGCACGCCCCACAGCCGGAACACAGCTCCGGATATGTCAACACCGCTTGTCGAATAACAGCTATGGCGCTGCTTTGGCAGACAACAGCACATTGCCCACAGCGCGTACAGGCCTGCAAATTTACAGAAGGGACAGGCACTGCGACGCTTTCCTGTGCCTCCCAAAAAGGATGAAGAAGCAGATGGGCATTGGGCTCTTCCACATCACAATCCAGCAATTGCACGCGTCCAGGATACGCTTTATGTAACATAAGCGCGAGGCTGGAGGCGAGCAACGTTTTGCCTGTGCCTCCTTTGCCTGCTGCTATAGAAATTGTCGCTGCCGGAAAGCTATGTGGCTTCATTCCGATTTGTTGTCTTTCTTCTGGGGCAATTGCTGATTCAGCCTCGTAATCCGCGCCCGCACCTCTTGGAGCTCAGCTGTCAATTGTTCCAGGCGTTTTTTAAGCTCAGCTGAAACATTTTTCGAATAGATTTCGTTTTCGGCGGCCTGTGCACAGGGCGGCTGGGGAATCCCGCCCTCGCGGGCGCCCCAGCCGCCCGGATTAGGGCCCTGAGGCCCTCCGCCCGGGCCCCCAAAATGAGAGGGCACATTCGCCGCGGACATCTCCGACAGCTGTCCGGCTTGCAGCGCCTGGATGGCCTCTTTGACAGTGCCGCCTGTAAATTGATAGATTTTGAGGCCGCCTGCCGTCAACGCGTCAAATGCTTTTGGCCCTAAATGGCAGGCAATGACAGCTTCGGCGCCGGCATTCGCCACTAGCTGCACAGCTGCAATGCCCGCGCCGGAAGCCTGTGTAGCGGCCTCATTGGGCAGCACCTGATAGGACAAATCCTGTGTGTCCACAAGGACAAACACAGGGCAACGCCCAAAGCGCGGATCCACAGGCGCCTCAAGATTTCCTGCCCTGGCCGGCACAGCTACTTTCATTGTCTCTCATCCTTCCATTTTTTGATTATTTTGTCAGCCGCGGCTTAGCTTTCTTTTTCCAGCTCTTGGAGCTGCGCCCGAATGGCTTGCAATTGCTGCTCCAGCAATTCGGCTTGCCGCGCCAGCCATTGGAGCCGTTGCTGCTTGTCCAGCGGCGAGGCAGCCCCAGCGCCCCAGGGCATTGCCGCCGCGGCATTCGCCATTGACGGCGTGGGCCATTGCCCCGTCAGCAGATATTGGGCGCAAGGCCCCAGCCCGCTGGGACTGCGGCCGATCCAGCCCGGACTGTAGCCGAAACGCATCCAGCCCGGCATTCCTGTGAGATAATACATGTTGCGGCGTCGCATTTTCATGTCGCCTCCTTTTTGTATTTTATAGCTGTAATGGCATTTTAAGGCCGGAATAAATCGCGGCCACTGTTTACGAGAGCAATCCGGCAATTCGGCTCAATCACAATCCGCGAGCCTGTGGCAATCGGAATCACATCTCCGGCGAAACATTCGCGCAAAATCTCTGTAGCCTCTCGTCCTGTGCAATGACAGGGCATCAGCACCCGGACGCCCAGCGCGGCGGCTTCCTGCGCTATCTGTTCGATTTCGCCCCGGGGAGCAGACATAAGATGCAGGCCGCCAATGACAAGGCGTGGCGGATGATTCGGCGCTATTGTGACAGCTTTGTACAAAATGTTGGGCAAGCCCACATGAGCACAGCCTGTTAGCACAACGCTGCCGTCCGATAAACAAGCCACAAGCGCACAATCGTCCCGAAAA
The DNA here is from genome assembly GCA_964622325.1 of uncultured Armatimonadia bacterium. Classification (GTDB taxonomy): domain Bacteria; phylum Armatimonadota; class Zipacnadia; order Zipacnadales; family UBA11051; genus JAJFUB01. The sequence goes on from CAZUOJ010000033.1 coordinate 28,226, forward strand.
CTATCATGCAAAATCTGGCCGTCCTCTTGGCGCCATAAAGCAGCGGAGACGGCATTAAGAAGCGGGCGCACAAGCGGAATTTGCCCTGTTGTAAACAGGCCGGGCGCAATTTCCACAGGCAGCTCGCTAAGCGCGAAGCGCGCTCCCAGAGTCTCATACGCTTCGCGTGATAGCCGCATCCCAATGGGGCGGGCATTGTGTGGATCAGGCCCCGAGAAGCGTGCGGCGAAGATGTCAGGATGCGCCACGACCCGCACAGGGCCACAATGCACTAAAACAGCCTCCAGGCCGCCTGTATGATCGAAATGGCCATGGCTGAGCACGATAGCCGTCAAAGGACGCAAACTGACGCCCAGAGCGGCAGCGTTAGCTAACAGGCTGCCATCCGGCCCTGTATCAAACAGCACACGCGTATGGCCGCATTGAAGCAACATCGCCAGTCCATGCCCCGAACATACGCCTGGCGCCGCAGCAAAATTATCTTTCAAAAGAATGATTTCCAGAGGCTGTGTCTTCGCCATTGTTGAATCCAATCTGCATCCCAGCGCGATGATTGAAGAATGATATGGCGTTTATTTTCTGTGAAAGCACATATATGCAATTAACATATAGATAGCCAATAATTAAGCAGGCATAGGGGCGCCTGTTCATTTTATTGTGCCGACTGAGAGCCAGCTTGATGGAGCTCAATCAGCCGCTTCAGCCGGGCGGCATGGCGAGACAGTACGGCCAGCCAATCTTGCAGATGCTGCTGCCCCAGCGGCGTAATGGAATACATTCGCCGATCAGGAGCGCCCTGCCCCGGCTGCCATTCGGAAACGACGCAGCCCGCCTGCTCTAAAGTCCGTAAAGTGCGATAGACGGCGGCGGCATCAATTTCGGAGTCTGTCAGCGCCTCCTGATTGGCTTGTTCCAAAATTTCATAGCCATAACGCGCCTGGCCGCGCGCCAGGAGGCTCAAAACAACAGGCTCCACAAGCCGAGACATTCTGCCCAGCCCGCATGAACAGGGGCCCCCTTGAGGCCCATGCCGATGACACATTCGCCGCCGCATAAGCGATACTCCCTATCTGTTATTTACATATAGCAAACTTTCAGGAAACTGTCAATATATTTTTTGCTTTTGTGTGAAAAAATTTTTGATGGACAAAAAGGGCTTGACAACAATATGGCAATTTGGCAAAATGGCCATATATGAATAAAGATGCCTACAAATACAGAGCTCACATCATTAAAGCGCTGGCTCATCCCAGCCGCCTGATGATCCTGGATGCATTGGCGGAAGGAGAAAAGTGTGTGCACGAGCTGCAACAGCTTGTCGGCTCGGATATGTCGACAGTCTCCAAGCATTTAGCAGTGTTGCGAGCTGCAGGGATCGTGGAAGATCGCAAACAGGGCTTACAAGTGTTTTATCGGCTGCGCGTGCCCTGTGTGATGAATTTTTTGGGCTGCGTAGAGGCTGTGATGGCGGAGCGAGCGCGAGAGGCGCAAGCCATTCAAGCTTTTGCGGAACAAAAGGAATAGGCTGTTACTGGCTGTTATTTATTTTTCAGGGATATTTTCCTGTTTTGCCAAATAATCAAAAGCTTTTCGTGCCCCAAAAAGGCTGGCGATTTTCGTTATGTCAGAGCGAATGAAATTGCTTTTATTTGTCTGCGTGTTTCTCATCGCCTATTTTCTGCCTTTGCAGCATCCCCGTGTGCAGAGCGCCATCTGGGATATGCTTTTAATGCTGCAGGATTATGCCCAAAAGCATGTGCTTTTTTGTCTAATTCCCGCCTTTTTCATTGCAGGCGCGATGGCTGTATTTATCAGTCAGGCGGCTGTTTTGCGCTATTTTGGGCCTCAGGCGAATCGGATTCTGGCTTACGGAATCGCCTCGATATCCGGAACAATTCTGGCGGTGTGCTCGTGCACTGTATTGCCCTTGTTTGCGGGGCTTTACAAACGCGGGGCGGGCATAGGCCCGGCGACAGCCTTCTTGTATTCAGGGCCGGCGATTAATGTGCTGGCCATCATTATGACGGCGCGTGTGCTGGGCTTTGAGATGGGCTTAGCCCGCGCTATTGGGGCTGTTGTATTTTCTATTGTGGTGGGCTTATTGATGCATTTATTTTTTTTGAAAGATGAGCAGCAGCGGGCGGCGGAGGCTGAAGCCAATTTTGCCGCGGCTGAGGCAGAGACAATGCGGCCCTTATGGCAAACGGCCGCATTTATTGGAACACTAGTGCTAATTCTTATATTCGCCTCCTGGGCCAAGCCTGCGCAACAAGAAGGACTCTGGGCCGCTGTGTACAAGATACACTGGCTCATTGTGTTGCCGCTGCTGGGCATTTTGTTTCTGATATTATGGAAATGGTTTAGCGCGGAAGAAAGAAAGGAATGGATAGAGGCCACATGGAGCTTTGCAGCCCAGATTTTGCCTTTGCTGTTTGTGGGCGTGTTGGCTGCTGGCTTTTTGCTGGGAATGCCCGGCAGGGATCAGGGGATAATCCCCAACGCCTGGATTACGCGGCTTGTCGGAGGGAATGCTTTAGGCGCGAATTTCTTCGCTTCTGTTGTGGGCGCGTTGATGTATTTCGCGACGCTAACGGAAGTGCCCATTTTGCAAGGGCTCTTGGGCAGCGGGATGGGCAAGGGGCCGGCACTGGCTTTGCTTTTGGCGGGCCCCGCTCTTTCCTTGCCGAATATGCTCGTCATTAGAAGCATTATGGGGACAAAAAAGACCTTTGTTTTTGTTGTTATTATTGTCGTGTTGGCGACACTCACAGGAATGATTTTCGGCGAGCTTACGAGCTAGCCTGTTATTGTGATTATTTCGGGGAGGCGAAGGCAATGAAAATACAAGTTCTGGGCACAGGCTGCCCGAAATGCAAAAAATTAGCCGAAAATGCGGAAGAGGCTATTCGCCTGGCTGGCGTGGCGGCTGAACTGGAAAAAATCACAGATGTCAACGAGATTGCCAAAATGGGGGCGCTTTTTACGCCCGCACTGGCGATTGATGGAGAGATAAAATCTGCGGGGAAAGTGCTGGCGCCGGAGAAGATTGTGGAGCTGATTAAGGCGGCTTCGGGCTAATCTGGGGCGCAAAAGCCCCATAAAAAACGTATAGAAAGGCAGGGAGACACATCATGGCCGGCTGCGAATGTTGTGGCGGGAAGAAGACATTGATTTTCGCGTGCAGCGGCGGCTCCAATGTCGGGCAATTAAGCAATGAAGC
>CAZUOJ010000034.1:0-31386 GCA_964622325.1 uncultured Armatimonadia bacterium
CCCCTTCGAGCGTGCTCAGGGAATGGGCGCTTATCTGGGGCTGATGATATTTCTTATCTGGGCGGCGCGGCGACATCTGTGGCAAATCGTACAGATGGCGATGGGCGGGCCTCCGGCCGCGTGGGATTGTCAGGAGCTTTTGCCCTCCCGCGTGGCCTTTTGGGGCTTTATTTTGGGCTGGGCGGGCTTTTATGTGTTTTGTCGGGCGGCGGGAATGAGCCCGGGATTAACATTGTGTTATTCTGCTCTGCTTTATGGCGCCTGCCTTGTGTATATTCGCATCCGCGCCCAGACGGGCTTGCCCATCAATTATATGCTTCCGCGCGAGGAATTGACAGAAGCTATTTTAGCTGTGAAGCCAACTAACGGCCATCTGGATAAAGAGGCTTTACAATCCGAGACGGCTTTCGCTGTGATTAGCGTTTTGAGCCGGATGACATTTCCACAGCTTGGGGCTTTTGAAATGGAGGGCATACGGCTGGGCACGCGGGCGGGCTTGCCGCGCCGCCCCTTGCTTGTCTGTTTGGCGTATGGCCTGGCCTTGGGGCTAATTTTGGGCCTGTGGATGCATCTTTCGGCCTATTATAGCTTTGGCGCTAATGTGCTGGATGGCGGGACAACAGCGGGAGGCTATCGCGCCGCCCAGGCACGCGCCTCTTTTGATCGCCTGCAATCACGTGTGTTTACAGCTGTGCCCCTGGATATGCGGACAAATATTGCGCGCGGCGTTGGCTTCCTGATGACTATCATGATGTTAGTCTTGCGACTGAAATATCTGCGTTTTCCGCTCAATCCGTTTGGCCTGGGCATATCAGGCAGCTATGGCCATTCTATATGGTTTCCGGCTTTTCTGGCCTGGCTCGCCAAAATCTTAATTTTACATCTGGGCGGGCCCCATGTCTTTAAATTGGCCATGCCCCTCTTTTTAGGGCTGGCAATTGGACATATCATGATTGCGGGCGGGATCTGGGGCCTTGTAGGCGCTTTTAGCGAAGAAGTCGCCAAACGCTATCTATTATGGTTTGCCTGACGCATCGGAAATCATCTGATTGTACTGAGTCTGATCGTATTGAGAGAAAAATAATAACATAAAAATGAAAAATTAGGACAGACAAAAAATTTTCTGTGATAAAAAAGAGGGGCAAAAATGTGGGCGATTTTCACAAATGATGATGCTGGCGCCGCCCTTGAGAGGGAGGCAATAGAGGGCTTTCGCACTGTTGTACGCTGGCTGGATAGCCTGGGGCTACAGGGGACTTTCTTTTGGATCCCCGAGCCTCCACAATGGCCACAGGCGCAGCAAAATTGGCAGGAGACATTAGAATGGGCTGTCGGGCGAGGCCATGATTTTCAGCTCCATGGCCTTTCTCACGATACATGTCTGGAATTCGGCGTGCCGCAGGAAAGCACACGCCGCGCAAATCCCCTTCCTTTTGAAGAATACGAACGCCATCAGAAACATTGGGAGCGGGAGCATCGAGCAGAGCGTCTGCAGGCCAAATTAGAGCGCGGCATCACACATTATCAAAAGATATTTGGCTGCAAGCCCCTTATTTTTCGCGCTCCCTGTTTTGGCGTCTGTCCGGGAATGTACGAAGCTTTACACGCTGTGGGCCTGCGCATATCCTCCAGCCGCGGCATAAATCCCACAGCAACAGCCTACGCCTTAGGCGCTTTGCCCGCGGATACAGCTTTTGCTGATTTATGGCAGCCAGATTTCCCCTGTCGTCCCTGGCTGGAGCCGCCAGGCGTATTGGAAGTGCCCTGTATGGAGGATTTGTGCATTGGCGGCGTAACTGCGGAACAATATGATTCCCGCCTCGCGCTTGTGATTGCGGAATTAGAGCATTTTTTGGCGGAAGCAGGCGAAGAGGGCGTGCTTGTTATTGGCAGTCATTACAACTCTATGATGCGGACATGGGAATATACACGCCCCTTGCTGGAGGCGATGCTCGAATGGCTGGCGCGACAGGGCGTGATGGATTGGATCACATTTGCTCAATATGCCGAAATAATCGAGGGGGAGCCATAGCTTCCGCCTGTTTGCCACAAAAAATTCTTGCGTGAAAAGGCCGTCCATTCGGCTGAGAAGCCACATTTTTGTTTGTATTCCCCTCCTTTGCGCTTCCTGATATAATGCATAAAGGAAGCGAACAGAGCTATGGATTTCGCGCGCTTCATAGAAGAGCTCAAGCAAGCTCCCCAATATCGTGGGCAAATTGTCTATTATGCCTGTGAGGCTCCTCGTCCAGCCCGTTATGCTGACAGCGAGCCACTCTTATCTGCCCGCAGCCGCTCCGTGCTCAAAAGCCTGAATATTCCCCGCCTGTATAGCCATCAAGCGGAGGCGCTCCAGGCTATTCTTAACGGCGAAGATGTGCTGTTAGCCACAGGGCCTGCCAGCGGCAAATCGCTCGTGTATCAGCTGGCCATTCTGGAGATAATGGAACGACAGCCAGGGGCAAAAATTCTGGCGCTTTTCCCGCTCAAAGCGCTCGCACAGGATCAATGGCACAGCCTCCAGCGGCTGTTTGCGCTGGCGGGCCAACAGGAGCTTGTTTGCGGCTGCTATGACGGCGACACGCCAGCGGCATTGCGCCGCAAGCTGCGTGACAATGCCAGCGTGCTTTTGACGAATCCCGAAATGCTTCATTCCGGGATCTTGCCCCAACACACACGCTGGGCGGAATTTTTAGAACATCTGGCGCTGATAATTATAGACGAAGTCCACACATACAGCGGGCTGTTTGGGGCCAATATGGCTAATGTGATGCGGCGTTTTTTACGCGTTGTGCGTCATTATCAACAAAATCCCGGGGAGGGAAAAGCGCTTGCCTGTGCAGCTCGCCATCCGCAATTTATTTTCTGTTCAGCGACAATCGGCAATCCCCAGGAAGTGACACGCTGGCTGATCGGACGCGAGGCGAAAGCCTTTACGGAAGACGGCAGTCCGGCCGGGGCGCGCCACTGGCTATTTTGGAATCCGCCTGTCCTCTATGCGCGGGAAAAGCGGCGGCGGCGCAGCGCCAATGTCGAAGCCACAGAATTAATGGCAGAGCTGATTAAGCGAGGCGTGCCGACGATTACATTTTCCAAAGCGAAAATTACAGCAGAACTGATATATCGCTATGTGACGGAAAAATTGCAGGCGCAGGCGCCAGCTCTCGTCCATAAAGTGATGCCCTATCGGGGGGGCTATTTGCCCGAAGAAAGACGCGAAATTGAACGGAAGCTTTTCACAGGGGAGCTATTGGGCGTAAGCTGTACGCGGGCTTTAGAGCTGGGGATTGATATTGGAGGGCTGGATGCCAGCATAATTGTGGGCTATCCAGGGACATTAGCTTCGTTTTTTCAGCAAGCGGGACGAGCGGGCCGGCAGGGGCGCGACGCGCTTGTTGTGCTTGTGGGGCTGGATACAGCCATCAATCAATACATTATGGAGCATCCGGAATACATTTTCGAACGGCCTTTAGAGCATGCAGTGGCCGATCCGGATAATCCCTATGTCGTCGCGGGACATATTCGCTGCGCCATACATGAATTGCCTTTGGCCGCAGACGAGAAGGAACTTTTTGGGCCCTCAGCAGAAGATGCCCTGAATGTTCTGGAAGATTTGCGCAAAATCAGACACAGCCATGGATGTTATTGGCACGCCAGCGCGGAAACGCCGCAATTTGAATGGACGCTGCGCGGCTATAGCCAAGCCGAGCTTGTCATTCAGGAACGCAACAGCCAAAAAATTATCGGCCATCTTAATTTGTATGACGCGCCCTCTTATGTGCATCCTGGAGCGATTTATCTTCATTACGGCGACACTTATCTTGTGGAAGAGCTGGATTTAGCCAAACGCGTGGCTTATGTGCGTCCTGTAGAGGCGGATTATTACACACAGCCAGACGGAGATTCGGGCGTGCATCACATTGATCGCGTGTTGCGGCATAAGCCTTTTGGCGCAGGCGAGGCGTATTGGGGAGAAATCACGGCTTATTTCAAGATGTATAATTATGCCCAGATTCGTTTTTATGAATTGGAGGCTTATGCCCGGGAAGCGATTAGCCCGCCTGTGCCTCCCTTGCAATTGGAAACAATGGCCTTTTGGCTTGTTGTGCCAGATTCTATATTGAGGGAGCTTTTGCGCCGCGGCTTGTTTCCCGAATCGGGCCTGCAGGGGATTGGCTACGGATTGCGTATGTTGCTTCCGCTTTTTGTCACATGCGACACGCTGGATTTTGCCCATACAATCGGCTGCACAAATTCGCCCTGGCAGGCGCTCTTTGTGTATGAGCGTTATCCTCTGGGCTTGGGCTATACGGAACGCGCTTATGAGCGGCTGCATGAAATTTTGCCCGCTCTGCTGGAAAGGATAAAATCATGTAAATGTCGCAATGGCTGTCCTTGTTGTGTGGGCGAGCCGCTGCGTCCGGAAGTGCCCTGGAATGTAGAGCTGGGAGAGGGCATTGTGCCGCATAAACAATCTGCGCGTGTGATTTTGGAGCTTCTTTTGGCTGATTCTTCCCGTCTGCAAATGCCAGAAGACAATAGCTTAGGCCAATATGAAGCAGAGACACGATTGCGTCTGCGCCGGAGTCTGCGGCGTCGTTTGGAACATCCCGCTTTTCCCGATGTCTTCCATGAAATTGAGCCGACGCCGCCTGTGGATTTCCCTGCGCCCGAGCCGCCTATGGAGAGTCTTAGCGATACAGACATTGTGCGCAGGGCTTTACGGCGCCGAACTTTTGAGAAACAACAACAATTACAAGCTTTTCGCGAGCAGAGACGCCAGGAAATGCTTATGGCTGATCAGCTTTCCTCTTCGACACAGGGGGCAGCTCACGCCCAATTTTTCTCTCCGGCTTCGCTTGAAACACATGATGTGAACAGAGATGAGCTGCCTGCAGAAAGCCAGAAAGTTGTATCCGCAAAAGCTCTCGAGGAAAGCGGCCTAACATCTACGGAAGCTGCGCCCCCTGCCCGTGTTGTGGGCGATTCATTAGCTATCAGGGCCATCCGCCGCAAACGAAAGCCAAATTAAGCCATGGACGCCAAAGCTTTCTTAGAACAATTTGTTCACAGCCAGCGTTATCGGGGACAGATTGTGAAAATCATCGAGCTGCCGCCTCGGCCAGCTCAATATGGGGAGCTTTCCGAGCCCCTCAGCGTGCCCGTGACGCAGGCGCTGGCCGCGAATGGAATTCAGCAGCTTTACATCCATCAAATCCAAGCCTTACAGCATCTGCGCGCCGGGCGCAATGTCGTGATTGTCACAGGGCCGGCCAGCGGCAAAACATTATGTTACACAATTCCCGTGCTGGAGGCTATTTTACAGGATCCGCTGACGACGGCCTTGTTTCTCTATCCCACAAAAGCTCTTGCCCAGGATCAGCTCAGGACGCTAGAGCAATTTATGAATCCCCCGGCCGTGCCGCAAACAGCAAAAGAAGCTGTGAAGGGGCGTCAGCAGAGACGAAAAAAACGCTCTTCTGTAGCCGAAGAATTCCGTTTTATCGTAGCGGGAACATACGATGGCGATACGCCCCCAGCGCGGCGCCGGACTTTACGGGAGAAGGCGCAGATTATTCTCTCGAATCCCGATATGTTGCATCAGGCAATATTGCCCCATCATGAGCGCTGGGCGCGTTTTTTTCAGTATTTGCGTTTTGTTGTCATTGATGAAATTCATGCTTATCGCGGCGTTTTCGGCTCGCATTTTGCCAATGTGCTGCGTCGTTTGCAGCGGATTTGTCAGCATTATGGGAGCGCGCCGCAATTTATATGCTGCTCCGCCACAATCGCTAATCCTGTGGAACATGCGACTCGTCTTGTTGGGCAGCCAATTGAGCTTGTGAATGAGGATGGCGCGCCGCGGGGCCCCAAGCGTTTTGTCCTCTGGAATCCGCCACTGTTAGGGGAGGCGACACGGGAACGTCAAGCCTCCAGGGATGTGCCGGACAGCGATGTTCCTTTGGGAGGCGGCGAACGGCGCAGCCCGCTCAGCGAGGCTATTGAATTGCTGACAAATCTTGTTCGTTCCGAAATCCAGACGATTGCTTTCGTCCGCACACGCCTGGCAGCGGAATTGATTTGCCGTGGCGCCCGTGAGAATTTAGCGTTTATCGCTCCCCGATTAGCGGAGGCTGTGGCGGCCTATCGCGGAGGCTATCTGCCCGAAGAGCGTCGCGCGATTGAACAAAAGTTGGCTTCGGGCGAGCTATGGGGCGTGGCCAGCACAAACGCCCTGGAGCTGGGAATAGACATTGGCAGCCTGGATGCATGCTTAATTGTCGGCTATCCGGGCACAATCGCCAGCCTGTGGCAACAAGCCGGCCGGGCCGGGCGGGGCGAACAGGAAGCGCTTGTGTTTTTGATTGCCGATAACGCGCCCATTGATCAATATCTGATGCAGCATCCGGAATACATCTTTCAAAAAAATCCTGAGCAGGCCGTCATTGATCCGGATAATCCGCATGTGGCGATAGGACATCTCAAATGTGCATTGCGTGAGCTGCCGCTTAAGGAGGAAGAAATCGGGCTCTTTGGCGAATACGCCGAACCGATTATGGAAATTCTGGCTGAAGAGGGGCTTGTACGCCACAGGGAGGGAAAATGGCATTGGCATGGCGTGGAATATCCCGCTAAAGATGTCAATTTGCGCCACATCGGCGGGCCTGTTTATAACATTCAGGATGTCGCCAGCGACAATCGAATTATCGGGACAATGGATGAAATCAGCGCATTTTCGCAGCTTCATAAGAACGCCGTATATTTACATGATGCACAGACATATCTTGTCACGGATCTGGATATTGAGCATGCTGTCGCTTATGTGGAGCGCCGTGATTTGGATTATTACACGCAAGCGCTCACAAGCTCACGGCTATTGATACAGGAAAAGGAAGAGGAAAAGCCATGGCGAGGCGGCACATTGGGCCTGGGGCATGTAAGCGTTATGACGATCATTCCGATGTTCAAGAAAATTCGCTATCATTCCCGGGAGAGTCTGGGCTTTGAGCGTCTGGAGCTGCCGCCCCAATTGCTGGAGACAGTCGCGATGTGGCTTGTGCTGCCCGATACATACGCCCAACAAGTGCGCCGCCATGGGCTCGTGCCGGCTGAAGGGCTTGTCGGGATTGCCAATTGTCTTGTCGAAGTGGCGCCGATGTTTGTGATGTGCGATGTGCAGGATATTGGCGCTGTTGTGGATGCCAGCAATTTGGGCAAAGACGCCCTGTTCGTTTACGATCGCTATCCCGGGGGCCTGGGCTATGCGATGCGCTGTCTGGACGCAATGGATGAGCTCATTGCAGCTGTCCATGATGTGATTAGCCATTGCTCATGCGAAGAAGGCTGCCCCTCCTGTGTGGGCGCCGCGATGCCGCCATTTGCGATGACGGATCTGGACAGCGGCACGCGGGGACGCATTCCCAATAAAGAAGCAGCGCTTGTGATTACACATGCTTTGTTGGGGCTGAAGCCTTATAAGCCCAAAGCCCGTCCCCGTCCGATCCAGGAATCAGAAATTTCGGAGACAATGCATTTTGCTCCCGAAGCTCCAGAACAGCTCCAGCCGCTGAATTTGCGGAAAAGGCTGTGGGAAATAGAGCAGAAAAAACGAAAACAGCAAAGCCCTCCTGGGGATCCTGCGGATTAACAGGCCCCACAGGCTCAAAGCCACATTAAACTTCTTTTGTAGCGCCCTGTGGCCCAGGACATAGCCTTTAATACAAGCCTTTTTGGCTTCGCAGCCACTTACAGGGCATCGGCAGCTTCCAATAGCTTTTGGCGAGCGGCATAAAAAGCGTTGGGATCTCGTACATAGGCTGTCAATTTTCCTGCAGGGCCTGCAATTTCTAGCAGCGTTGCCTGAAAAAGCTTTTTGGCTTCAGCGCGCTGGCTTTCCGGCCGACGGCTCTTGCGGATAAGCTCATCAATAACACGGAGCATCTCAAAATCCTCAAAGCCCTCCCGTAAACGCTCCCAGCGTGTGGAAGCCAGGGGCTGACGCTCTCCAGGATACACAATAAACAAATCCCCGGGCGCATAGCGTCCATCGCCTTCAGGCTTATTCCACACATCCTCAGGCCAATTGACATACGACCAGCGCAATAATCCTTCTAGCTTTTCTTTCCACAAAATCCAGCCGATGACGCGCTGTTCCAGGGCTTCGGATGTGATAAAGCTATTCGGATAATCGGGATGGCAGCAAATGTAGGCTTCCACGAGCTTGCCCTGTTCGCGCAGCTCCCGGGCAAATTGGGGATCGTAGACATCTTCGCGCAGCTTAAAAACAAAGCGATCGATATCGCCGGCAAGCATGCGCGCGGAACGCAGGGAATCAAGCGCAGCTGTGACGCGGATCCCCGGATGGGCTTCTCTTAGCAGCTTGCGACAATGTTTGAAGCGTTCTAAAGTGGGCTGGCCATAGACATCTTGCGGCTCATCCGTGGGGCAGATGTACAAACGATGTAGCCAGCCTTTTTGTTCACAATGTTTGGCCAAAGCGCGGGCAAATGCTCGCCACAGCTCATCAAAAGCAGCCTCTCCGGGATTAGCTTTTATCTGGCGTGTTTGCCCGTTGGCCTCTGTAAACGATAATGTTGTTTCCCCGCGGCCATTAAACATTTGCAGATATTCAATAAGGCCTTCTATGCCTGTGGAAGCGCACAATTCCACATAACGATCAAAGCGTTCAAAGCCAAATTGCCATTGGCCTGAAGCTGTCTTACGCCAATCGAAATGGCCTCGTCCCACTTGTACGACGCTTTGGCCGTGATCTGCTAAATCCTGCAAAAACACACGCACAATCCCCAGCCATTCTTCTCCCCATTCCGTGACATTATACGCTTTGGCCAGGCGTCCGAAAGCTTGCCAGAAATCAACACGCAGCCGCCAGGCTGGGGGATTGGGAATGAGCGGACGATGAACGATAAGCCGCAAAGGGAGGCAAATGGCTTCGCCATTTGCCGCTTGTACTGTTATCGATGAGGAATATGCCCCGGGGAGGGCCTGGGCTGGAATGTGGACTGTCAGCCATAAAACGCGCGTTTCGCCCGGCAAAAGCGTAAAGCCTTCTTGGGGCACATCCCGCAACACATCCGGCCAGCGCCGTCGCTGTTTTTGGGGATCCATGTGGCCAATAGCTGGGACATAATCCACAAGCCTCAGCTTGGCCTGGGGCAAAGCTGTCTTTTCTGTAGCGGCCTGGGGCTCGTCCGAAAGCGGAGCGACAAGCGCAAAGGACGCCACGCTGGCCTGCAGCTTTAGCGGCTCCTTACAAAAGGGAGCATCGCCACCTGTAAGGACTCTGTTTCATTCCGACAGGCGTGAAGCGTTGGCGCCACGCCCGGCTCAAAGCGATAATCTTCAGGAAAAATATGCTGCAAAGGCACAACGCCAGCCAGCGCAAATGAGGGCCAGGCGCCTGTTGTTTTGGCTGCCTTTATGTGATTTTCGAGCATCTCGGCCTCCCGCCGTAATTTATCCGCAAATTGCGCCAGAGCTTCCAGCTCGGCGCGGCTCAGCTTGGCCCGATCCCGATATTGCGTGATTAGATAGCGCCATTGCACTGTACAGGCGTCTAATTCGCTCCGCAGCTTTGTTTTGCCTTCCCCTGCGGGAAGAGCTGTCCACAGCTTTGTGGCGGCGGCCAATGTCCGCTCAACAGCCGCGATGTTGGGCGCCACTTCTGGCGTCAAAATGGGATAAGGAGCCGAACGCCACACTGTCTTGCCTGTGGCGTCTGTAAGGCCGAATGTGACATGGCTGAAGCCATCCTGCGGGACAAGATAAGACATATTGAGCTGTTGGCGGCCGTGCGCCGGCACTTCAATTTTCGTCACGCCAAAATAATGCCCGTATTTGTCCCGGCCCATCACGCGCGCCGCCAGCTTTCCCGCAAATGGCTGTGTCCCTAAATTTTCAATTATGATTTGCGCCGTGTTGGGCCCCAGCCACAGCCCGCCCAGCGCGGCCATTTGCACTGTTACGGGCTTGTCGGCAAAAATCATGCTGCCAAAATGTTCCAGCTCATGAAAGCCTTTAAGTTTGCGATCCCAGGCGCTGATCTCGCCCTCTGCAGCGACATGCCGCGCGACAGAAAAGCCCCACGCCACGCCCAGACTCGGCGGCAAATCATTAGCGAATGGCAGCTCCAGCTCGGCACTCCAGCCATCGCTTAAAATGGCTGTTTCTGCCCGCCAGCGATAATCTGCGGATTTATCCTGTCGTAAAGCATCGTATTGAACGCCTTTGGGATTAATCGCCAGATGTATATATGTCTTGCGTTCATCATCTGTGTCAAAAAAGAGCTCCAGACTGTCGTCTTCCCATACAGGGCCATCGCGTTCTGTGACATCGGCTTTTAACGCCGCAGGATTGGGCGTGCTCATAATGGCGCCGATATACAGTTTGTGATCGTCATACATCACATACACGTTCGTGGGATAGCTGGGCATGCTGCGGCCGCCGACAAGCACAAAGGGAGATAATGGAGCCGCATTCGCCCATTCCTTGGGCTCGATTATCCCATCCACACGCGGCGGCGTTGTGATTTTGGGGACGCTCACAATTGGAGGCGTATAAAAGCGCGTATCCTGGGCCCATGCCGCTTCGTGTGTCATCGCAGCGAATCCAAATAGCATTCCTCCGCACATTATAAAAATGAACAAGGGCGCGTTGAGATGTCTCTTTTGGCTATATCCCCGCGACATGGCGCACCTCCTGACACAAATAAATGCCCTTTAGGGCAATTATTGATTCGCTAGCGCATGGCATTTTCCTCTTTTACGGCCAAAGCCATTTGATAAGCCTCACGCCGCGACAATAGCCCTAAATCCGCCACAATTTGTGCTGTCTCTTTCACAGACATGCCAGCGCCCAACATTTTCCGTATTGCTTCTTTGAGGGCTGAGGCGTCCCCGGGCGCAGCCGGCGGGCGATGAAATTCTTCCCCGGGCGTTCCGGCGATGACAAGCACAAATTCCCCTACAGGCTCGCGCCGGCGGAATTCCGCCAGAAGCTCGGCTGCTGTGCCCCGCTGCAACTCTTCAAATTGTTTTGTCAGCTCACGCGCCAAAAATATGGGCCGGGAGCCAAAAATGGCGGCAATGTCCTGTAATGTTTCGCATAGCCGATGAGGGGCTTCATAAAGAACGGCTGTGAGTCCTGTGTCATGCAGATGCTGCAAAAATTGGCGTCGTGCTGTGGGCTGACGAGGCGGGAAGCCGCCGAAAATAAAGCGATCAGCCATCATTCCCGATACGCTAAGAGCTGTGATAAGCGCGCAGGGGCCAGGGATGGGCACAATTCGCGCCCTGGCCTCCAGGGCGGCTGCCACAAGCTCGCGGCCGGGATCAGCAATCCCCGGCGTGCCGCTTTCGGACATATAAGCAATCGTTTTGCCCTCTTGCAGCAAACGAAGCAAGCGCGTCAGCTTTTTTGTGTGGCTATCGCCATGAAAGCTTTCCAGGGGCTTATGAATATCCAGATGAGAAAGCAGTTTGCGGGCGCGGCGCGTATCCTCCGCAAAAATGATGTCCGCTTCCTGAAGAGCAGCTTTGGCACGGGCTGAAATATCTTGCAAATTCCCGATGGGCGTGGCAACAACATATAATTTCCCGCTCGGGAGCTGAATTGTCATCTAGCCCCTCCTATTGCGGGGCAAATTTTCCAAACAAAAAGCCTTTAAGTTTCGATGTGTAGCGCCTGGGACTTTTTACAACTTGAATTATCCTTATGGGCAAGAAAACTAATATATTTTTAATATATTTTCCGTCCCATGCCTGTAAAAAACGAACAGCGCCAGCATTGCGAAGCTCATCCGACTATCGCCCCGGAATTGTAATAGGCATGCCCATTGGCCCAAAGCCGCCAGCAGGATTTTTGGCTTGTTCTTTGCGATAATCTTCCAGCCATTGCGTAACTTGTTTCACAAGGGCTGTTTCGCCCATCGCTTTCAGCTTCTGCTCAATTTGCATATTCGTGAAATAGTTGGCGGGCGTAAATGTAGAGGCGCGATCAAAGGCATTCTGATATTCGGCGATAGCTTTGTCTTTTTGTTTAAGGGCCTCGTAAAGCTCGCCGAGCTTGACATGCAGCATGGGCGCGGCTGCGCCTTCGGGAACTGCAGAGGCCGCTTCCAATAATTCCACGGCGCGCTGCTTGTTGCCTTCTTGCTCATACAGCGCGGCAAGCTCCCACATAGCTGTGGCGTTGCCGGGATTTTCCTTTACAGCTTCCTCCAAAAGCTGCTTTGCCTGCATCTGCTTTAGCTTGTCAGGCGTCCCGCTCTTTAAAGCTTCCTCTAATAATTTGTACGCCAATAATTCCTTATCCCGAATTTCAATCTTGGCCTGTGCCTTTAAATTCTCCTGATATTCTTGCCAGGCGCGGAATTTGCGCTCTGAGAGCACTTGCTCCCGATACACACTCTTATTTTTCTCAAAATCCTTGGGCAATTCTGTTTTCCGCGCCACGACTTTAATGATATGATAGCCAAAGGGGCTTTTCACAATTTCGCTTATTTGCCCGGGCTGAAGCTTGAAGGCCGCCTCCTCAAATTCACGGACCATCATCCCCTTACGAAAGAAGCCCAGATCGCCGCCCTTAGGCGCGCTGCCCGGATCATCAGAATATTCTTTCGCCAGCTTGGCAAAATCAGCGCCATTTTTGAGCTGAGCCAAAAGCTTTTCGGCCTTTTGACGCGCTAATGTATCGGCATCCGTTTGTTCTGGCTGGCCGCCCGCGTTTTTCTGGGCGCGCTTCAGCTCCTCTTCCGGCTTAACGAGGATATGGCTGGCGCGAATTTCTGTAAAGCTATCCTTCAGCTCCTCGTCTGTTAATGTCACACGTTGTTCCACAAGCTGCCGCAATTTTTCTTCTGCAATCGTTCGCTGTAATCGTTCTTTGTCTTTTGCAATCTCACGGCGAATTTCATCCTCTAATTGCTGTGGCGTCTTGCCCTGTTTTTTCAAATAACGAAATTTAGCTTTTTCATCCGGGAAACGCAGATTAATCGTCTGCGTCACTTCTTCTTCGATTTTCTTTTTGATATCTTCCTTCGTGATTTTAATGCCTTCGCGTTTAACAGCCTGTTCTGTCAGTTTTTCGTCAATGAGGCTGTTCAAGATGCTCATTTTGAGCCAGCGTTCTTGCGTAATATCTTTTTCGCGGCCAAAATCTTCTTGCAATGCCAGCCGCGCCTCAAAAGCCGAACGGGGAATTTTCTCCCCATTGACAACGGCAACAATAGCAGAAACGCGTCCTTGCCGCCCGCTATATTCCTCTCGATGGGAGCGGGCGGGGCCGCCAAATGTATAATATGCGCCCACAACAAAAATCAAAATAATGAGATAAAAAATGAATTCCGCTGGGCTGGGCAAATGCATATGTCTTTTGCCGATTTTGACGCGTTTGCGTGTGCGGAAAATTTTGCGCATGCGAACAATGGACATTTCGCTTCTCCTGCCCCTTGTAAACTCTAATCTGTCTGTGCTAGCGATTAGCTCGCCATATTAATGTGCTTTTCTCATGCGGCCTAACATTTTGCGCCTTTAGGCGCAAAGAGAAAAAGGGAAAAGAGCCGGACAAGCCGGCTCTGCGGCAATTTTGTTTATTATATCCTGTTCGCCTTCAGCTTGACAAGCAACAAAGCTTGTAAAAAAGGATATCCTTTAATTTTAAGTGCATTTTCTTTATCGCCTGGAGGAATCACTGTATATCCAGCAAAATGAAATTTCCCGAATTCAATTCTCCATTATTCATAATTTACATTTTACATTGTGAAAATAAAAGGAAAACAAAGGCCCATAATTAATCTAATAAATGGATGCTCATCTAGGAGGAAATCTATGCCAAGGGAAATCCGAATGCCGGCTGTGGCGGGACAATTTTACGAAGCCTCCGCCGCTGCATTGCGTGAGCAAATAGAGCAATGTTATTTGGATCGGCGCGGGCCTGGACAGCTGCCGCGCGTCAATCCGCAGGGCCCGCGACGCCTGCTGGGGCTGATTTCGCCCCACGCAGGCTATATGTATTCGGGCCCAATGGCTGCCTATGGCTTTCATGCTCTGGCCGCAGATGGCAAGCCGGAATGCTTTGTCATTCTCGGCCCCAATCATGGCAGCACATGGATGTCGGCTATTCAGACATCTGGCGCCTGGCGTACGCCGCTGGGCGAGGCAGCGATTGATGAAGAATTGGCCGCAGCTTTAGCCCAAAACATGCCTTTTCTGACACAGGGGGCGAAAGCCTTTGGCTATGAGCATAGCCTGGAAGTGCAGCTTCCTTTCTTGCAGCATCTATATGGAGAGGAATTGCGCTTTGTTCCGATTATGATGCTGGAGCAAGATTGGGAGGCGGCGCAAGCAATTGGCGAGGCTCTGGCGCGTGTGCTGGCAGGCCGCGATGTTGTGATGATTGCCAGCACTGATATGACACATCAGGAGCCGCGGGAGATTGCCAGCGCCCAGGACAGGCTGCTCATTGAACGCATTCAGGCGCTGGATCCTGAAGGCCTGTTGCGCGAACGGGCCAAGCATCATATCACAATGTGCGGCTATGGGCCCACAGCGGCTCTATTGCTGGCCGCTAAACGATTAGGGGCTACACATGTGGAGATTTTCCGCTATGGCGATTCCGGCGAAGCCTTCCCGATGGGCGCTGTTGTCGGCTATCTTTCGGCTGGCGTGTATCGCTAAAGGCTCAAGCTTCATTTGCCGTGCATTTACGACACAGAAAAGCCGGCTTAAAATGACATTTTTTTCCGCTTTTGTTTTGCCAATATGTTTATGGCGAGGCGTATCTAACATTAAATAAAAAAACAGGCGCTATGGGGAAGCGCCTGCATTTTTTCTAATGATTACAATATTCTAATCCGCTTTTGCGATAGGCTCCTTAATTCGGGGCAACACACTGTTAATGCGCTCAGCCCACATCTCGGCGAGCTGTTCGGGCGTTGTGCCATTCGCCAAAGCATCTTCTGCTGTCGCTGTGACAAGGGGCTGGCCGCCAAACATCACAAGCCAGCGGCCATCTAACGCAGTGGCCACAGCTTTTGTGGGCTGATATTTGCCATCAGACAGCATCTGGACGATTTGGCGTTCCACAGCCTGGCCACGCGCTGTGAGCGAAGGAAAATGATCAGCGCCGCGCAGGCGAAAAAGCAAAATCCCCCCGACAGCCACTTCATATGTTCCAGGAACAGCTCCCGCCGCGCCAGGCTTTCGGCCTGGAGGCACTGTGAGCTTGAGCAACACTTCCGCCAGCCGATTCCGCCATATTTGCGCTAATTGATTCTGAGATTTTCCTGCCGCTTCGGCATCCTGAGGATACACGGATACAATCCGTACAGGCCCCACATAAATTGTGGGAACGCTGCGCACTTGTTTGATTGTAATCATCGCCGGCGTGAGGCGCCCCATTGATAATGCTTCCACAAGACGATTGTACACAGCCGCTTCACGCTCAGCCAATGTATAGCCGGCGGCCGGGCTGCGCAACACAAACAGCTTATAGCCGCCAATGCCAATTTCCACTGATTCTGGCTGATATGTTTCTGCTGTCTTGGGCTTGGACTCCAGGCCTCCCCAGATTTTGATTTCTTCAGCGGCGCAGGCGATTACAGCTAAACACAGGCTCAAAATTATTCCGATGCAAATCCCTTGAAGCCTCTTCCCGCGCATATGCCTTCAGCCTCCCTCGGACTAACGATATAAATTCTCTAATATTGTTCCCCAATTCAATCTTTTATACACACTAATTCTGTGTCTTCCCTGCTGTTCCTGCTCATATCCTGTTTTTTTACGAGAAAACATTACAATGGCGACACGCCGCCAAAACGACGATCGCGCTGATTAAAAATCCGTATTGCCTCCAAAAGATGCTCAGCCGTGAAATCTGGCCACAACACATCCAGCACAACAAATTCAGCGTAGGCAATTTCCCACAGCAAAAAATTGCTGACGCGCAGCTCCCCGCCCGGGCGCAAAAGCAGCTCCACATCGGGCAAATCGGGCGCATACAATGCCTGTTGAAATTCTTTTTCGTCAATTTCTTCAGGCCTGAGCGTGCCCGCAAGGATGGCCTGCGCCAGACGCCGCGCCGCATCCACAATTTCCGCGCGGCCTCCGTAATTGACACACAAATTAAGAATCAGCCCTGTATTCTGGGCCATCAGCTCATTGCCGTAGGCTAGGGCTTTTTGTAAGGACGCGGGCAATTGTTCCACACGCCCGGAGGCACGAAATTGCACATTGGCCTGATGCAGCTCCTCCATTTCCTCATACAATGCTGTTTCAATAAGCTGCATCAGCCCCTGCACTTCCTCGGAAGGCCGATTCCAATTTTCTGTGGAAAAAGCATACAAGGAAAGAGCTTTAACGCCAAGCTCGCCGCACGCCGCCACAACACGCTTTGTCGCCTTGCGCCCCTCATAATGTCCCATCAAGCGCGGCAAGCCGCGCTGTTGCGCCCAGCGCCCATTGCCATCCATAATGATGGCGATATGGGCAGGGATTTTCAGCCCTTCTCGCGCCGCGCGAGCAGCTAATTCAGACAACTGTATTTAATCTCCCTTACATTTCAATTGCGTCTCAGACAAACAGGCTTTTACGGATGCTGCCAGGACTATGGCGGAGCTTTATGCGTTTTGGCCGCGAAATTTCCATGGAGCCACTCACGGAATGCCTAAAAACGCCCTCCGCTGCTTTCTATGGGCCCTCAGGGCATCTGTATGCCTTCTGCTATGTTTGTTGGCGGATGCCCTCTTCCAGTTCGGGGAAAGCCGCGATGACAATTTCCAGCCCTTCTGGCTTTACGCACTGGCGCACAACACGGAGCTGGCCCGAAATTCGCTTTCCTGGCGGAGTCGTTGTGATTACAGCATATTGTGTGATGTTGGCTTCCGCCAGCTGAGACTGGGCTTCTTCCCAAATCAGGCCTAATAGATCTGGGATTTTGTCCATCGTGTGCAAGCGCCTGCTTCTATGTTTCAGAGCTTTTGCTGCAACGCTTGATGCCCTATGTTTCTTGTGCGCTGAGCTTAAAGAAAAGAGAATAAAAGAAGCCTGTACGCAGGCCCTAAACTTCCATAATTTCTTCCACTTTTTTAGCTGTAATTTCGTCCACTTTCGCCAAAAATTCGTCTGTGATTTTCTGGATTTCTTTCTTGCCGCGTTCTAGCTCATCTTCCGAAATTTCCTTGGCTTTTTCGCGTTTTTCCAAAATCTCATTTGCTTCGCGGCGGATGTTGCGGATGGCGACTTTGCCTTCTTCTGCTTTCTGATGCACAAGCTTTGTAAGCTCTTTGCGGCGTTCTTCTGTCAGCGGGGGGATTTCCAGCCGAATTGTGCTCCCATCATTATTGGGCGTAAGCCCCAAATCGGAGGCATGAATAGCTTTGACAATAGCAGGCAAAATGGATTTATCCCAAGGCGAAATAAGCAACTGGCGCGGCTCCGGCACTGTAATCGTGGCTAATTGATTAATCGGCATTTCGCTGCCGTAATATTCCACTTTGATGCGCTCCAGCAGCACAGGCGAGGCGCGGCCTGTGCGAATCAACATTAGTTCACGCTCTGTGGCTTCCAGAGAATGCTGCATCTTCGCTTTTGTGCTTTTGAGGACATCCTGCATACAATCCCCTCCTTGCCTGAAGCTGTGCCAGAACGGATGAACATCGTTATTTTTCTGTGGCTTGGGGCAACATTAAATGTTAGCTATTGCCCCCCAAAGACTTTGTGGACGGCAGCAATATATTTAAGACATTAACTGTATTACGCCCGTCCAGCCCGAAAATGAAACATGAACGAAAATATCAGCTCGCTTTGAGAGCTGCCGAAACTGATTATTTCATTTTTTGAAGAGGCGTAAGGGCTGACGCTCCCTTTTGAAAACTGAACTGCTATTATTTTTTGTCCCATCCCCCAATATGAATATAGGGAATCCGGCCTATTCATCAGACACTATTGTCCCGATGGGCTCCCCGCAAAGCGCTTTCACGATATTGCCCGGCGTATGGACATTGAAGACGACAATCGGCAAATGATTATCCATAGACAGCGATATGGCTGTGGCGTCCATCACTTCCAGCCGCTGCTCGAGCGCTTGCAAATATGTGACTTTTTCTAAAAACACAGCGTCCGGATGCTCGCGAGGATTTTTGTCATATACGCCATCGACATTTGTCGCCTTCAAAATCGCTTCCGCGCCGATTTCAATGGCTCGCAGCACCGCTGCCGTGTCTGTTGTAAAAAACGGATTGCCCGTGCCGGCAGCGAAGATGACGATCCGATCTTTTTCCAGATGGCGAATGGCGCGGCGGCGAATGTAAGGCTCAGCCACTTCACGCATCTCAATCGCTGTTTGCACACGCGTGTCCAGGCCCAGACTTTCCAATGTATCTTGCAAGCATAAGGCATTCAGAACTGTGGCGACCATTCCCGCATAATCTGCTGTGGCGCGCTCCATTCCTTCGCTGGCAGCGATTTTTCCGCGCCAGATGTTGCCGCCGCCCACCACAACGCCTATCTGAATGCCGCGCTGCGCGGCCTCTTTTATTTCCTGCGCAATCTGACGCACGCTGGCCCAATGAATCGGGCCACTGTCGCCGCCAAAGGCTTCGCCGCTGAGCTTTAATAACACACGCCGCCAGCGCAAGGGGCTTTTCGCAGCGTCCTGTGAGCTCACGCGATTTCCTCTCCCACTTGGAATCGGACAAAACGCCGGACGACTACTAATTCGCCTGTTTGGGCTGTCAACTCCATTAACAGATCCTTTATTGTCATGCTGTCATCGCGGATATATTTTTGCTCCAGCAAACAATTATCCTCATAGAACTTCCGCAAGCGCCCCTCCACCATCTTCTCGATAATATGCTCTGGCTTGCCCTCGTTTTTCGCCTGCTCTCGCAACACAGATTTCTCACGCTCCAAAACTTCCTCAGGCACATCCTCCGGACTAACCCAGCGCGGCCGCATCGCGGCAATTTGCATGGCTACATTATGCGCAAACTCCCGAAATTGGGGCGTCCGGGCGGCAAAATCTGTCTGACAATTGACTTCAACAAGCACCCCAACTTGATCGCCAGCGTGAATATATGCCGCAACGATGCCCTGTTCTGTGGCTTTATCGGCCTTCTTCGTGGCGATTGCCACGCCTCGTTTGCGCAAAATATCAATCGCCGCCTCAAAATCCCCCCCACTCTCCTCCAAAGCCATCTTACAATCCTTAAAGCCTGCTCCTGTTTTTTCTCGCAATTTCTTCACATCTTCGGCGGAAATCGCCATAGGGAATCCTCCATATCATTGAATTATGTCGATGTGCTCGCACATTTTGCTTCCTGCTCCCCCGCTTCACACAAGGAAGCCAAGAATTGTCTCTCTATGATTATGTTCAGAATCTCGCCTGCAGCCGCTATTTGGGCTATCTTGCCCTACAGAACAGCATACAGCCTTTTTTCTCCGAAAGACGCCTATTCTTCGTCTCCCTCATCTTCAAAAGCTTCAATAAAGACATCTTCGGGCGCGAAATCTTCTTCCTCTTCGACTTTTTCCGTCCAGAGCGCCTCCAGAGCCTCTTCGTTCGCCAGCGCGGCTTCAAAATCGCTTTCCGAAGCCGCCGTATCAATAAGTGTTTGCTGATACAGGCCCCGGCCTTCCAGCACGGCATCTGCCATCTTGTTCGCGACAAGCCGAATGGCGCGGATAGCATCATCATTGCCGGGAATCACATAATCCGCCAGATCCGGATCGCAATTCGTGTCCACGATCGCCACGACCGGAATTTTGAGCTTATTGGCTTCTGTGGCGGCAATATGCTCGCGTTTCAAATCCACAATAAACAAAGCTTGTGGCAATTCATGCATATTGCGAATGCCGCCAAGATAATTCCTCAGCTTCTCACGCTCGCGCTGCAGCATCAGCGCTTCCTTTTTCGTGAGGCGCGTCCATTCGCCGCTTTCGGCCGCCTGATCCAGCTCATCCAGATAGCGCAAACGAGACTGAATTGTGGAAAAATTCGTGAGCAAGCCGCCGAGCCAGCGCTTGTTCACATACGGCATGCCACAGCGCTTGGCGGCTGTCTCAATCGCTTCCGCCGCCTGGCGCTTTGTGCCTACAAAAAGCAATGTGCCGCCCTGGGATGACATATCCCGTACAAAAGCATAGGCTTCTTCGAAAAGCTTGAGCGTCTGATGCAGATCAATAATGTAAATTCCGTTACGCTCATGATAGATGTAGCGTTTCATTTTCGGGTTCCAGCGCCGCGTCTGATGCCCGAAATGCACTCCTGCTTCTAAAAGCTCTTTCATTGAAATTAAGGCCACAAAAGCCACCTCCTCGTACACAGAGCCAGGGGACGAGGGGAGACTGCTGGCTCCGCACACTGCCGCCTGGGCTGAAAAATCAGCGCCAAAGCCCTTTTGGGCAGACGTGCAGCGTTACAGGCGTGCCATAAAATCTAATGGCACGCAAAATGAGCTCCTTCATCCGGAACAATCACGCGCCCTCGTCAGATTGCTCCGAAGAGCACAGCAGGCATTCTTTGTTTTGCCGCTAAAACTATTAAAGCATAACATGTCGGCGCCTTGCGCGTCAATAAAGGCTTTTGCTTGACGCAGCCTTTTTGCCCTTTTACAATGCTTAAGAGGCTCTATTAAATCCGGCGGAGCGAAAAATGCTGAGCTATCGCTTCTTGATTTGTTTAGGCTTATTCTTCTGCCTTTTTTGCGCGGCAAGCGGCCTGACGAATGCCCAGACCTCCTCCTCTATCACTCCAGAAGAAATTCTCCGTCTGGCTCACACAGGAAAAGCAGAAAATGGCAATTTCTCCCGCGCTAAAGCAGCTGGCCTCACGCTCGAACATTGTAGCCTGAAAAATACGATCTGGCAGCAGGCGGACTTGCGCGGCGCTCATTTTGTTGCTGTCTCCTTGGAAAACGCAGATTTGCGCGAGGCCAATTTACGCGGCGCAATTTTGGAGCGCGTAAATTTTTCACAGGCGAATTTATCAGCGGCCGATTTCAGCGGCGCAATCTTTAGCCTCTGCAACTTCGCCAATGCCCAATTGAAAAATTGTCGCCTGGAGGGCGCAACTTTTGAAGGCTATGCCTTCTCTCCCACAGGAGCCGCTCATCTTTTGGCTTTGCAGATGGCGCTGCAAATCGCTTCGGGCCAGCAATTCAGCCTCGCCTGGCTAGCCGGGCTTTCGGGCGATGCCTTTGCCTTTGTGTACAATACACAGGAGCCAGGCAGCTGGCCTGGCGTGCCCTTTTCTGTAAATCCTGCGAGCGCGGCAGCACAAAATCTGGGCTTACAGGCGATTTTTGCGAAGGAGGCGCAAGCGGAAAAAATTCTTTTGTCCAGGCTGCCCGAACAAGCCGTGTATATGCTGGCTTTGCGTCTGCCAGATGTTGAGGAACGGCTGTTAGGCGGCCAGCCCGTCTGGGCTGTGCTTACAGAACGTGAAGCCAAACAACGCGGGCCTCTGTTTTTTAAACTGCACGCGCCTCCCTTTGGCGAGCAATATGTAAGCTATAAAGAATTGCTTTACAAGCTATGGGGCGGCCGCTGGAATACTTTAGATCCTGTGGGCACAGCTTTGCCCGCCCGGCATCAGCTCGTCATTATTCCCAAAGGCACGCCGCGGCCCCCAGCGGAACAGCTTTCTCTTGCCTTCCGCCAAGCTGCTGTTATTCTCACGGAAAAACGCACATACGGGCCTCTCATTCCCGGCCTGGCAGGCTGGCAGCAGCTGGCGGCTGATTTACAGAAAGCCTCACAAAGCCAGGATAGCGTTTTAGCGCAGCGGCTGCTGCCCTGGCAGCGCTTGCCTCGTCATTGCATTATTGGCTCCCTGAAATTAGCGGCTGAATTTTTGACGGAAGCGAAGCCCTTGCTCCCTCCAGAAAAACAGCCTGCCTGTGGAGAAGCTCTTCAACTTTTGTCTTTAGCCCAAAAAGCCCTGGACACGCGCTGGCCCTCGTTGGGGGCAAGCGCAGAAGGCCTGACGAAGGAGCAGGCAGAAGCCTTTGCGCTGGCGGCTCAAATTAGCAACGAAATGGCTTCTGTGGCAGGCCGCTTGGCCTCATTGCTTGTCTCTCTGGCTGAGCCTTGAAGCATGGCGAAAGACTAGAAAAAAACATGTTTTCATTCTGCAAGCTCTCCATTAAAGCGTATTTGCCCCCTCAATAAAAGAAATGCTGTGTATTTTGGGAGGACGCTATGCCACAATATGATAAGCTACAGATTTATTTCAATGGCCAATTTTTGCCGCTCCGTGAAGCGCGCTTATCCATCTTTGATCACGGCGTCATGCTTGGCGATATGGCTTTTGAGATGACGCGCACATTTCGCCATCAGCCTTTTATGCTGGACGAACATCTGGAGCGGCTGATGGCTTCCTGCCGCTATTTGCAGATTGATTGCGGGCTTTCGCTGCCGGAACTGAAAGAGCTGACATTACTGCTGCTGGAAATGAATCGGCCCTATTTAGAGCCCGAATTGGATTTCTTTATCCGTCATGACATTTCCCGGGGCATTGTCAGCTATTACGAAAGCTGTGCTTTTGACTATAAAGGGCCTACAATGATCATAAGCTGTCTCCCCTTAATCGAATATCTGGCGCGCACAGCCCCTTATTTCGACACAGGCTTGCATGCTGTTGTGCCGCCGCAGCGCGCTATTCCGCCGCATTATCTGGATCCGAAATGCAAAACGCGTTCCCGCTTACATTATCAGCTCGCCAATATCCAGGCAGCGCAAATGGATCCTGAAGCCTGGGCTGTGCTTCTGGACGAGCATGGCTATATTGCCGAGGGGACGAGCTCTAATTTCCATATCGTCTCCGAGGGCGTCATTTACACGCCGCCAGGGCATAATATTTTGCGGGGCTGCTGCCGCCGCTATGTAGCAACTCTGGCCGAACAATTGGCTATTCCTTTTTACGAAAAAAACATCGAGCCTTATGATGTGTTGAATGCGGACGAGGCTTTCTTTACAGCCAGCTCCTATTGTATATGTCCCGTAACACGCTTCAATTTCCAGCCCATTGGCGCAGGCCGCGTTGGCCCCATTGTCCAGCAGCTTTTAGCGCAATGGAGCGAGAATGTGGGCGTGGACATTGTCGCCCAGGCGAAATATGCGGCTAGTTTGACAGCGCCTAAAAACGGCTGTTAAGCCGCTTGTTATACAATTGGGGGCGTATTTCATTCATTCATTCATTCATTCATTCATTCATTCATAGACAGATAGTCGCACGCTGGGCGCACTGTGATGCTTATCACGACAGCGCTATTGCATGCAAGAAGGATTGACAGTCTCATTGCCGAAAAAAAAATAAATATGTCGCCCAGGGGAAATAATCGCTCAAGAAAGTTGCCTGGCAAACAGAAGAAACAAGAGCCTCAAAAGGAGCTATGGATGATGGCCCAGACAGATAGGCATGCGTCTTTTTCCGCATCAAAGGATGCTCTGGATTGGCGGCCGGCGGAGCAGATTTTACAGGAGCTCTCCCCACTGACTGAAAGCGCTATCATTCCTCTCTTGCAACGTCTGCAAGACGCGTATGGCTACATTTCCCGAGACATTGTATTGGAGATTTGTCGGCGGACAGGGCTGCCGGCCAGCCGGATGTTCGGCGTGGCGACTTTTTATGCACAATTTCATCTGCAGCCGCGGGGCCGCCATATTATTCGCTGCTGCCGTGGCACGGCCTGTCATGTTAAAGGCAGCGCCCAATTAGCAGAAGCGATCCAGAGAGAATTAGGCGTGCAAGAAGGAGGCACAACAACAGATGGCCGTTTTACATTTGAAACTGTCGCTTGCTTGGGCACCTGTTTTCTTGCTCCTGTAATTATGATAGACAATGATTATTATGGGGCTGTGGCGCCAGCCCAGATCCCGAAGATACTCCAAAAATACGCGTAAAACAATAACAATGAGCGAGGATAGCGCTGTGAGCGAAAAAAAGCTAACGAGCGTCGCTGCATTGCAAAATTTAGTCCAGCAGTGTGTTGCCGCGCGAGAAAAATACAAAGCCCGCGTGCTTGTGTGCATGACGGGCTGTCGTTCCAAAAACGCGGCAGCCATTGCGCAGGCCTTTCGGGAGCACATTCTTCAGGCGAATATGGAACAAGAAGTGGCTGTTGTGGATGTGGGCTGTCATGGGCAATGCTCTTTGGCGCCGGCTGTTGTGATTGAGCCCTGGGATTATTTGTATGGGGGACTGACGCCGGAAGATGTGCCGGAAGTTATTGAAACAACGCTGCTGAAGGGAGAGCCTGTATGGCGCCTGTGTCAGCAAATTAATGGCAAATCTATTGCCACTGTCCAGGAGGCGCCCTTTTATCGTGCTCAGCAGCGCGCCGTATTGGCGCATTGCGGCAGGATTGACCCCCAATCTATTGAAGATGCCTTCGCAGTGGGCGCATATTTACAGTTTGCGCATGTGCTCACTGAAATGTCCGCTGAAGATGTGATCCGTCTTATTTCCGAAAGCGGCTTACGGGGCCGCGGCGGAGCCGGCTTTCCTACGGGCGTTAAATGGCAATTGTGCCGCAAGGCTGAAGGCAACGAAAAATATCTCATCTGCAATGCGGATGAGGGGGATCCAGGGGCCTTTATGGATCGGGCGTTGCTGGAGGGCGTGCCCCATCAAGTCGTAGAGGGCATGCTCATTGCCGCCTACGCCATCGGCGCCACGCAGGGCTTCATTTATGTGCGGGCGGAATATCCTATCGCTGTGGAACATATGACAATCGCTTTACAACAAGCGCACGCTTATGGCTTGCTCGGAGAAAATATCTTAGGCAGTGATTTCAGCTTCGATATAGAGCTGCGGATGGGAGCGGGGGCGTTCGTTTGCGGCGAAGAAAGCGCTCTCATAGCCTCTTTGGAAGGCCATCGGGGCATGCCGCGCCCGCGTCCGCCATTTCCGGTGCAGCGCGGCTATCTGGGGAAGCCAACAACAATAAACAATGTAGAAACATTCGCCAATGTGCCTCTCGTTGTGGCGCAAGGCGCGGAGGCATACGCCCGCATAGGCACAGAAGGAAGCAAAGGCACAAAAATTTTTGCGCTGGCGGGCAAAGTGCGCCATACAGGGCTTGTAGAAGTGCCTATGGGAGCCACATTGCGCCAAATTGTCTTTGATATTGGCGGCGGCATGCCAGAAGGACGAACATTTAAGGCGGCACAAATGGGCGGGCCCTCAGGAGGCTGCGTGCCCGCCGAATTTCTAGATTTGCCCATAGATTACGACAATGTCAAGCAAATTGGCGCCATTATGGGCTCGGGCGGCTTAATTGTTATGGATGATCAAACATGTATGGTGGATGTGGCGCGCTATTTTCTCGAATTTACACAAAAAGAATCCTGTGGCAAATGTGTGCCCTGTCGCGTAGGCACACGTCATATGCTGGATATTTTGCAGCGAATTTGTAAGGGCGAAGGACAGATCGAGGATCTGGATGAGCTTGCCAATTTAGCTGCAGATATCAAAGCAGGCTCCCTATGCGGATTAGGGCAAACAGCGCCCAATCCTGTCTTGACGACGCTTCGTTATTTTCGCGACGAATATGAAGCCCACATCCTGGAACATTATTGCCCCGCATTTGTCTGTCCGGGGCTTTTCATATATCGCATCCAATCCGAAACATGCATTGGCTGCGGCGCCTGTAAGAAAGCTTGTCCTGTGCAGGCTATATCCGGAGAAAGGAAGCAGCCCCATTTCTTGGATAAAGATAAATGCATTTATTGCGGCGCCTGTTTTGAAATTTGCCCTGTTCAGGCCGTCGTCAAAGCGCGTCCTGATGAAGGAGAGGCAATATGAAGGAAATCATTTTGCAGATTAACGGCCAAGAAATTCGAGCCCAAGAGGGCCAGACGATATTAGAAGTGGCTTTGGCGCATGGAATTGATATTCCGCATTTATGCTATGATCCGCGCATTTCGCCCACAGGGGCCTGTCGCCTGTGCGCTGTAGAAATCGAGGGGCAGCCTGGCCTGCACACAGCCTGCACGCGGCTGGCTGAGCCAGGAATGATTGTTCATACAGAAACAGAAGCCGTCATTCGCCATCGCCGCACGACATTGGAATTGCTTTTAAGCGAACATCATGTGAATTGTCCGACATGCGATGCTGATGGAGATTGTCTGCTGCAGGATTACGCATATCGCTATCAGGCACGCCAGGAACGTTTTCCTTCGTTAGCCTCTTCCCCAAAAGAGGGGCCATACACACGGGACAATTATGCAATTCGCTATGATCCCTCTAAATGTGTGCGCTGTCAGCGCTGTGTAAAAATCTGCGCGGAAGTGCAAATGGCGGAAGCATTGACGCTAAAAGGGCGCGCGCTGGACACGGAAGTGAGCACGGCTTTTGATTTGCCGCTCAATGACACGACCTGTGAGCTTTGCGGATTATGCGTGAGCACATGCCCGACAGGGGCTTTATGGGAGCGGGATGCCCTGGGACAGGGGCGCGCCAAAGATCTGCACAAAGTGCGCACGACCTGCGCCTATTGTGGCGTGGGCTGCCAGATTATCTTGCATGTGGATAAGCGGAGAAATCGGATCGTACGCGTCACAAGCGAGCCGGGCTGCGTGCCCAATGACGGCAACACATGTGTTAAAGGACGTTTTGGCTTCCATTTTGTCCATGCGCCCGAGCGACTCACAAAGCCTCTTATCCGGGAGGGGAATAGCTTCCGCGAAGCCTCCTGGGAGGAAGCTATTGCGCTCGTAGGGCGTCGTTTAGCCGAAATCCGCGATCGCTACGGGCCTGACGGGATCGCCTTTTTAAGCTCTGCGTGTTGCACGAACGAAGAGAATTATTTGATGCAGAAGCTGGCACGGGCGGCCGGCCGAACAAACAATGTGGATCAATGCGCCACGAAATGCCATGCGCCTTCTGTGGCGGGGCTGGCCGCAGCATTGGGCTCCGGCGCCATGACGAATTCCATTCCGGAAATCAAAAATGTGGATACATTATTCGTCATTGGCGCCAATCCGACGGAAACACATCCTATCATAGGCCTGGAAATGAAAAAAGCATTGCGGCGTGGGGCCAAATTAATTGTCGCGGATCCACGCAAAACATGGCTTGCGCGGCGCGCGGACATTCATATCCAGCACATTCCCGGAACAGATAATTTCCTGCTCAATGCGATGATGAATTACATCATTCAACAAGGCTGGCACGATGAAGATTTTATTGCGGAACGATGTGAGAATTTTGAAGCTTTTGCGGAGAATGTGCGGAAATATTCTGTGGAAGAAGCTGCGGAAGTGTGCGGCGTGCCGGCGGAGCTTATTTGCCGCGCCGCGGAAATGTATGCTCATGGCAATCCCTCCGCGATTTTTTATACAATGGGCATCACACAACATATTTGCGGGACAGAAAATACACAAAATATCGCTAATCTGGCCCTGCTGTGTGGCCAAATTGGCAAGCCTTCCTCGGGCGTCAATCCTTTGCGGGGCCAAAACAATGTCCAGGGCGCTTGCGATATGGGCGCTATTCATTCTGTCCTGCCAGGCTATCAATCTGTAAAGGATGAAGCTGTCCGAGAAAAATTCAAAGCGGCATGGGGCGTGGAGCTGCCGACAAATACAGGCGGCCGGAGCACAGATTTTATTAATTGGGCTGCGCAGGGCCTTCTCAAGGGCTTTTATGTGATGGGCGAGGATCCTATGCACAGCGATCCCAACAGCGCCCATGTGCGGGAGGCCTTGCAAAAATTAGAATTTCTCGTCGTGCAGGAAATCTTTATGACAGAAACGGCACAGCTGGCGGATGTTGTGTTGCCGGGCGCCAGCTTTGCCGAAAAAGAGGGCACATTCACAAATACGGAACGCCGCGTCCAGCGTGTGCGGAAGGCTGTGGATCCGCCAGGGGAAGCCCGGCCAGACTGGCAGATTCTTTGCGATGTGGCGGCGGCTATGGGCTATCCCATGCATTATGCGAGCCCGGCGGAAATCTGGGCCGAAATCGCTTCCCTTACGCCCAGCATGGCGGGGATCTCTTACGAACGAATTGAAAAGACAGGCCTCCAATGGCCTTGCCCCACGCCAGAACATCCAGGCACGCCGTATTTGCATGCGGGGCGTTTTACGCGGGGGAAGGGAAAAATGCATGTTGTTTCACATCGTCCGCCCGCGGAGACTCCAGACGAAGAATATCCCTTTGTGCTTTCGACAGGCCGCACCTTGTACAATTACAATGTGGGGAATATAACGCGCAAAAATCCGGCTATTCGGCAAAAGGAAAATAGAAATTTCGTGGAAATCAACGAAGCCGATGCCGCTCGTCTGGGCATTAGCCAGGGCGCCTTCGTACGTGTCTCCACGCGGCGGGGATCACTAGTCGTGCCAGCACGCGTGGGCGATAGAGTCCGGCCCGGCATGCTTTTCATGCCTTTCCATTTTGAGGAAAGCTGCGCGAATGTGCTCACAAACGACGCCTTCGACACAGTCACACGCACAGGGGAATATAAAGTATGCGCGGCAAAAATTGAGCTTGTTCAGGAGCCCCCAACATAAACATATTCACAGAAAAACACATAAGGAGTGCAAATGAGCAAAATTGGCATTATAGATGCGACAGGCAAAAATTATCCGCTGTTAAAAGACATTCTGGAAAAAGCGGGCTATGAAGTAGCGCTGCAGGAAGCGCTGTCCTGTTGTGATATATCTTTAGAGGCAATTATTCTTGTAGCCGATGCCGCAGGCTTGGCGCAGGCTTTTGCTCATGTGGCTGCCTTTCGCGAGCGCCAACAAACGCCCGTAATTTTGATTGCTGAGCTGGATCGTTCGGGCTGGGATCGCACCTTCAGCGCGTCTGAAGGCTTATCTGTGGACGCTTTGCTGGAAATGCCCGTGCGGCCTGAGGCGTTAATCCAGCGTCTGCACGCGCTTTCGAAGGCGCGGCAAGCCGTGCAGAAAGCAATGGCCTCGCCGCAAATTGACTATATTTTGCAAAGAGCGATAGCCAATGAACAGGCGGCAGCGGAATTTTACACGCGGGCAGCAGCGCTTGTGACAGCGCCAGAGACGAAAGAAATCCTGCACACATTGGCTCAACAAGAAAAAACACACGAAAAATTGCTGGAAGAATTTCGGACAGGCAAGCGCCCGTTGCCTGATTCACAATTAACGCCAGAATCCTCCAGCGCTATTATTGAGGCGACATTAAGCCTGCCCGATTTCAGTCCCGAAATGCAGCCTTTGGATGCATTTTTATTAGCGGCGAAAAAAGAAAAGCTTTCTGCGGCCGCTTATGAAAATTGGGCACGCTTGTATCCTGAAGGGCCAGAACGCCAATTGCTGTTCCAATTAGCGCAGATGGAACGGGAACATCAGCAATTCGTGGAAGCCATGCTTGTGAATGCCTCTTTCCCTGAGGCCTGGGAATAGCGATGAAGCCGCGCTCAAAACAGGATAATGAAGACACATCTTGCCCGGCAACGCATTTTTCCTCGTCGGCTGACAAAAATTTTTCCGCTAATCATTCAGGCCAAAAAGCACAACACATTGAGGCGTATGTCTGGGAAGATGGCGCTTTGCAGCCTGTCACGCGTCAGCTCATTAAGGAAGCGCCTCTGCAAATTATTCTCAATCAACAAATCATTACAACATTAATGTATACGCCTGGCGCTGCAGCGGAACTGGCGATAGGATATTTATTTACAGAAAACTTTATAAAATCTTTGGCAGACATTATCTCCATTCAGGCTTGTGAAGAAAACACAGCAGGCGTAGCCAGCGCAATACATGTACGATTGAAAGATGAAGCCAGACAAAACGGCACGAAGCGCCTGCAAGCTCTCTTCTCCTCTTGCGGCTTAAGCGAACACAAGCTCATTGAGGCTGTAGCAGAGTCTAGGCCGCCTTTTTCTTCTCCTCCAGGCACGCTGCAGGCTGACGATATTTTCGCTTTGCGGGACATTTTGCAAGAGCGGCAGCAATTATTTCGGCAAACAGGCGGCACACATGCTGCTGCCATAGGAAAAATTCCCTTAACAGAGGCACAAGGGCCGATTGCATTTGGCGAGGATATCGGGCGTCATAATGCGCTGGACAAGGCTGTGGGCGCGGCTGTAAAACAGGGCTTGCCGCTGGATAAATGCTTGTTAATGCTTTCGGGACGTATCTCTCTGGAAATGACAGCTAAGGCGGCCTGCGCAGGCATTCAGAGAATTGCTGCCGTGGGAGCGCCTTCAGCGCTGAGCGTGGCCTTAGCTCGGCATCTAGGCATGTTTATGGCAGGATTCGTGCGAGGCAAGACAATGACAATATATGCTGGCCACGAGGCTTTGAAAAAGGAGGCCTGAAAATCTGATGCGTTTATGGCCCCCTGTCATGGGGATTTGCGGGCCCAGCAAAAGCGGCAAAACAACGCTTATCGAGAAGCTTGTGCCCGAACTCCAGCAACAAGGCCTGCGTGTAGCTGTGTGGAAAAATTGCCCTTATCGTTTGGAGGCTGATCGGCCAGGAAAGGACTCGGATCGTGCTTTTAGCGTGGGCGCTAATGTGATGGCTATCAGCCCGAAAGAAGCTTTTATCCGTTTGCACAAGAGCCCAGCGAATATAGCGGAATGCTTACAGTTATTCGGAACAGGCTACGATATTGTTTTGGCTGAGGGATTCCGCGAGGCGGAAATCCCCAAAATTTTTATTAATCGGCAAGCTGAAGCTGACAAAAGCGTCTCTCCTCCAGGCACGCAACTTTTGATTCATGATGTGCTTCAAGAATGGCGTAGCGCGGAAAAAATAATCTTGGAATTCGTGGAGAAGCGCCTCCGGGAGCTTCCCAAATTCAGCGCCATGCCTTCCTCTGACAATTCTTCATTTTGGGAGATCAGAGCAGAAAATGCGGAGGATTCGCAGGGCTTTTCCAAGGCGCGCTGTGTCATAATAGGGGAAGCCCAACAGGACAATGAAGCGAAGCGTGCCTTGAATTTTTTACGCTGGGCTCCAGAGGCATGCTGGCTTATATTAGCTCATTCGCTGGAAAATGATAAGCGTCAGGCTTTTTTATTATGGCTCACACAGCAATTGCAAGCGCCATTTGATGTTGTCGTGCCCGTGCTTGAAGGAAAGCCTTTATGGAATATCGCTTGCTTGCTTAAGCCTACGGCATATGTCTTTTTAGAACAAGCTGTGGAAACAGGGCAAACACAGTTCGCCCAAGCTTTCCAAAGAGCCCGCGTGCAGCTGGCTCCTTTGTCTGAAAGTCTAGCGGCGCTTATTCGGGAAGAACAATAAAACAGATAGCCAAAACAGAGGCACATAAGGCGAAAAATCTGCATTGTGCCTTTAAAGAGCGGGATAGAAATGATTCCTTACGAGGATGCGCTGAAAATTGTATTAGAAAATGTCCCCAAAATGCCTGAAG
>CAZUOJ010000035.1:0-31109 GCA_964622325.1 uncultured Armatimonadia bacterium
CCGCCAGCCTGCTCAATATTGAGCTGTGGAATTTAGGCGCGGATTATTACGAACGCTTGCCGGATTTAATTAAACACATCACGCGGGAGAGAATTTTAGAGGCAGCGCGGCGCTATTTCCCTTCCGAAGCCTATGTGCGCGTTATCGCTGGTCCGGGCGGGGAATGGCAGAAGGCGCTGTGAAGCATCGGGAGGACAGGCTTCTGACGTCTATAGTCTTATTCGTTTAGCCATTTGAGCAAGAAAGCGAATGCCTCGGGGCAGGATATGGGGGGGATGAAAAAGATTATCTTTTGCGACTTCAGCTGGCATATTTGTTGCGAAACGGAATCTTTTTTGTTCTTTGTCGCCAATACAGCAAATGCAATCAGGAAATAGGCTTTGCGTGCTGGGAAAAAATCGCTTGCCAAAATTTTTGATTTCCGTTATTTATAGTTAAGGAAAAACGATTTTCCTGATATATTTCGCCCCTTTGGCATTTTTCAGCGGCAAAAAGCAGGGGCGCCTCTCAGAGTCTGCCCCCCGTATTAAGGGGGCACTAGTCAGGCGGCAGCCATACGAAGGAGAGAAAAAGAGACAATGTTTACAGTTCCGGATTACACGAAAGCACGTGCCCAGGCAGGCTTTACATGGCAAGTGAGCAGCTCGCAATCATTCATGCGGGGCCTGTCGGACGTGCCCATTCGCGATTTTTATCTGGAAGTCGAAGCGTGTGCGGAAGCTTATCGTGTGGGCCGAAAGCGCCAGGAAGAGATATTTGGCGATGTTGTGCCGCGCTTAGGGCTGGCCACGCCCCACATCAGCTATGGCCATGTGAATTGTTTGGGCTCAGAGCTATTATTTCCGGAGGGCGGAGAAGTGGGGCACACGCATATCTATAATTCTTTAGCAGAGGGCATCAAGGCCCTGAAGCAGTCCGTGGATTGGCTATCGGCGGGGATGGCGCCCTATTATTTGCGTTTCCGGGAGCGTCTACAGGAGCTTTTTCCGGGCGAAAGCGTCTCATGGGGCTTTGGCTCCGAGGGGCCGTTAACAACAGCCTATGAATTGCGCGGCGAAGGCTTTTTTATGGATATTTATGATGAGCCTGCGCTGGCGAAAGAATTTTTAGGGCTTATCGTGCAAAGCGTGCTGGATTACGAGCGGGTGCGGGCCGCCCTGCATAATAATCCTTTTCCTCATCCCCACAGCGGAGGCATGGCGGATGATATTGCCAGCTTCATTCCGCCGCGATTGTATCCGGAATTTGTGTTGCCGTTTTGGGAGCAATATTTTCAGGGTGTCACAACAGGCATACGAACGGCGCATGTAGAGGATTTGCGGCCCGAGCAGCTGCCTTTTCTGGAAGCCATAGGGCTGAGCCATTATGATCCCTCCATTTCGCCCCGCCTGACGCCCAAAATCATTGCGGAGCGCTGCCGTGTGCCATTCACATGGCGTCTGGAAAGCTTCCATATGGAGGAGATGGAGGAGCAGGAAATAGAAGATTTTGTCTTCATTGCCGCCGCTGATGGCGCCAGTGCCGTAAGCTTTATTTTAGGGGCGGATACATGTGATGAAGCCTCTATCCGCAAGACTTTTGCGTTTATTCGTGCAGCCAAGGAAGCCAAGCAGCTGCTGGAGGAGGGGATGAGCCGAGAGCAGCTGCGGGAGCGCGCGTCAGAAGCGGGCCGGACAAAATTATGGGAAAGCTGGTGCGGCTATCTGGGGCCCAACAGCACGCGGGGCGCTGGCCTGCAGCAAGAAAAGAAAAGCAGCGGGGCGTGGGGAATGAAGACATTGTAAATGAAAAGATAAAGAGCAAGAATGCACATCATTATTGCATAAAGAGAATGTAGAAGATGTTTTTTGGAAAGCGAATAATTCTTTTGGGGATATTTCTATAATTCGTTTCTTGTTTCTGTAAATGGAAAAAAGTAAAAGAATAATAAGTCGATCAAGAAGCCATGTTTTGAAACGCTCATTATAGGGAATAATGAGGCGGGCTATAGCAAGAGCCCGAAGGGGGGAATACTAGCACAAACAATGTAAGCAACGAAAGCATCCTATGGCTCAGCCCAAAAGTGCCCAGGCGCAACAAGCTGTAACAATTTTGAATGCATCCTGCAGGGGCGGCGTCCAGACGCTACGGCCGCCGCCCCTGCTTGCTCCACGGGGCTATGCGATTGCGAAGCGGCTGATAGACATTCTGGGGGCGCTGATGGGATTGCTTATTTTGGCGCTGCCGATGGCGCTGATCGCCGTGCTCATCAAGCTCACATCCCGGGGCCCTGTGTTGTTCTGGCAGTATCGGCTGGGCGAAAACGGCATCCCCTTTCGCTTTTACAAATTTCGGACAATGCGTCCTGATGCCGAAAAATTGCGCGTGGAGCTGCACGAGCGAAATGAGGCGTCAGGGCCTGTATTCAAGATACGCCGCGATCCCCGGATCACATGGCTGGGGCGCTGGCTGCGCAAAACAAGCCTGGATGAAACGCCTCAGCTATTTCATGTGCTTTTGGGGCAGATGAGTCTTGTGGGGCCGCGTCCGCCTATCCCGGAGGAAGTCGCCCATTATAAGCCCTGGGAGCGGATGCGCCTGGCGGTGCGGCCCGGGCTGACATGTCTTTGGCAAATTAGCGGCCGCAGCGACATTCCTTTTGAGCGCTGGGTGGCGCTGGATTTAGAATATATCCGCCGGCGGAATTTGTTATTAGATCTGCAGATTTTAGTGCGGACACTGCCGGCAGTGCTGAGCGGCCGCGGGGCGTATTGAACGACGCGAGGCAAGAGCGCGTGCGATTTTCTCCGCTGCTCGCAAAAAGGCCTGTTCAGGAATCCGGGCTGTCTTCTAATCTGGGGGCTAAAGATCTGTAGCAGGGGAAGAGATTCCAGCCGGAGGGCGCAGGAGAGCTGGCGTCATCTTCCAGCAGACTGGCCCACAGCAAAATCCCCTTGCCATAGCGATTAATCAATTGATCCCGCACGCGAAACAGGATGCGGCGTTTGCGATGGGGATCAAATAAGGAAAGCTGCAGCGGGCCAGCGGCGCGCAGGAGATTGCCAGCCGCGACGCCCAGGAGCCGCACGCTTCGTTTTTGCAGCCAGGGGGCTTGCGGATCACATAAGGCCTGTTGGAGCAAGCCCCAGGCTTCGTAGAAGATATCTAATTCGCTATCTGTATAATCGGGGCGTGTGATGGAGCGTGTAAAAGTCGTGAAATCCTCCAGGCGGATTTTGAGCGTAATCGTCCGCGCCAGATAGCCTTCGCGTCGCAAGCGATAAGCCAATTCATCACACAGCTCCAGAAGCACACGGCTTAAGCAGCGCATATCCCGCGTGTTGCGCGGCAGTGTGAGCTCTTCGCTCATCTGGCGCCATATCCGCGTGCCGTCGTAAATCGGCACAGGCGTCTCATCCTGGCCCCGCGCGGCGGCGTACAGATAGCGGCCATAGACGCCAAATTCTTTTTCCAGCACAGCCAGGGGAATCATTTGCAGCTGGCCGATCGTATGAACGCCCTTTTGCTGAAGGCGTTGGGCTGTGACAGGGCCGATGCCCCAGAGCTTTTCCACAGGCAGGGGCGCCAGGATATCGGGCAATTGCTGGGGGGCAATGAACATCAATCCGCGGGGCTTATGCCATTCCGCCGCCATTTTAGCGATGAGCCGATTGGGCCCCAGGCCCACAGAGACAGATAAGCCCAGCTCTGTCGCAATGCGTTGCTGCAAAAGATGCGCAATGTAAAGAGGCGGGCCCAAAAGCCGCAGGCTGCCTGTAATGTCCAAAGCCGCTTCATCAATAGAAATGGGATCCACACGAGGCGTAAAGGAAAGATAGATTTCCAGGGCTTTGCGGGCCGCTTCCTCGTAAGCGGGCATGTTCACAGGCACGAAAATGGCGTGGGGACAGCGTCGGCGCGCTTCGCCCAAAGGCATGCCGGCCTTGACGCCAAATTTACGGGCCTCATAGGAGGCGGCGGAGACAACGCTGCGGCCATTTAAGCCGCCCACAATGAGAGGCCGGCCGCGAAATTCGGGATGCCGCGTCTGCTCCACGCTGGCAAAAAAGGCGTCCATATCGGCGTGCAGGATAATGCGTTCCATCCGTCCCTCAGTGATTCGCCCGGGATATTAGAACAAATGTTCGATTTATTATACAGAAAAGCCGCCGCCCTGGCAAGAGGCAAAATTAACGAGGGGGAAAAGAAGGCCTGGACAGCAAAAATGATGTTCTAAAAAAACAGGAAGAAGTGGCATAGCTTTTATGCATTCTGTATAATTAGCTTATGGGTGGGCGTCCAATGAGCCAGGCTACGGCCCTACAAACTTATTCGCGCTTTTTTCGTTATGTGAATGCTGCGATTTTGGCCTGCACATTTGCTGGCCTGGGCTTTATGGGCGGCCTGTATGTGGAAGTGCTCAAGGATTTGCCCGATCCGGAGAATATTGAGGCCTATCGGCCGCGGCTGACGACGCAGATATTCTCCACGGATATTTATCCGAATGGGCAGGAGAAGCACACCCTGCTGGCGCGGCTATATCGGGAGGATCGGGAGCCGGAGGAGCTGCGCAATATCCCCCTGGCTTTGCAGCAAGCCACGATTGCCATTGAAGATCGGCCGTTTTATCGGCATCGGGGCATTGATCCCAAGGGGATTATTCGGGCGGCGCTGGTCAATTTGCGCACAAAAAGCATGGCGCAGGGGGGCAGCACGATTACACAGCAATTAGCCCGGAATATGTGGCTGACGCAGGAAAAGACAATTCCCCGCAAATTAAAGGAAATTGCGCTGGCAATAGAGCTGGAGCGGCGTTTTTCCAAGGATGAAATCCTGGAGATGTATCTGAATGAGGTTTATTACGGGCATGGAGCGTGGGGGATTAAACGCGCGGCGCGGTTGTTTTTCAATGTGGAGCCCAGAGAGCTGACATTAGCGCAGTGTGCGCTTCTGGCGGGCCTGCCCCGCTCGCCGGTGTATTATTCGCCCTATGAGCATCTGGAGAACGCTTATGCGCGGCGGCGACAAGTGCTGTGGGCGATGTATCAGCAGGGCTATATCACGCGACAGCAATACGAGGAGGCGAATAAGGAGCCGATTGAGACAAAATTGGCGCCTTTGCGCAAGCCGGGCGAGGCAGTGTTGCGGGCGCACTGGTTCACGCATATGGTCATTCGCCATCTGTGTGATCAATTGGGGGAGCAGCTCGTGTATGAGGGGGGCCTGCAGGTTTACACGACTCTGGACTATCGGGTGCAAAAAATCGCGGAGGAGGAATTGACACGGGGGGTGGAGGCTTTGCGCCGGCAGGGGGCAATAAAGCGCGGGCTGGTGGGGCAGGGGGCGCTTGTCTGTGTGGAAGTGAGGACGGGGAATGTGCTGGCGCTCGTGGGCGGCGTCGGGCCGTTTGAAAAATTATGGTACAATCGCGCCCATCCGGGGCCGCCGACATACGGGCGGCAGCCGGGCTCTTCAATTAAGCCCTACATTTGGGCGACAGCGCTGGAATACGGTTATGGGCCGGAGTCGGTATTCAGCGGGGATCCCATCAGCATTTATCTGGGCAATGGGCGCTATTATACGCCGAAGAATTATTCGCCGCGGCAGGGGGGCAATTATACCTTAAGGCGCGCTTTAGCTGATTCGGTGAATCTGGTGTCGGTGCGGCTGGTGAAGAAGCTGGGCATAGAGACAGTGCGGCGGAAGGCGGCGGAGATTCTCAATATTCCGCTTTGGCGGTTGCGGCCGTATTATTCGCTGGCTCTGGGGGCTTCGGAGCTGTCGCCCCTCGAGCAGGCGGTGGGCTATGCCACTTTCGCTAGTGGCGGGCTGCGGCCGACGCGAAATTATATTCGCCGCATCACGACCTGGGAGGGAGAAGTGCTGTATGAGGCGCAGCCGCAGCTTGTGCGCGTGCTGAGGCCGGAAACCGCCATCAGCATGATCTCTATGCTGCGGACGGTTGTCACTTCCGGGACAGGGACGCGGGCCCACATTCCCGGCTATCCGGTGTGCGGCAAGACAGGCACAACGAACGATGGCCGGGATGTGTGGTGGGTGGGCTTTACGCCCGATCTATGTGCGGCAGTGTGGATTGGCAATGATGACAATACGCCCATGCCACGGGGCACGGGCGGGGGCTTTTGTGCGCCGATTTGGGCGCGCTTTATGAAGCGGACACTGGAGCTTTTGCAGCTGCATGGGGAATATCCGCAGGGTAGCGGGGTGCGCGCCACTAAGGAAGGCATGGCCGAGAAGGAAAGCCCTGCGGGGGAAAAAGGGCCTCGCACGGTCACCGTCTGCGTGGCGAGCGGCGGATTAGCGACGCCGTATTGTCCGGAGACTGTGGAGCGGACATTGCCGGCAGGGGCGAAAATGCCGCGCGTATGCCGGCTGCATGGCCCTCCGCGCGGCGCACTGGAAAGCGGGGAAGGCGAACGGCTGAGCAGCACCGGCAAGAGCGAGGGCAAAATGTACACAATCTGTGCCCGCAGCGGCTTGCGCGCCGGGCCTCATTGTTCCCAAACCTTTGAGAGCCCGGAAGCGCCTTCGGGCGTGTGTCATATCTGCGGGGGCGGCAAGGAGCCGGCATCCGGGCACGAATCCAAAGCGCCAGCGGAGGCCAAAACGGAAGCCAAGCCGGACACGCCCGCCGCGCCTGATACCAATACGGCGCCGAAAACTAACGGAGGATAGACATCCTTTTGTCTGAATTTTCGTGGGAAACGCGCCTGCGCGTCCTGGGCTTTTTATGTTTGGGCGTGCTATTAGTGCTGGTGGGGCGGCTGTGGATTTTGCAGCTGACGCGCTGGACACATTATGCCTCTTTAGCCGCCGGCAATCGCACGAGCGTGTCCTATTTTCCTGCGCCCCGGGGCTTGATTTTTGATCGGACGGGCCAGATTATGTTGGCGGAAAATCGGCCGATCTGGAGTGTGGGCATTGTTCTGGATAAGTTCCCGGATTGGCGCCACGAGGCGGCGCAGGCGGAAAAAATTGTCGGGCGCTTAGCCAGCATTTTGCGGGTGCCGACCGCTGAATTGCGTCCCAAAATACAGGCGGCGCTCCAGCAAAAGGGCCGGGAAATTGTGCCTCTGGACGAGAAAATTGGCGTGGATATTCCGTTTGTGGCAGTTGCGCAGATTGAGGAGCAAGCTTTGCCGGGGGTGGTGGTGCTGCAAATGCCGGTGCGGCTGTATCCCCAGGGACGATTAGCGGCCCATGTGCTCGGCTATGCCCGCCCGATCAGTGAGGCGCAATATACGGGCGATGAGAAGAATCCGGGCGTCAAGGGGCTGGAATATCCGGATTTTTCGCCGGCGAATTCTTCGTCCTTTGTGGCCCAGATGCCTCGGGATCCCATATACGGGCTGGATTCCATATTTGGGCAGGCGGGCGTGGAGCGGCAATACGAGATCTGGCTGGACTGGGCGCCGCCGCTGCCAATTTTGACTGGGCGACGCGGCCGGACGGTGTATGAGGTGGATGCCACAGGCCGGCCCATCCGGCTGATTGAGCATCGTTTGCCGGCGGCAGGCGCCAATATCTATTTGAATTTGCATATTCCCGTTCAGCGCGCCGCGGAAGAGGCCTTGCACGAATACACGGCGCAGAAGAAAAATCGCTCGGGCGCGGCGGTCGTGATGGATGTGGAGGATGGG
Source organism: uncultured Armatimonadia bacterium (assembly GCA_964622325.1). Lineage (GTDB taxonomy): Bacteria > Armatimonadota > Zipacnadia > Zipacnadales > UBA11051 > JAJFUB01. Next base: position 7,641 of record CAZUOJ010000035.1, read on the forward strand.
GGGATTGTGGCGATGGCCAGCACGCCGGCTTTTAATCCCAATGATTGGGTGGGGCGTCTGCCAGCCTCCCTGTGGCGGCAATTGACAGAAGATCCGCGCCGGCCGCTGCTCAATAAAGCCACGAGCGGCGGCTATCCGCCAGGCTCCACCTTCAAAGTGATCAGTATGACAGCCGCTTTGGAGCTGGGAAAAATCACGCCGCGGACGCATTTTTATTGTGCGGGCTACATCCGGGAAGGCACGCGGATGTATAAATGCTGGAAGCGCAGCGGCCACGGCTCTATGGATTTGCGGCAGGCCTTAGCCCATTCATGTGATGTGTATTTTTATGAGCTGGTGCGGAAAGCCGGCCTCAAGGGCGAGGAGCTGCATCAATATGCCGCCCAATTTTTTGGCCTGGGCGAAAAAACAGAGATCGATTTGCCCGAGGAAATCGCGGGCTTTATTCCCTCGCCGGAATGGAAACAGCGCCTGCATAATGAGCGGTGGTGGACCGGGGATAGCCTGAATATGGTCATTGGCCAGGGATGGATAACAGTGACGCCCCTGCAAATGGCGCGGGTGTGTGCGGCCATCGCCAATGGAGGCTATTTATTGCGGCCGCATATCGTGCGGCGGATCGAATGGCCGGCACATTTTCCTTTTGCGGGGCCCACCGAATTGGGGCGCGAAGTGCAGCGCACGCTGCCGGTGCGGCCTGAGACGCTGCAGATTGTGCGCGAAAGCATGCGCCTGGCTGTCACAGAAGGCACGGCGCAAGCGTTGAAGGATTTGCCCGTGGCCGTGGCGGGCAAGACGGGCTCGGCGGAGCATTTGCCGGATCGCCCGCCGCATTCCTGGTTCATTTGCTTTGCCCCCTACGAAAAGCCCAAATACGCCATCGCCGTGTGCGTTGCGGAGGGGGGCCATGGCGTGGATACGGCGGTGCCGATTACACGCAAAATTCTCATTGCGCTTTTTGGATTGAAGGGCGTCCGCGCCGCGCCGGCACAGGCGGCGGGCGATTAAGGCGATTAAGCACGCGGCAGGCGCTCCGCTAGCTGGATTTGCCCACTGTCTGCAGGAACGATTATGCTTCTTTCATCTGAACACAAAGCACGCTGGAATGAATTTGTCGCTGGCCATCCGACGGGCGATTTTATGCAGGCCTGGGAATGGGGGGAATTGAAAGCCCGTACGGGCTGGGAGCCGTTGCGGGTGGCGCTTCAGGAGGACGGCGAGATTATCGCGGGCCTGCAAATTCTGAAGCGCCCCCTGCCCGGCGGCAGGAGCCTGTTTTATGCGCCACGGGGGCCGTTAGTGTCGCTGGCCGCTCCTGAGAGGCTGGGACAGTTGCTTACAGAGGTGCGGGCGCTTGCCCGCGCCCATCGCGCGCTGGCGCTCAAAATAGATCCGGCCCTGCCACAGCCCAATGAGGCTTTTGTCCGGGAGCTGAAAAAATGGGGCGCCCGTCCGGCGCCTGTATTTTCGGCTTTTGGCGGCATCCAGCCGCGCTATGTGATGAAAGTCAATCTGGAGCCTGATCTGGAGGCCTTAATGGCTTCCTTCCATCCCAAATGGCGCTACAATATCCGATTGGCCGAGCGCAAAGGCGTGTCCATCCGTCAGGGCACACGGGAGGACATCGCCGCCTTTTATGAGGTGCTGCAGGAAACAGCCCGGCGGGATGGCTTTGGCGTCCGGGCGCGGAGCTATTTTTATGATTTGTGGGATATTGTTTTGTCCGCAGGCCTGGGAGCTTTGTTTTTGGGCTATCTGGGGGAGGAGCTGTTGTGCGGGGCGATTGCCCTTGCGCTGGGAAAGCAATGCTGGTATGTTTACGGCGCCTCGAGCAATCGCCATCGCAACGCCATGCCCAATCATCTGTTGCAGTGGGAAATGATGAAATGGGCGAAACGGCGCGGCTGCACGATTTACGATATGCGGGGCGTGGCGCCGGAAAAAGAGGGCGCGGCGGCCGGCAGATTGCAGGGGCTCAATCGCTTCAAGAGAGGCTTTGGCGCCGAATATGTGGAATACATAGGCGAATTTGATCTTGTTTTTTCGCCGCTATGGTATTGGGCTTACAACACAGCCCAGCGGGTGCGCCAATGGCGGCATAAACGCCGCAGGCCTGGCACAGACAGTGCAGGCCTGGACTAGAGGGCCCGAATCGGGCTGGAAGGGGCAAGCAGTTTCTGAGGGGGCGTTGAGCCGGAGGCGCCATATATTTTTGTCCGGAGGCGAGCGCTTGCCCCTTTGCCACGGAATGACTAAAATATAAAGTAAAAATGTAAAGTGTTTTGCCGAAAAATTACGCGCCCGATAAAATAATTATTTCACAGCAAGGGATCCGGCATAATTAGCCGCCAGGCCGCCTGAGAAGGCGGCCTCGCAGTTTGTTCCGTGAAGACAGCAAGGCAAGAATAATGTCTGAGGAAATCCAGGAGATTATCGCGGAAATAATCACAGCCGCCCGCAAAGCCGGCGTAACATTTGCCGATGTGCGTTATACGGAGGCGACAGGGACAGCGATTGTCGTGCAGGATGGGCGCGCCGATAAAATGGGCGTGGCGCATGTGCGTGGCGCGGGCGTGCGCGTCCTGTTAGAGGGCGCCTGGGGCTTTGCCCCGACCAATAATCCCACAGCTGCGGAGCTGCGCCAATGCCTCGAAGACGCGCTCCGGATGGCCCGCGCAGCCGCGGCGGCAGTCACAGATCCTGCCAGCATTGTAGAAGTAGAGCCCGTGGAGGCGACAGTGCGCACGCCTTTGCAGCTGGATCCCCGGGAAGTGCCTCTGCAAGAGCGTGTTGCGGCTGTGTATGAGCTGGAACGCCTAGCGGCGTCGCGCCCGGGCATTGTCAATTCAATCGGGCGCTATGCGGACGCCGTTGGCCGCACAATCCTGGCCAACACTCTGGGGACATATATTGAGAGTTTTGGGGGGCGTTGCCAAATTGCCCTGCATGTGACGGCGTCCGACGGCACGCAGCGCCAAACAGCCAGCAAAAGCCGCGCCGGCCGAGGAGGCTTTGAGCTCATCCGTGCGCTGGATTCGGAAGAATTTGCCGGGCAGACTGCAGATAAGGCCGTGGCTTTGTTGAAGGCGCGTCCCGCTCCGGCAGGCAAATTTACCGTAATCATTGATCCGCTTATTTGCGGCTTGCTGGTGCATGAGGCCTTCGGGCATAATTGCGAGGCGGACGCCATCTGGAGCGGGAATTCCATTCTGGAGGGGAAATTAGGCCAGCCCGTCGCGGCGCCCTGTGTGACCATTGTGGATGATCCCACATGGCCGGGGCTAAACGGTTCGTATGAATACGATCATGAGGGCGTGCCCGCGCAGCGGCATGTGCTCGTGGAAAAGGGCGTGCTGAGGGGCTATCTGCACAGTCTCGAGACGGCGGGGCGTCTGCGAATGCGGCCTAATGGCGCGGCGCGGGCGCAAAGCCATCAGGATGTGCCCCTTGTGCGCATGAGCAATACATACATTGCAGCGGGGGAAGCCACACTGGAGGAGCTGCTCCAGGAAGTGCGCGAGGGCTTGTATCTGGCCGGCGGGGGCTGGGGGCATGTATTCACAGCGGGAGGGCAATTCACATGTCAAGCCGAACAAGCTTTTCGGATTGAAAAGGGACGTTTGACGACTCCCTATCGGAATGTATGCTTCTCCGGGATGACATTAGAAACACTGAAAAATGTCATCGCTGTGGGACGAGAGATAAAATTTGAGCTGGGCGGGACATGTGAAAAAGAGGGGCAGGCTGTGCCTGTGGATTGCGGGGGGCCGCATGTGGCGATACGGGATGTCGTTGTGGGCGGGACGGAGGCGGAGCTGCTCTGAGGAAAAGCCCCAAAATTGGAACGCTGGCAAAATCTGGGGAATGGATGTTGTAAATAACGAATGGCGACGATATTGGAATTGGCACAAATAGCCGTCACGGCAGCGAAAAAAGCCGGCGCGGAATGGGCCGATGCGTATTGCAGCATTGTGCGCCATGCCGATGCCGCGATGGATAACAGCAGCGTTTTGGATTGCCATGTGATCCGGGATTACGGGCTGGGCGTGCGGGCTTTTTACAAGGGAGGAATAGGAGCGGGGACTGTACAGAGTCTGGAGCCGGAGGAAGCTGCGCGCTGCGGCGAAGAGGCGGCGGCGTTAGCCCAATTAGCCCATCCCGATCCGGATTTTGTGGCGTTGCCGGAGCCAGCGGAAGCGCCAGAAGAAGTGCCGTGGCTTTTTGATGAGAAAATCGCAGGCTTGCCGGCCGAAACAGTTATTCAGTGGTGCCGGCAAGCCATTGCGGAAGCACAAGCCATTGCGCCGCAGGCGCGCGTGAGCGGGGGGGCTGGCATTTGTGTGGGCGAAGCAGCTTTAGCCAGCTCCACAGGCGTGGCGCTTGTGCAACGCGGAACGCTGGCGGAAATTTCTGTAGAAGTTACAATTCCCAACAGCGAGGAAGCGGGCTTTTCGTTTGAATTTGATGTGGCGCGGCGTCTGGAGGATTTTGCGCCCGAGGGCGTGGGGACACGCGCCTGTGAGCAGGCCTTGCGCTTTTTGGGGGCGCGGCCCGTGGAAACAAAGCGCATGACGCTTGTGTTGGGCCCGCATGCTGTGGAGGAATTGATACGAGCCGTCCTGGAGGCGGCCAGCGCCGAACACATCCAGCGGGGCCGTTCGTTTTTGCAGGATAAAGAAGGCGCTTCCATCGCGGCGGAATGTTTATCCGTCAAGGAGGCGCCGCTGTGGCCAGGGGGAATATTTTCCAGTGCGTATGATGGCGAGGGCGTCGCCAAACAGGAGCTTATGCTCATTCAGCGCGGCATTTTGACAACATATCTGCACAATTCCTACACAGCGTATAAGGCCGGCGTGCCCAACAATGCACACGCCACGCGCGATGGCTACGGCGCAAGCGTGGGCATCGGCGTATCCAATGTGCAAATTGTCCCCGGGGCCAAAACAGAGGCGGAATTGATTGCGGAAGTACGTGATGGCCTGTATGTGCATTATGCGAGCCTGGCGCCGGATCTGGCTTCTGGCGAAATCTCGACGACAGTGGATTTCGGCTTTCGCATTCGGAACGGCGAATTGGCTTATCCAGTGAAAATGGCGATGATTGGCAGCGAGATATTTGCTTTTCTGCAGGCGATCGATGCCGTATCCAGTGATTATCGGCAGGAGCCGGGGATTATCATTCCCTGCTTGCGTGTGCAGGATGTTCAAGTGGCGGGCGCCCTGTAAATGTCCCTCCCCAGGATGATTGGGGCTGCGTCTTAGAATTGTTATGATTTTGCTTCAAAAATAAGCCTAAACGGTGGATGATGATGGCCATTCCCGTGGAACATCGGATCACACAACAGCCGGAAATTGCTCCTGGACGCGCCTGGGCAAGCATCACATGGCGCTCCCTGATATTAGCCATTCTGTTTACGATTGTGGCGAGCTACTGGATAGACACGGCGGAAGTTGTCAAATTCTTCTGTCAAATTACAGAGGCTGTGCCGCCTGTGCCGGCTGTGGCCTTTATGATTGCCCTGTTAATTGTGACGCCCTTAATCCGTCGCTGGTCGAAGCGCTGGGCGCTTTCGCGCGTGGAGATTCTCAGCATTTATGTATTTTTGACAGTGGCGACGAGCATGGCGGGCTGCGGGATTGTGCGCTTTTTTATCAATACGCTGCCCGTATTGTTTTATTTTGATACGCCGGAAAATGATTTTGCGGCCTATCAGCAATATCTGCCGGATTGGATGATTCCGCATGATCGAGAAATCATTCGCCAGCTTTACGAGGGCGCTCCGGAGCCGCCGGGGGGCAGCAGCTGGCTGTATCGGCAAATTGGCCTCATTCCCTGGCGAGCCTGGCTGCGGCCCCTGGGGATGTGGGGCCTGTTCTTTTTATCCCTCTGGATCCTGCTTCTCTGTATAACAGTGATTTTCCGCCGTCAGTGGGCCGAAAAAGAAAAGCTCATTTATCCCCTGCTTTATTTGCCCCTAGAAGCCACAGAAAATATTGACGCTTCTCATCTCATTGGGGCTTTCTTTCGCAACAAAATAATGTGGATCGGCTTTGGCCTGGCCACGATTTACAATTTAATGAATATCGCCAATGCCTACAATCCGCAGATTGTGGCGCTGGGGAAATTTTATGATGTGGGGCGGCTGTTTACGGAGCGGCCGCTCTCCGCGCTCCGGCCCATGCAGCTTCATTATCGGCCGGAGATGCTGGGCTTTGGCTATCTTGTGAGCACAGAAGTCGCCCTGAGCGTCTGGCTGTTTTATGTGCTGCTGAAACTGGAAAGCCTCGTAGCAGAGATGGCAGGGATCAAGCTGGCGGGCTTCCCCTTTGCGCAGGAGCAATCCATGGGGGCCTTTATCGCTATGGCCTTTGTGCTCATTTTTGTGGCGCGGCATCATTTAGCGGATGTATTTCGCAAAGCCTTCAGCGGCGCCCCCGAGATTCGGGATGAGGATGAGCCGATGAGCTATCGGATGGCTGTGTGGGGCGGGCTGGCCGCGCTGGCGACAACAGCGGGCTGGATGATTTTGGCGGGGATGGCGCCGTGGCTGACATTTTTGTATCTGACGCTTATTTTGCTGACAGCGCTTGTGTATACGCGCATTCGGGCGGAAATTGGCGTGCCGCTCATCTGGATGTTTCCGTATTATCAGCAATTCAAAGTCATCAAATATTTCACGAATTCGCATGTGCTTTTGGAGAACGGATCGTGGCGCAGCGCCACGATATTCACAACGCTCGTATTTTTGTCGCGTGGCTATTTTCCTTCGCTGCAGGGCTATCAAGCGGAGGGCTTTCGCTTGGCCCAGGAAACAGGCATCAATCCCCGCCACATGAGCTGGAATCTCGTGCTATCGCTTATCGTGGGCTTTTATGTGGGCTTGTGGCTGCATCTGCGCTCCTATTATGCGTACGGGGCAGGCGGCGTGCGCGCACTGGAGGGCTGGGGCGCCGGCATCGCGAAAGTGGAATATCAAACACTGACAGGATATGCGAAAGCCGCCAGTCCCCCGGATGTGCCGCGCATTATCGCCACAATCGTGGGCTTTGTTATTGCGGCCAGTCTGACAGGCGTGCGCATGATGTTTTTAAAGTTCCCGCTGCATCCGCTGGCGTTCTGTATGACGACATCCTATGGGGAGCTCATCTGGGGGACATTCTTTTTAGTGTGGCTTATCAAGACAGTGGTGTTCAAGCTCGGCGGAATGAAGACATATCGGCAGCTAATCCCCGGCTTCATTGGCCTGGCTTTGGGACATTTCTTTACAGCCGGAATCCTGTATAGCCTCATCGGCAGCTCCGATAGCGCTCCGGATTGGGTGCGGCGCTACGGCGTATGGTTCGGCTAGCCCCTTAATCTTAATCTTATTAATCTTAATTCTATTCCTATTCCTATTCCTATTCCTATTCCTATTCCTGTCCTAATCTTAATCTTAATGCTAATCTTAAATTAATTTTCAGTTTAATTTTTTTTGAAAAAATAATCCTGGATAAATTAAATAATTCATGGATAAATTAATTCTTGAATGAATAATGACGGCGGGCTTTACGCTCCTAGCAATGGCCCTCCGTGGGAAGCAATCTCTATCAGGGCATAGCAATTTTCCCTCCGCGCGCAGGAAGCCTGCTCCCGAATAAAAGACTAAGAGGATGAGGCAAATTATTAGGAATAAGGAAGGCAGAAAAACGCCGTCCTAAAGCCGCTTTTTTCGCTTCGCCTTGCTGTTTATTGTCGTCAAAGCCCTGTTTCTTCGAAGAGTGCCGATTTTTGCTTCATAGATGAACGGACGCTAAGCCGATTGTTTTTAACATGCTGGATAAGATAAATGGCTCCGAGGAGCGTTCCCAATTGCGTGCCTAAGCCCAAAGGCCATTGGGCTACAGAGACATTGTGTTGCCACAGTCGATGCTGCAAGCCAATCCAGAACAGGGGGCCATGGGCGCTGACAAGCCAGTTGATATGCGGAATGTGCTGCAAAATGTCTGGCAGCAAGCCCAAAAAGGCGCCTGCCCATAACAATGCAGCGCGGGGATGGCCGCGGCTCAGCCACATTAAAAGCGCCACGCCCAAAAACACATCGCCTGCCGCAGCAATAATCTCCAGCGGCGTTAAAGAGACACGCGGATTGCCAAAAAGCACATGGACATCAATATGCGGGACGGCGTCCAGAAGAAAATGGCTCGCGAAGGCTAAAGGCAAAGTCAGCCAGGCATGCCTGTGCGCCTGCCCCACAGCCCCGCCCGCTAGAAGATGAGACACAGCCATCATGGCTGCAGCCTCACGCGGACTTCTGTGAGCCACATGAGATTAGGGCGCAAGGGATGGCCTTCGCCTGCCGGCTGAAGCAAGCGCACGCGCGATGTTGTCACAGGCGTCAGCGCCAGGCGCGTGCAGGGCTCGGGCCTGATATTCACAAGCGTCTGCTGCGTACGCCAGCGCTGCCCGTCCCATGTTTGCACGAGCAGCTTGCGGGAGGCGTGATAAATCCCCTGATACACAGCCCAATAAATCTCCAGGCCGCTCATCGTTTTGGGCTGGGGCCAGGCGATTACAAGCCAATGATCTTCCGGCTGCTCCGCGGAAGCCCATGTTTGGCCAAAAGTCGTTTCGCCCGGCTGCATAATGAGGCCATCAGTGAGCACATTCACATCTTCATAGCCCGGATAACAGCTATCCACAAGCAGCAGGGGATCTTTTGTAATTTGGGCAAGATGGCGATATTTGAGCTGGAAGTCCACAGCATTTTGCAGCGGCGCACTGTCATAAGCCTGGAGGCGTATTGTCGTCAAGAAGGGGCGCTGGCCGGCAAGACACATTTGCACAGGAATCATCACGCGCAGGATTTTGCCTCCGGCAGCGGTGGCGAGGCCATATTCGGACGCTGCGAGGCGGCGGCCATTGAGCTCCAGGCATAAGGCTTTTGTATCCAGAGAATTGTGGCGATCGGCGAGGCCAATGATAAGGAAAGCGGGCGGTTCAGGCAGCCAATCCAGATCGACAACAGGGGCGAGGCGCTCCGGACGGCCATCAATTTTAAGTCCTGTCAGGCGTGGCGGCTCCTCATCCTCTAAAATTATGCCTGGAGCTTTGTGGAGCAAAATCAGGGTGGCGCCGCCGCCTATTTTTTGCGGATCCAGCGTGAAGGAGACGATCCCTGAAGCGTCGTCAAAATCGCCCGTCAAGGGCCGCCATTGTCCCTTGGCCTGGCGATAATACAATATCCAGGGCCGCGCCCAAAGAACAGAGCTGCCCTCCCTTAAAAGAAGCAGGCCTAAAATCGTAATCAATAATTTAGCTCGGCACATATTCCGTTCCCCGTTTCCTTGTTTCGCCGGAGCCGCTACAAGTTCCTGCCCGGCCATCTGGAGGAAGCAAGAGAGGGCCAATTTCCGGATACTTTTTGCAGTGAAGATTGTCATAAACACAAAAAAGCGGGCCGGGCTGTAAAAAATCAGTCCCCCAATTCCCCATAATTGTGGAGGAAAAGACGGAACAATTTGGGGGACAGAGGCAACAATCTAAAAAAGCGCGTAAGGCGTTTTTTCTGTTCCCATTTGGGGTATTCTTGGGATGTTAAATCCTCACACAGGATACATGTCGGAGCGAACGGCGCGCCGGCAATATCCAGAAGAACAGGCAGGTGTCTAGGCCCATGAGACATTTCAGACGTCAGGGATTCACGCTTATCGAGCTGCTGGTCGTCATAGCCATTATTGCTATTCTGGCCGCCATTTTGTTCCCGGTGTTCTCACGAGCGCGGGGCAAAGCGCGGCAAACGGCATGTTCTTCTAATATGAAGCAATTGGCGCTGGCGTATTTGCAATATGCCGCGGATTATGATGGGCAAGCGTGTTATTGGGATCTTACGCCGACGGCTCCCGGCGAGGATCATCCTACATGGGATGTGGCGCTTTTGCCGTATATGAAAAACACGCAAATTCTTATCTGTCCTGATAACAAATACAATCGGGAAGACAATAATCTCAATCAGGGGACAGCGCCCAAGCGCGGCTATGCGCTGCCGCGTTATGTGAGCGGCATTAACATTGATGATCCGCCCAATCCCGTCGAGACAGTGATGTTTATTGAAAAAGGCGCCTACATTCCCGGCACAAAAAGCGATGCGGCGGCGGAGCATCCCAAACAGGCAGGCAAGAGCCAGAATTATCCCGATCAATGCCCGCTGCGACATAACGGGGGCAACAATTTTGCGTTTCTGGATGGACATGTGAAATGGTTTGCGCCCGGCGCGGGGCCGTGGAAGAATAATGGCATTGATCCGAGCCATTGTCCGGGCACAGGCGGGGGCGGCTGGATGGATCACGAAGTGGGGCATATGGAATTCCCTCAAGATTGGCCGCCGGGCGTGGAATAAAAAAACACAATATCATGGACAAAGATGTATTAATTTAAAATGCAGGCGGCTTCGCCAGAAAACAGGCGAAGCCGTTTTGTTTATATTTTCTCGCGCTGAGCCGAAAAGAAAAGAGGGAAAAGGCCTAATTAGTTCTTCATTTTGGGCTTGGATAGAATCTCACAAAGCGAAGAAGACGAAGGAGCGAAAAAATTTTCTGTATCCGAAGGCACTGTCGCCCTCTTTGAAAAGCAGGCGTGGATGTTTGTGTAAAAAAGCAATGTGGAAAAATTAAAATACAGGAATAAAAGGCCGAAGCCTTTCGTCTTCGCAAAAGAGACGCAATCTTCAACATATGCTATTTCTATTGGCGAAAAGGAGCTCGCAAGCCATGCCAGTCTCTCGTCTTAAGGGCTTTACGCTCATAGAGCTGCTTGTCGTGATAGCCATTATTGCCATTCTGGCTTCCATTTTGTTTCCTGTTTTTGCGCGGGCGCGGGCGAAAGCGAGGCAATCGGCCTGTATGTCCAATTTGCGGCAGCTCGGGAATGCATTGCTGATGTATGCGGACGATTATGACGAAATGCTGCCCTTATGGTCGCTTGTGGGCGGCAATCCGGACGGCAGCGGCCGCCTGCCCGGGCCGCCTTATACATGGGATACACAGCTTTTGCCTTACATGCGCAATCAGCAGCTTCTTATCTGCCCGGACAATCCCTACGGGCGTACATATCGCTCCTATGCGTTGCCGCGTTATGTGAGCGGCCAGCCGCTCGGCGTGTTTCCCAATGTCACAGAAACTGTATTGCTATTTGAAAAGGGCCGCTATGCGCCGGGCGAATGGGAGGATGCGACAGGAGAAAATTTCCATCAATCGACAAGCATGTATCCCACGCCTCAATATTTTCATTTTGATGGCAAGAACTTTCTATTTGTCGATGGCCATGTTAAATGGTATCAGCGCGCCGGGGGGCCTTTTGCCGAAACAGGCGGGCCCGGAGGCCGGGCGGGCGATTGTGAAGTGCCCGGCGAACATCCCACAGGCGATTGGCCCGATTAACAACATATCAGGCGAATTCTCCGCCACGCGGCCTCCCGCGGCATAAAGCCCACGAGCGAGGGCAAAGATTGAGCAGGGGAGAGCTGTTGCCGCTGTCCGCTATTGTATTTGCCGCTTCACAATCCAATCCCGCCGGGAGCCGCTGCGATCCAGATAAATCTCAAAAATTTCTCCTCCCTCTGTCTCCACGCGGAAATAATTGCGATGGCGGCGGCGATACCATGTGCGCGTTATTTCGCCCGCCCCAAAGCCCACATCCAGCCAGGCGCTGAGGATGCGCTTAATCATAAAGCGTTTCCCGCGCCAGACGAAGGCTACGGGCAGCCGTAAGCCCTGCGGCGTGTTTTCCAATTCCACTTTAATGCGCTCGCTAATCAGCCGCGTCGCCGCTCCCTCCTCAATTATTATCCCGCAACGATTATCAAATCACGCGAAATCTGTCTCTAATCGATAACAATGGCAAGCACATTTTCAGTTTTATAAGCATTATATATAATGAAGAATCATTTTTCCTTCCCTAATTTTCGCAATCTTTCCCTTATTCGCCCTGCCTTTCTGGGAAGCCGCGAGGCGACGCCTGATAATTCCCGTTATTTCCCTAAATTTAAAAATACAATAACGAATAAAAATATATATCTTCCATTTCTCTTCCTGCAGCTGCAATTAGAATCCAATGCGGGCGATTTTAGCCGTATTCATTTTCCCCGTCTTGGCTTAGCGGCGGCAAAAGCTGACGCCTGGAAAAGCAATTTTCGGCAGAAGGCAAGCCCAATAGCGAGACATTGTCCAATGTGCTTAAAAGGAGATGGATTGACCGACAGCTCAACAGAGGATACAATGGCACAGAAAAAACAGGCCGAAATCTCAGGAGGATTTGTAATTCAGCAGGCGCCGCGCGCCACAAGGCCTGTTGAAGTTGTGAAGGGAGCGTGCGTATGTCGGCAGGAAGCAAGATAGTCATCTTTTTAGGCGATGGCTTAGGCGATCGCCCCGTGCCGGAGCTTGGGGGCAAAACGCCTCTCGAGGCCTTAGAAACGCCGCATCTGGATTGTGTGGCCGCCGGGGGCTTGTGTGGAATGCTCAATCCCGTATCCCCAGGCCGCCGGATAGGCTCGGATACGGCGCATATGGCCATATTGGGCTATGATCCATTTCGCTACTATAAGGGTCGGGGGCCTTTTGAGGCCAAGGGCGTGGGCCTGGAAGTGTTGCCCGGCGATGTGGCCTTCCGCTGCAATTTCGCCACTGTGGAGGGGCGAATTGTTGTGGATCGGCGCGCGGGACGGATCAAAGCGGGCACGGATCAATTGGCGGCTGCTGTCAACGAAAAGGCTGGGCGCATTGAGGATGTGCAATGCATCTTTAAGCAATCTGTGGAGCATCGCGCCGCCCTAGTGCTGCGGGGCGAGGGATTGGATTATCGCGTGACGGAAGTGGATCCCCATCATGAAGGGGAGGCTTATCCAGATTGTCAGCCCCTGCCCGAGGCAGCGGATGATCCCGCGGCGCAAAAAACTGCGCGGATTATCAATCGCTGGATTGAATTGGCGCATGAGGCTTTAGAGCGACATCCTGTGAATGAGGAGCGTCGCGCCCAGGGGCTGAAGCCCGCCAATATCGCCCTTCCCCGCGGCGTGGGCACGGCTGTGGAGCTGGAGCCCTTCCAGAAACGCTACGGCCTGCGGGGCGCTATGATTGTAGAAGTGGATCTTGTCCGCGGGCTGGGCCTGTATCTGGAGATGAATGTGATAGATGTCCCGGGCGCCACGGGAGGCCAGGACACAGATGAAATGGCTATCGCCCAGGCCGTTGTTCAGGCCCTGGAGGAGCATGATTTTGTGCTGGCAAACATCAAAGCCCCGGATCTGGGGGGCCACGACGGCAATCTAGAGCACAAAATGCAAGCCGTCGCCAAAATAGATCGGGCTGTGGGCTATTTGCTGGAACATCTCGATTTTGCACGCACTGTAATGCTTGTTACGGGCGATCATTGTACGCCCATTACATTTGGCGATCACAGCGGCGATGCCATTCCTGCGGCTTTTTATGGCTGCGGCGTGCGGCCCGATGATGTCCAGGCCTTCGGCGAAAGGCCTTGTATGCGCGGGGGGCTGGGGAATTTTGTGGGCGCTGATGTGATGCCGCTTTTGACGAATTTTGCCGGACGACAGGAGAAATTCGGCGCTTAGCTGATCCGGGCTTGTTTGTCATCCGTACAATTGCTTCGCGAATATCATGATATTCTCAAAGATAAGCGCTCGTGAAGCACGCGCACTCCAACGGCTGCCCGCAGCTTCAGGCTGCCCCAGCCGTTTCTTTTTTAGCGGAACAGGGGCATTGAGCGAGCATTTCAGCTTGATAAAAATCATTGTGGCCGGCTTTCTTACGGGCTTTATTATTGTCCTGACGACAACGCTGGCTGGAGCCGAAGCGCGCGAGAGTCTGCGTTTGCGTATCACAAATACTGTTGAGGGAGCGATTGAATACAGCCTGGATCAGGGCCAGACATGGGAACGCGTGGGCAGCGTGACAGTGCCGGCCCAACGCGTGAATCCGAATAGCTATACAGCTGCAGCCTGGGCAAAAGACAGCCATGTAGCCGCCACGGCCGTCAACGCCATCCACATCAAAATTGCCCTGAATCCTCTGACGGGGCGTCCAATGACGCTATCTGTCGTGCCTAAAGGGGAAATTGTGGGAGCCGCCCAGCGCCAGCTTTCCTCCGCCATCGTGACAGATATTCCGGGGGGCACATCCATTTTTGGCGGGGGGCTGGGGCCTTATGTGAATTCGCCTGTTTATCTGGAGCCAGGCCTCACGCCGTTGCCGCCCGATTATGAGCCTCACGCGGGCGATGTCCTGTTGATTATTCGGCTGGAGCCGGAGCGGCTGCCCTATTATGCGATTCTGGAAAATCGCATCGGGGGCAAGATATGGCTGGATTATGGCGGCGAAAGCCTGGAAGTCGGCGTTGTGGATAAGCCTGTCAGCGGCATTGGCCGCTTCCCCGGCACAATGTACGCCTGGCCGAGCCGGATTCGCGCCAATCATCCCGGCGTCCTGGAAATTTCCACATCGCCTTTTGGGATGATCGGCGGCTTTCAGATTATTCCGCGCCGGCATGCGCAAAGCCCCGAAATGAGCTATGCTCGCACAGGCCCGCAATGGATGATTATTGGCCCGCCTCAAGGCGACGATTGGGCTGGCCAGCCGCCCTTCTTTGCCGAAGCGATCTTGCCCAGCTATCGCTATGACGACATTTACGGCGATTACGCGGATTGGATTGAGCGTGTGTTATCCCGTTCGCTCGTGCAGGCGCGTTTTGGCGAGGGGCCCTGGGAGCCCATGCCCTTTGTTGCTTTTGCCGAAAAAGCGCCTGTTAACATGGCCGCAAGGAGCCAGCGCGGCCGCCGCAGCTTATGGCTTATTCCTGTGGGCTCAGATGGGCCGGAGGAGAGTCATAAAAAAGCCTGGGAAGAAGCTAATCATGCCTTAGAAGGCATGACGCATATTCGTATTGTGTTTCCATTAAAGACATTTCCGCCCCGCAGGAGCGTGGCGTCCGATGAAAATTAGCCGCACAGTGGAACGTCTTAAGCGTTCGGGGCCCCCAGCTTTGTTTGTGAGCCTGCCACGGAACGATCCTGCTTTGGCGCAGGCAGCGGCTGAGGGCGGAGCGGAAGGCCTTAAAGTCCATATTTATGTGGAACATGCTGCCGCCGGCTGTAAATTCGGCTCGCTTGCAGAAGAACGACAGGCTTTGGAAGAAATTGTGAGCCTGGGGCTGCCTGTGGGCATTGTTCCGGGCGATGAGCAGACGATGGCTACTCCTGCCGAAATAGAAGCTTTAGCCGAAATCGGCCTTGATTATTTAGATGCCTACATAACGGCCATGCCCGCCTGGATGCTCTTTCAGCCGCATTTGCCTGTAATGGCGGCATTAGGGCCCCCAGATAGGCTCCATCCTAAACGCTGGAAGGCGCTGGCAAAGATGGAGCCTGTGCAGATGATTGAAGCCTCCATTATTGAGCACGCCGGCTATGGACAGCCCTTGTCAGCTTCTGATGTGTGCGATTATACTTGTATTGTTAAGGCATTTTCCAACAAGCCTGTCATTGTGCCCACACAGCGCTGCATTCAGCCAGAAGATCTGCCTATTTTAGCGGCTATAGGCTTCCGTGGAGTGCTCATTGGGGCGATTGTCACAGGCACGGAGGCTCATACCATAAAACAGAGTGTAAAGCGATATCGCGAAGCTTTGTCCGCCTTATAAGGCAAAAAGCGTTTTGTTTGAACATGGGACGAAATTTTTCTATTTAATCAGATAAAGGGTGAGCGCTTTGACTCTCCGCCATCGCTTGCACAGAGTCATTTATGTGCCCCTGGATGATCGGCCGTATGCTGTGAAGCATGTGCGCCTGCTGGCGGAGCTTGTGGATTATGAGCTTTTGATGCCGCCGCTTGAGCTCTTGGGCAGCTTTACAACGCCGGGCCAGCCCGAAGCCATCGCCGAATGGCTCTTAGCCGAGGCCAAAGAAGGGGCCGATGCCGCCATTATCTCTTTGGATATGCTGGCCTATGGGGGGCTCGTCGCCTCGCGCAGCCCGCATGTACGCACGCAATTAGCGCTGGAGCGACTGAAAGTTCTTTCTCAGCTGCGCAAAAGAGCGCCGGAAATGCATGTGCTTGCCAGCAATGTGATTATGCGGCTATCATTGACAGCCTTCTCCGAATACACGGCTTTATATTGGCCCTTGTTGCGGCGCTATTCAGAATTAGCCGGCTTAATTGAAGAGACGGGCAAAGAGGCTTATCAAAAAGAATTTGAGCAGCTGAAGCGGCGCATTCCGCAGGAACTCTTGGGCCAATATCTGGCCTGTCGGGAGCGCAATCACGCTGTCAATATGCGGGCCATTGCGCTTGTCGCGGAGGGCGCGATTGATTTTTTGGCCTTAACACAAGAAGATGCGGCGCCCCACGGGCTGCATCAGCCAGAGCAGGCGCGTTTACAACAAGAAATTGCTGCGCGCAATCTTCAAGAGAGAATTATGATATATCCGGGAGCCGATGAAACTGGCGCCACGCTTTTCACACGTTTTGTGCATCAGCATATGGAAAAAGTGCCGCGCATTTATGTGCTGCCTTCAAATCCCAAGCATATGCACAATATCGCGCCCTTTGAAGATCGGCCCTTTATCGAAACAGTGGCGGCAAATATAAAAGTGATTGGGGGCGAGCCTGCCGAAACGCCGCAAAAGGCAGATTTAGTTCTTGCTATCAACGCCCCGTTGCCGCGCGATCGCGCCTATTATGCGACTCCGCAACGAAAAACAACGCGCCAGAGCAAATGTCGGCAATTTGCGCAGCGACTGGCGGAATTAAAACATCACGCGCTTGCCGTGTGTGATGCCGCTTTTCCCAATGGCGCCGAGGATAGTTTTGTCAAAGCTTTGTTAGAAGCAGGCGTGGCGCCGCTCCGGCTGTTGGCGTTTGCCGGCTGGAATACAGCCGGCAATTCTGTCGGCTCTGCCCTGGCCCATGGCACTCTGCGGCTAATTGCCTTGCAGGACAAAGGCGCCTTTGATCTGGCCAATCTTGTTGTCAGCCTCTCGCCTATGCGTTATTTGCATCTGCTCAATGCTTTAATTGACTCCGAAAAGGCCCATGTGAGCCTGTTGTTTTATCATTTTGTGGATGATTGGCTGTATATGTCGCAAGTGCGCCCGAAAGTCACGAAGACAGTTGTCAGCCTGCTGCAAGCTTCTATTTTTGATTTAGCCCAAAGCTATCCCCAGGCTGAAGCGCTTGTGCGAGATGAGCTGACACGCGCCGCTGCTGATTTGTGGATTGAGCATTTTCTGGGCAAAAAATCTGTTTCCATAGGGCCCGAAGGCACACGCAGCAGCCTTGTGTTGGCTGAATTAGAAGAAACACGTGTCCGTCTGCCCTGGAGGCGCTTATTTGAAGTGGATTTAGATTTTGAATTCGGCGTCCAGCTTGTGGCAGAACAATAAAATACTGATGGCGCCGATATGCCTCGAATTTAATTCCAATACACGATAATAGCTGCAGCAGAGGCCATCCCAATAAGTGTCATCAATTGTTAATAATGTGCCGCATGACATTTATGACATTTCAGACTAATAAAAAGCAGAAACGCGGAAACGATTTGTCTCTTTGGCTTCGCCTACCATAATCCTAATTCTTTTATTTTTGCGGCGGCCGCTGCCACTTCCGCAGCATTTTGTGCGGGCATGATGCCGAATTTTATCTCCACAGCGCCATTTGTCTCCGTCACAATCCGCCGCGGCTCTGTATAAAGAAGCATCGTGTTAAAACGGCTTTCGCCAAAAAAATGAGGCGAGATCCAGCCCAGGCCGGGCGTTTGTGTGCCCTCTTGCGGCAAAAAGATCCAGCCCACAAATCCCACATCCTGATATTGGCCCGCCCATTCGTGAATGCCGCGAGGATCTTGAAAATGGATGCCAGGCAGCCAGCCCCACCATGAATAGATCTCCTGCTTCTCTGCGACATTAATCGTACTGCTCGTGACCAGCAAACAGGGCACATCGCGCCGCACCGTCAAATCATATTGCAGACGCGCATATTGAGCGCCCTCTTCATTTTTATCTGTCTTGCCGGGCACAGCGTGAATGCGCAGGCTCTTCACATCCGCCGTGTCGCTCAGCGTTTCAATCCGTTCAATCTTGTCAATATAAAAATAGCCGCCTTTCATTCCTGTGGATAAATAAGCGGGCGTTATATCTCCTACTTGTAATTCGCCCAATCGTTTCGCGCGGAAAATATATGTCCCTGCCGGACTCCCAATGCGAATTGTTTGTTGATCTGGGGAAATTTCAAAGCCAATGACACGAAAGCGGAACACAAGCTCTTGCGAATTGTTTTGCGGCGACAAATCAGCAATCTCCACACGCAATTCATGTGCGCCGGGCGAAACGGAACGAATTGTCAAAGACAGACGTCCCGATGTCCGCGGCGGCCCCAATTCGCTTGTCAGGACATCTGATGACGCCAGAAGCTGGCCATCTAAAAAGGCCTGCACACTGTGAGGATTAAGAGGATTGGCGTTGTCTTTCAGGCCCAGCGCCACTTTTAACGGAAATTCACTGATTACGCCCCAATCGTCCTTCTCCGCTTGGCGTTCCATCTCATTGAGCTTCAGCCAGGCCAGCTTCGGCGGCTCATTATCCTCCAAATTCATCCACGCCGGCTTGTTCACAACAAGCGTTATCTCCCCCCGGCCCAGCCGGCTGGCGGGCACAGCGATGACAACGCGTCCCTGTTGCTCGGAAGCGGACAGCGGCTGCCATTGCGTAGACGAAGCGCGAAGATACACAGGCACAGGCGCGGCCACTGCCCCTCCTATCATCCCTAACGCTCCCCATAGCAGCAAAAGCCCTTTGTAACACATTGTGGCATTGCTGTTACAGCGCTGTAAGAGGCCTGTCCGAAAAGCAAAAATGAGGGACATTTTCTTTAAGAAAGAAGGAGAGAGAAAATGTCGCGTCATCTGTGGATTTTCCTTTTCATGTTATGGATATCCGCACAATTGCAAGCGGCTGAACAAGCCGCTCATAAGCCTTCGCCCTCCGAAGGCGCCGCTGCCGAGGAGGCAGCCTGCACTCTTAATTTCGCAACTTCTTCTTTTTCCCAGGAAGAATTCCTGGCCTTTTGGCAGCAAGCCTTTTTACAATGGCAGAGCTGGCCCGCGCTGCCACAATGGAACAATGATGAAATTATTTTCTTTGGGCCCCAGATGAATTCCTGCCGGGCTTGCTATTACATTAATCTTCAGGCCGTGTTGCCGCCTGTAATGTATCTCTTGGATCGCGATCAGCCGCAGAATTATCAGCCTCCCCAAACACATAGCTGGCTGATTTTGGATATTCGGAGTTTATGGGGAGAAGAAGACGCAGGGCCTGAGCCCACACGCCATCCCATGTATCGGGCTGTTTTGCTGGCGTGGCGAGCTTTATTGTGGCTGCGTCAATATGCTCCGCTGGCGCCCAATAAGGCTGGGCTTGTGGGCGAAGGGCGTGGAGGCGCTGTGGCATTGGCGTTGGGGGCGCTCGCCTCATCAGATGTGGCTTTTGTAGCCGCGCATCAGCCTGTGGGCGTGTCAGCCCTTGCCCAGCAAAAAATTATCCAGGGACGCTTTCAGCGCTTCGCCAGAGAAATGGAGACACAAAAGCTATATTTTGCCTTGCCAGCCTTTGCCGAATACATTCGTTGCCCTGTGTTGCTGTCTTATGGCGAAAGAGATGAGATTGCGCCTTCGACAGAAATTATCACTATTTATGAAAAGCTTAGGGGCCCCCGAGAAATTGTGGCATTTTCTGGCGCCCGACATTGTCGCGCTCAGGATTTACAGCAATGGCAGTCCATATGGAGCGCGTGGGCGAATCAATTAATGGCTTTCCAATAAGCCTTTCAAGACGAAAAAATAAAAATGACTCGCCATGGCGCGAGCGCTTTTAAAAGGGCTTGCGCCGGACAAGCCATTTTAAATTAAAAAATGTTGTGGCGCTTGAGCGACGAATTTACATCGTCAAGATCTGGCGAATAGCCGCGGCAGTTTCGGCCAGCGGCGCGATAGAAGGCGCCACTTCAGAAATAAGGGCGTCATTATAGCCGATTTTGCGCAATTCCGCCATCACTGCCGGGAAATTGACATCGCCTTCCAGAAGCGGCGTCCATTGATAGCCCTGCCGTTTGAAATCCTTCAAATGCACTTTCATAATATGCTTGCCGCAAATACGCGCCCAATGCTGAGGATAGCCAAAAATTGCCATATTGCCTGTATCAAAATAAAATCCGACGCGCGGGCTGCCCACTTCATCACAAAAACGCGCAAATTCCAGCGGCGAAAGCAAAAATTTATTCCAGACATATTCTACAGCCAGATTTACGCCGGCCTGTTCCGCATAAGGCGCCAGAATCTGCAACGCCCGCAGCGCGTTCGCATACGCTTCATTATAATACAGATCATCATGCAAAGCGCCTAATGTCAAAAGCATTGTGTCCACGCCCAGCGCCGCCGTCGCATCCACGCAGCGCCTAATTGTGTCCAGGCTGGCCTCCCAAATCTGCCGATCATTTGTCATAATATCTTTGGGGTGCTGACGCACTTGTGCGCACACTGAAGCTAATTCTATCCCCGCTGCGGATGCGCGCGAGGCCATCGCCTGCAGCTCTTTTTCCGATGTTTGCAAGCTCAATTCGCCCTCGGAAGCCAGGCATACTTCTAAGGCCTCATAGCCGTTCGCCTGCGCTTCGCGAATAAGCTGATCAAAAGTCCATTCCGGCGGCGTGATGATTGCGCTCAAGCCTACTTTCATTGTTTTTGGCTCCTTTAAAGTTGTTTTGACTCTAATCAATTCTCCTTGATACGCGAAAGTCCTTATGAAATTTTGTCTTCTCCCCAATCGGAATGTCACAACTTCCGTATGTAAAAAATGATTCAGGCAAACAAGGAAAAGATGAGGGGCCCGTTCGGCCCCTGTTATTGTTGCCTTTGCAATGAAGAAGCGTTAGACGAAAAAGTTTCAGAGCGCCCCAGCCATTGGCAACGCGCCGGCTCGCGCAAGACGCTTAAAGAAAGCCACGGCAAATAATCTTTAACAAGAGCGGGCCGATAATTAAAAATCACAAATCCTTGCGCGCCATAATCCCGAGCCACTCGAATCTGTTCTAAAAGCATTTCAGGCCCCGTAAAATGACAGCCATCCGCGTACACGCCAATTCCTGTCGCCCAAGGCGCTTTTTTGCCAATCCATTGCTGCTGCCGCCGCACATATTCCTCAAAACGCGTCATATCATGTGTATAATTCATCGGACACACGAAATCAACGAGGCCACGCTCAATCCAGGCTATCCAATCCTGTCCAAATGTTTCGCGATGTTTCTCCCAATTCAAAAACACAGCCGCCGAAATACAGATATGGGGGAATTGTTTGCGCACAGCCCGGGAAATTTCTGCAGCTAAGCTTGTAATTTGCTCCCGGCGCCATTGTATAAATTGCGCACGCCCCTGTCCTGTCAGCACATCTTCCGGCCATTTTGTTAAACGCATATGACAATCGCGGGCGAATTTCTGGCGACAGTTCGGACAGAAGCATGTATTCGCCCCGGGATAGCGCAAATAGTCAAATTGCAAGCCCTGAACGCCAAAACGCGCCATTTCCAACGCCGCAGCCACAAGCGCTTGCCGATTGGCCGGATGAGACGGGCACAGCCAATCCACGCTTTCGCCTGTAGCTGTGCGCATGAGTCTGCCGGCAGCTCGTAAGGATTGTTTAATTTCTGGCGGCGCAAACAGCGTTGTCAGAACAAGCATTCGAGCATGTAAAGGCAATTTTATAGCTTTTGTGGCTTCCACAGCTTGCGCCAGAAAATCCCCCCGTTGAAATACTGTGGGATGTATGGGCAGCACACGGCTTTTGTAAAAAGCCACGCCTCCGCTCATCATATACGGAAACACAACATTGAAATGCGCTTGCTGCAAGATTTGTGCCGCTTCTGGCCAGGAGGGCTCAGCGTAATTATGCATCCACACGCCGCGCAGCTCATTCGGCATAGACGGATATGACGCCCAAAAAGCCTGTTCTGCTGCTTCCCGGGCAGCCTCTTCCCATCTCAAAGCGAGCGGAATATTTTCGTTCGCCAGCGCCTGTTGGAGGGCTGTGAGGCATTCAAGAGCCTTTTCTGCTTGTTGTTGGGCGAAAAGATAAGCGTCGTTTGTCTGCGCTTGGCGAGCCACATAGGCATGCAGCTCCGCTATGGAGGCAAAGCGTCCCCAGGGGCCCAATTTTTCGGGAGCTGTGGGCAGCATATAATGCCATAGCCTGGGCGCTAATTTCCCAATCAAGCTCCGTAACAGAAGCGCTCCTGATTGTTCAGAGAGCCCTAAGGGAGCGCTTGTAATGAATATCCCCGCTTCGTGGAGCCAGATAGCCGTCTGCTCTGTATCTTTTCCAGAAGCTGTGCGCCATGTGGCGAGAGGCTCTGCGCCGGGCAAAGACATCGCTTGCACATAATCTGTGGGCTGCCAGATGATATTTGAGGGAATGCCGGCTAAATGTTCACGCCATACAATCCCTGTGAAGGGCTCTTGTGAGGGAGGAGGCTGCAGGCAACGAGCAATCCCGATTCGCTGCAAAAGAGCCTCAGGAGCCACATTGAAAACAATGATTTTGCCGCCCGCTTCGATAAAGCGCAAAATGTGTTCCGTTGCCTGTGCGCTTATTGTGGGATTATAAGGGAAAATAGCTACAGAAGCGGACGGAATGCCTTCTTTTTCTACAAGCGAATCTTTTGTAAGAATATAGGGAACATTTGTCAGTCGCAGCAGAGAAATAATTTTGTGAAAGCTTTTCAGGGCCGCATTATGATTAGCTTCTCCTCGTTCCCTTGAAAGATCGCCCTGCACCACAACGACTCGTTCCGCGGCATAAACACGTGGCGGCGCTGCCGGCATAATGAGGCTGAGAAGCAAAAAGACAACGCCTAGCCAAGAGGCAATTTGCGAGGAAGCGTGTTTCTCCATAATCCACAAGAGGCCTTTTACATTCGTTCAGGAGCTTCTATTCCCAGCAGGGCTAATTCATTAGCCAAGAGCTGACGCGTAGCCTGGACTAAGGCCATGCGCGACGTGGATAAGGCAGGCTGTGCCGGATCCAGAACTTTGCAACTAGTATAAAATTGATGAAACGCGCTGGCTAATTCCCGTGCCATTGTTGTGAGCCGATGCGGCGCTCGCGCCTCTGTGGCCGCACGCAATTCATACGGATATTCTGCGATGACGCGCATCAGGGCGATTTCCTCGGGCGCCTTCAACAACGACAAATCTGGCTCTCCAAAAACAAAGCCCCGCTCTTGTGCCATCCGTTCAATGCTACAAATACGCGCATGAGCGTATTGCACATAATATACAGGATTCTCGTCGCTTTGCCGCTTGGCTAACTCCAGATCAAAATCCAAATGGGCATCCACAGAGCGCATTAAAAAGAAAAAGCGCGCCGCGTCGCGGCCGACT
>CAZUOJ010000036.1:0-30916 GCA_964622325.1 uncultured Armatimonadia bacterium
GGAGCGCGGCAGCTTCGTAGAATTCTATGATATGATTATGGAACAAGTGTAGCCCTTCTCTTGGCATGCACAAAGTCAGCCAGTCTGTCAGCAAAAGCTGAACACAAAATGTTATCCTAAAAATTAACACAATGGGACGCTTGCGCTTTGAGCACATATAAAAACGCTGCGCTAGCAAAAGCGTCCCTTTTTTGTGCTCGCTCCCTAACATCAGAATACAGCCTCGCGATTGCCTCCTCCAAAGGCATTATCGTTGGCAGGCTAATAGATAATGTGCTCCAGCGTGATAGCACAGGCATTGTTTATATTTTTGTCCAGCTGAACAAGCTTTGTATGAAGAGGCTCTCGTGGAATAAAATAGCGAAATGCGTGTTCAGAAATGAGAGGCGAAAAGCAGCTATTTTCAAAAATGAAAAGAAGAGATGCGCGCTCAGGGCTCCCGGGAAATGATATACGCCGCCGAGATGGCTCGTGCTGAAAAGCGAATTGGGGATGGAACATTATTGCCCTGAATGTGAAATGGAACACGTTCGCCTTTTTCGCTGCGAATTGTCACATCTGAGGGCGGCCATTTTTCGGGCAGCGTCAATTCTATTGTTAATGGCTCATCAAATAAAAGCGGATCTGTAGCGCAGGACAATGTCAATTTAACGGCTCTTTCCGCGATTTTCTCCAGCGTCAGTCGGGCATGCTGACGCGCCTGTTGATATTTATACACGCGCGCCATTCCGGCTATCCACAACATCTCCTGACGGGCACGCGTCATCTCTAACACAGCGCGAAATGTTTCTTCGCTGAGCCAGGGCTTCTGGATTTGATGAAACAACGCTAGGAGCCAGGCCTGCTTTTCTATAGCTTGCTCCAAGAGCATCTGGAAATCTGGCGCGGAATTTTCCGTCATGGAAAGGGCTAGCTGAGGGCGCGGGATGATGAGACGATATTTATCCAGAAAATAGCGCAACGGGCGGCTATGTGTCCAGATTGTTCCGCCGCCAGGGGAAAAGCATATCAGGCCTGCTTGGGGAAAAAGCTGACGAATATATGCTGTCGCCTCCCCAATTTCGCGTTCTGTTTCTTCATCATTCGTCGCCCCATAATGATGCATTGTGTGATTGGCGAATTCTTGATCGCCCTGGCGGGCACAAGCTTCCCAGGCGTTTTTATACGCCAGATATTCAGCGGCGCCGGGGATAATGAAAAATGTTCCCTGAAAGCCAAATTGACGCAGAAGAGGAATGGCGGACAGGATATGGCTGGGATATGAATCATCAAAGCGAAAACTAATGGCCGCCTGGCGCCCCTCGGGCCAACGACAAATTGTAGCTTTTAATCCTGTTGTGGGCTCCTTGACAGTCCGTTCCGTTTCGGCGGGCAAGGGCGGCAGCCCGGCGTGGGGATTTTGGGCACGGACATAATATATGTCTCTCTCCGGCGATGTCCAAAATATCAGTTCATCAGGCAGATCTGTCCGCCGCCGCGCCGGGAGATAATTCCCCTGTTCATCCTGCACAGCCACATCGTACTCATAGCCAGGCCAAAGAAGACGAAATTTTACATGTATAGCTAAAGGCGTCGCTGGCTGCGGGGCTCCTGTCCGCAAATGTATGCAAACGCCATCTTCCACAGCTTCTGCCGTAATCTGGGCGGCCTGTAGCGCTTGTTCATAGGCTTCCCGCCTCGCTATCGGCGCCATCCATTCCTCCCAAGGCGCCATCCCAATTTTCATTGTGCCGGCTTGAATGGCGCCTGGCGGCGCGGCGTGCGCTACAGGGGCGGCTAATCCCCAAATTCCTCCAAGCCCCAAATAGAGAAGAATTAGCCGCCTTCGTCTATAATAGGAAAAAAATGGGGCGCTCATGGGATATGGAAAAAAAAGAATATTTTTTCAGATTTTGTTATTATTGAGAAATAAATTAAGAGGCGTTTTCCGCTCCCAAAGACTCTGTCTGCAAGCCCAACAATATCGCTAGTTGCCGCAATTCTTCTGTTACATCTCCATAGCAAAAGGCAAAATGCTGGCTTTTGATTTTCGCCAAAATTTCGGCCGCAGAACAGTTCAGCTCCACGGCCATAGCAGGGAAACGTCCCTGACGCAATGGCGTATCCAGGCTCTGGCCTGTGCCATACAAAAGACGATAGCCATTGTCTTGCTCTGAAAGCTGCAAAATAGTCACAGGGCCGCGTCGGAGCGTAAAGGCGCAAATCAGCCCGCTGAAGCCCGGATGTTCAAATTCGCAGATGCGACAGGGATCTTCATCGTGCCGCAAGGAAAGCGGCGCAAAGCCACAGGCGGAAAATAAGGCGCGCACGGGCCTGGCAGAATGATTATCGGAGGGCGCTTGCAAATCCAGCAAATCCGCATACGGGGCAATGTGGCCGGAAAGCAGCTGCAGGAGTGTCTGCGCCACATGCGCCATCATGTCGCCTTCACAGCTGGCTATCAATCCTTTATCGGCGAGCAGGGCTAAAGGCAGGCAGGGCGTCAAGCCATATTCCTGTGAAAGCTCATATTGGCATTTTACATTGAGGCCGTGTAAATGATGCCGACAGGATAAGCGCCATAAGGCTTCGGCCATCTTGCCGGCTTGTATGAGCCGTGCTTCCTTTGTCTCTAAGCACGCCGCTTGCAAAGGCTGCAGCCAGCCCCGAGCCGTTATTTCGTCTACATGCTCCATTTCCCGCAGCAAACTGCTTGTATCCAGATGCACAATTTCGGGCCCAATAAGACGGCGTAACTGTAAATGATGAAATGTGCCCGCATAAATAGACATCGCCACATAGCCCATCAGGCCCAAACGCGTGCGTTTAAGTAATTGCCGAGCTCGGGCAGCGCGGGCAAAAATTAAGAGTTTACGCTGAATCGCTTGCTCTTGAGGCAGCCCGATAAGCCAGGAAAAGCGATAGCCCATCTGTTCCAGAGGGCCTTTGAGCGAGCAAGCGGCTACAAAAGAGCCTGTTGACTCGCGTCGTCCTTGATGGGCGAACATGGGCACGCCCCAGAGCGCAAAGGGGAGCGGCTCAATTTCGCGCAGCGCGGCCAAAGCCGTGTCGCCTTCCAGCCATGTCCCGGGCAATACAATAAAGCCATCGGGCTCCTTTTTGAGCAGAGCGCGGGCGGCGGCGCCAGCTGACACGGCATCTGTGTAGGCGCAGCCAGAAAACAGCACATGCACATTGGCCTTTTGCAGGGCTGTCTGGGCCAGCTCCGCCCAGGGCAGCGCCAGCTCCAGCGGATAATCCCGATGGCCCAAAAGCAAAAGAGCTATGCGTGGCGGCCGTTGCGTTTCATTCCAGGGGAACTGTTTTGTTTCCATAAGCGTCAATTAAAGAAATTCTACGGAGAAGAAAATTATTCCTTTGAAAATGAAAAAAATGATGCGCCCCAAATTTCTGTTACTGATATTAGGAAGCGTGATGGCTCTCTTGGGGACAGCCGTAGCGTTAGGGCAAGAAGGGCTGATTAAAATTGTGCGCCTCAATTTTGCCGACGCGGCGTATGTAGTGGGCTTATTGGGGGGCGTGGCGCCAGAACGCGCTGAGCCTAATCTGGATGCCTTCGTTTATGAAACAATTGCAGGCGCCGTGCGTCAATTGCCCCAGGCTGAAGGCCAATGGCTGTCTAATTTCCTTGCCCGCAGCTTCCCTGGGAGCAGCAGTTCTAGTCCGATCCGCTTGCCCGAAGGCCTCAGCCAGCCGCCTGTGGCAATTCTGGAACAGAATGCGATTTTGCTGCGCGGCACGCCGGAAGCTCTCGATCGCACAGAAGAAATCATTGCTCTTTTAGACAAGCCCCAGGCGATGATAAACATTGAATTGAAGCTGCTAGATGATCCACAGGAGAAAGTGCAGGAATGGGGGCTGGATTTCCAGGCGCTGGGAGGGCCTGTGACAGTGGGCTCAACAGGCAATGCGCCGGCGACGGGATTGCAATTGGGCTATAGCGTGGCGAATCTCCAGGCCCTATTCGGCTGGGATGTCCGCCAAATTCGGGGACGTAATGTCACAGGCGCCAATGTGACGACATTTAACAATACGCCGGCTTCCATTGCTTTTGGCCAGGCCTTGCCTTTCTTTGTCTCCCATGTGACATATGATTTTTGGGGCAATCGCCATGTGGATGTCGAGCCCTATGTGATTTTCACAGGAATCGAATTATGGGTCCATCCGCGCCTGACAGGGGGCAACACTGTGACAATGCGGCTTGTCCCCACGATTGTGGAAGCCACGGGCGCAGTTACGGCGCCTGACGGCAGCAGCGTGCCCATCACAAAACATATTGTCACAGATACACAAGTGCGGGTGCGGGACGGCGAGTCCATGATTATTGGCGGCTTGCAGCGGCTGGCGGATGAAACAACGCAACGCTTTCGCAGCCTCCTGGGGGAAAAACGCATTTCACGCTCATCCCATCCAGTCTTGATCGTCACGCCGCACATCATTCGCCCGACGCCTGGACCTTAAACATGGGGGGAAATTGGCCGCTTGAGCCCTTATCGTCCTTTACACATTTTTTATTTTTTAGATGCGCCGCAGGCGGAAACTTTTCGCGTTCATTGATTCTCTAATTGGATAGCATATTTTGCACAATCATATTCCGAAGGAGGCTTTGCATGAAGACATTGCGGATTTTGCTCTGTTTGTGCTTTGTGGGCGCCGTGGCCTTTGCCCAGGAAAAATATGCGCTTGTCTATGCGCCCGCCCAAGATGCTAAATACGAGGGGAAAATTGCCACAGAAATTCAAGAGGCTTTGCTTCAGGGCCAGGCCGTGGGCGTGACAGGCGATGCCTCGGCTTCTGTGACATTCAAAATTGTAGGAGTGGATGAAGAAGCAAAATTAGTCACAGCGGAAGTCGCGCTCAAGGACATTCATGCTAATCTCAATGGCAATATCAGCAATCCGGCGCCCCCAGCGCCAATGAAATTGCAGATTAATCAAAAGGGCCAGATACGCTTGCCCGAAGAAGCCAAGAACGAGGGGGCGTTTAATCTGATTGAATTAGGCGGCATTCCCCTGCCGCTCATTACGATGTTAGGCATGCTGGTGCGGATGCCAGAGCAGCCTGTCGCCTGTGGCGAGGAATGGAGCACGCAGGACATTATTACAGTGCCCGGGATGGGCGATGCGGCGATTAATATGCGCTGGAAGCTGATGGAAGTCCAGGATAACATCGCCACAATCGCTTCCACGGCCGCGGCGATTATTCCCGATTTCAAAGTGGACAATCCCATGGCGCCGGGAATGCAGATGGACATTCGGGGCGCCCGGATGCATGTCTTGCAGATGCTTCAGAAATACGATATGGAGAAATCCATCGTCTTGGAGTCGCAGGCCACGCTGCGGCTGGAAGCGCAGATAGATATGGGCGGCGGCTTCGAGATGCCTCTGCAAGTGACTCTTTCCTCCCAGATTAAGCCCGTGGAAGAAAAGCCGGCCGAACAACAACAAAATTAACAGCTATTGGCTGCATATAGCATCTCTTCGCGCCGCTTCTTTGGGGCCGTAAAATGATTTTGCCGGTCTTTATCGCCGGCCAGCCCCAAGGAAACGGCGCTATGTTTTTGCCCAAAATCTTCTTTTTGCTAAAATGAAGCCAATACAATGAAACACAAATTGACAGCCAGAAAAATGCGGCGAAAAGGGGGAACATAGATGAGGCGTTCGTCAGGGCGTTGGGGCGTTTTATTCGTGTTGTGCGGCTTTGCGCTGTGTGGCTTTGGCGCAGCGGCGGGCGAAGAAAAACAAATGCTGCGAGCCAGCGCCTTTGCCAATTTTGCCGCTGCGCTCGCAGCCGCCCAAGACAATCTGCTCCTCATTGATCAGCCACAATCCATTGCTTCCAATTTGATTATCCCGGAAGATGTACATCTTTTTTTCGTGGGCCAGGGGGCGCTGCAAAAAGCAGGGGAAAAAGTTTCTGTGAGCATAAAGGCCCCCATCACAGCGCCGCTGCGCCCTATCTTTATTGGCTTTGCGCCAGGCGAAATCGTTTTGCAAAATGCCCAAACAGCCTTTCCTCAGTGGTGGGGAGCGCGGGCGAACGATGAGCAGGACGATTCGCTTGCCTTGCAGTGCGCCCTGGACTGTGGGGCGCATGTGGTTCATCTCCCCCAGGGGCATTATCTTGTCAATCAGCCGCTAAATCTCACAAATCGCCCAGGCGGAGGCTGGACAGTCCAGGGAGACGGCTTCGCGCATGATAGGGGCACGATCCTGTATGCCAACACTGGCGGCGTTTTGTTCGATGCTTCGGGCTCGCAATTCATAGATTTCCGCGATTTTTCCGTTGTGAGTGGAAAAACAAATCCCTCGACAATTGCTTTTCTTTTCGCCCGATCGGCCCAGATAGAATACACAAAATATGCCCAATTCCATTCGTTGACAAATGTCCGCGTGCATCTGGCCTCCCTCCCGGAGGCGAATAACGGGAACGGCACTGTGGCGGTGTACAATTATGCCGCGGAATTGTGGCGGGCGCACAACATTTATTTGAAGGCGGATCAGCCGCTCGTTTTCACAGGCTACAACATTTTCCAAGTAAAGTCGCCCTTCACGGAACTGTGGGGCGGCTATCCTTCTATGTCAGAATGCACTGTGGACGGCGCCTCCACTCTGGACGCCCTGGATGGCTCGTGTGTTCTTATTGACAATGGCATTGCCATCCAGCTTGTGAACACTTATCTTACAGGCAGAGCCAAAAGCAAAAATCGTGTGCCTTATGCGATTCATATCCGCGGGCCCGGCTACTGGACGCGCACTTTCAGCTACACAGGGCATTATGAATATAGCGGAGGGCTGATGTGCGTGTCCGTGCGGGCTGTGAATGTGCATATTGAGGCCACAGGCGCCCCTAAAACGCCAGAGCAGCCTGTCATCCTGCTGGATACGCCCCACAGCTGCCTTTGGGGCGGGAAAATTAATTATACGCACATTAATTTCGGGCAATCACATCATTATCCGCTTATTAAAGCTGCAGGAAAACATTCTGGCATTGTTGGCGTCACAATCGGGCTTTACGAGGGACAAGCGATTGAGGCGCCCCAGGGGCCATTTCAAAATAACATCCTGCAAGCCTTTGTCCCGTATAAGCCCAAAATCAATGTGGAGCCCAAAGCTTCGTATCTTTTGTTGGCCGGGGAGAACAGCGCCCTGTTTTTGCCTCCAAAAGCGGGGAAACAGGGAAATTAATGCCTATGTTCCAGCCCGCCGGCTGCTGGAGAAATTGGGCCTGTCCGTTCCTTTACATCATCTTAGCAACAAAGATAACTTCTGCCCTTGCTCTTAAGGAGATTTTGTCGTTTCGGAGGGCTGCGCTTTGGCCGGCGCCTCAGCGGAAGGCTGTTCGCCTTTGGGCTGTGATGAAGGCTGTTCCACGGGCGGGGCGCCCGACTGAGAATTGGCCTTTTCGGATAAAGGCTCATCCTTCGCCATTCCAGGCGTTTGTGGAGCCGTCTTTCCGCCCTCGGCCGGCATTTGGGGAGCAGCCACGCCCCCGGGCTCCACAGGCTGCGACTTGCCCGGCGCACGCGCAATGATGAGAAAATACAGCGCCACGAGAATAGCCGCCACCAGCACTAGCACGACGACAACAACAGCCGGGCTCACGCGAATATCCATCATGCTCTCTGCGGGCTTGGAATTATTCATTCTCCCTCCCTGTACAGCGTATTTTCCCCTATTTTAGTTTGTTATTCTCAGATTTTTATCAGATTCCTGCCTTTAATACAAAGAATCTTGTATCCTTCACAATTTTTTAACTAAAAAGCTTTGCCGTCAAAATGGCCACATTGCCAGGAATATGGCCACGCCTGCGATTGCTACGCATCTCTTCTCGCATTCCGCGCTGCCTTTGTTTTGCTTCGAGCTAAAAGGCGGCGCATATTTCCCCCCAGAATCAGCCTTTTTTCGTGCGGCTGAAGGCGCGCCCAGGCAATCCAGCCTAATTGCGGCGCAATATCACGCATAACGCAATCCGAGCCGAAAAGCAATTTGTGTGCGCCTGCTTCCTGCACAAAAAATTCTACAAATCCATACAAAATAGATGTATATGTAAGCTCAGCATATACATTTTCAAAACGGCGAGCGGCTTCAGCCGCTTTTTGCGCCAGATCCCAGGAAGAGCCGGCATGGGCGATGAGGAATTGCGCCTGCGGATAGCGTGGCGCCAATTCCATCACTTGTTCAGGCGGCCCGGCATGAAGCAAGATAGGCGCCCGATGGGCATCGCACCATTTCAGGACTTTTTCATGCCGCGGATCTGTAATGGGAACGCCCTGACGCGGCGGATAGGGCTTGTAGCCGATCACGCGGCCCCCCACAAACAGTCGCTCAAATTCCGCCTCAAAAAGCTTCGGATATGTGGGATTCAAACAGCCATACGCCAGCAGCCGGCCCGGATAGGCTGCGGCCGCCTCTAAAGTCATATCATTGGCATCTGGCGCGGCGTATGTAATCCCGCTCCAGCTGCTCACACAGGCTATATCCACGCCCAGCCGATCCATCGAGCCCACAAGCCCTTCGGCGTCATTATAGGCCAAAGCGCATTGATTAATGCCCATACAGCCCGGATGCGCCAGATGGGCATGGGCGTCCAGCACGAATTCATCCCGCAAAGGCTGGCCCGCGCGCACTGCCGCCGTGATAGGATCATCTTCGGGATGTGCGGGTGGGGCGGACAGCTCGGGCAGCGGCCCCTGCGCGCCGCGCACGCCGTACAGCAGCCGCCATAGATTCTCCCCGGCAATTTTGCGCCTGTCCTGCTCGCTGATTTGCTCATAGCAGGTCATCATCCGCGCCGCGCCCGGCGAGCGATGCGGCAGATCCGTGCCAAAAAGCAGCCGCTCGGCCCCAAAAGCCTGCACGAAGCGCTCGTAGGCGCGATGGCCCTGAAAAGCCCATGTTTCCAGATGCAGATTGGGCACAGCCGCAAAATGGGCGTAAATCAGGCGATCTGAAGCCCAGGCGACGCCGCACAGCACAATGGGCAATAAGGGATATTGTTTGGCCAGGCTGATGGCTGCTTCCAGCTCTAGCTCGCTGACATCCACAAACAGCGGCAGGCGAGCTTCCTGTAGCGCCTGAAACAGCGGCCCGCACACTTCCGGCGACACGGAAAAGCCGTGCGATTTGGGACACACGCGCGCCGCCCGCACATTCAGCTCAAGCATCTCAGAAACGAGCTGATCAGGCTCGGCAAAATCTCCGGCCCAATGCGGCAAAACTATCCATTGGGGCAGAAGCTGCGGATAATCGGCGATTTCCTCCAAAAGCTTCCGATTGCCGTAATCGGGGGAATATTCCACGGCGTAGGCGTGATGCACGAGCGCCGCCACGATATCGTAATACGCAAAATCCTCCAGATAATCCGACAGCGTCTGCGGGCTCATCGGCTCTCGCTTCTGTCGCACGCCAATCATACAATGACAATCAAAAAAAGGAAGCGCTGTCATAGCTCTTGTCTCCGTTGGCTGAGCGAGCGCGGATTTGCCTTATGACAAAAAATCATTGTGCCGCGACGCGCAGGGCGCGCTCCCGCAGCACTGCCGGCGATTCGCCGGCGGCAAAAGCCGACAAGAGCGCCTGCAGGGCGCGCGTCTTGCCCTGCTCTCGGAGCAGCGTCAGCAAACAATAATCCTCCCAGCCCTCCCGGACAGCTTCCGAAGGACGCGTGGGGATCGGCCCCCGGGGGCCAGGATAAACCATTATATAATCCGGATACGCCTCATCCATATCGTTCCACGGATTCCCCAAAGGCGCATAATAACTGTAAAATCCCCAGCCATTCCAGCCCCGCCAGACGGCTTCCCACGCCATCTTGCGATAGAGCTCCACTGTCGCCGCGTTTTCGCATTTCGCGGATTGCGTGGACACATGATAAAAAGCCCGCACTAGCCGCGGCGCGTCAAACAAGGTATATGTCTGCGGGCGCTCACGCAGCAAAAGATAAATAGGGCAGGAAACATCCACACATTCCCGATACCAATCTTTCAAGGAATCGTATACTTCCTTATCCTCCAGCACGCCTGTCCCCATCCAAAAAGAGGGATTGCAATAGATATACACGCGGGGATCGGCTTTGCGGATCAGGCGCGCCAGGGCGCCAAACAGAGCGGCATTGCCCTTGCCCGGCTCGTCTGCCAGCTCCACATACCAGTCTTCATATTTTAAGCCCAGCCGCTGTGCTGTCCGCACATGTCCTTGGATGAGCTCCGCAATTTTCGCCGCATCCTCGTCTGTCAGCTTATTCGGATCAATCTGATTGTTATAGAGCTTGTGGCCATAATCGCCAATGCCCCAGATATGAAAGAAGCTGCGCCCCTTCTCCCAGCCGCGTTCCGGAATGCTGCCCGGCTCCGGGAACCCATGCCACACTGTCACGCCCAAAGAACGCTTATAGGCGACTTCGTTGGCCAGCCTTTCTTCCGTCGTAAAGGGAAATTGTGTCGTGATTCGGCTCCAGGTTTGCAGCCACACCCGCGGCCGCGGCAATGTCACATTCACGACTTCCGCATAAATCTTGTATGTAGGCTCATGGCCGCAGCGCAAAATTGCATAATAACGGCCCGGGCGGGCATGGGCTGTTTGCACGCTTATCCACAGCACAGCCGATCCTGCCCGGGGCAGCAAAATCTGCGGAAAATCTTTGATTCCGGCTCCATTTGTCAAATAACGCTGCATGAGGCCCGCCGGCAGCAGATTATCGGCGCTGAAAAGAGGCCCCACAGTGACTCCGTAATAACGCGAAGGGATTGTGCCCGCGACGCGTACTGTCCCTGTAATCTGGGGCGCAGGCCGGCCAGAAGCATCGTAAAAGGGCGACAGGGCTATTTTCGCCCGCAGCGGCCGTGTCCAGGATGTATTCGTCAGCGCCAAGGCCATACATTCTGTTTCATTGCGGGCCAGCAGCAGACGGCCTTCACGCTGAATTTCGGCCCCTTTGGGCAAAAGCGGCTGATGGCTGATGGGCCCCCATGTGGACAGGCGTGACCATACGGCCGGCTGCCGCGCCCAGGCGCCTATATCGCGCTGCCAGTCCCAGAACATTGCATCAGAAAAAGCTGTCCCCGCGGCGCCGGGCAAGGATGTGGCCGAAATTTCGGAAGCCACGGGCTCGGGCTGGAGCGGCGCATAATATTCAGGCAATTCCTCTGTCACAGTGGCTTCGCCCCAGACAAGCACTTCCTCCAGCCATGTTGTCCCCTGCGCCTGGGCTGTCACGCGCAGATATTGTCCCTGCGCCGGCGGCGCGAGCACAATTCGATGCAACTGTTGTTCCGGAGATTCCGCCAGCGAGCGTTCATACGCAATCCGCCAGGGCCCCTCCGGCGCCTCCGCTGTTTCCAGCCGCAGCGCCAGCCGTTTGCTGCGTGTATCGATATCCACTTCCCGAAAAACACAGGGCCTCTTAAAATCAAAAATGACCGTGAGCGGCCCCACGCGCCCCACGGGCGTCCACCAGTTCCCTGCCGGCTGGCCATCCAGAAGCCGCCGCCCGAATATCTGCGCATTATCGCGCAGAATATCCCGCGGACTTTCGGGCGGCGTTTCGTATGTGTATTCCACTCCCGTCAATATCTGTTCCCCCCAAAAGCCCGCATTGTCGCTGAGCAGCTTTCCCGGGGGCGGGGCAGAGCGTGTCCCGTCGTACCAGATAACTTCCGCTGTCTCTCCCCACGCCCTGAAGCCTGATAAAAGCAAAAGTGCGCTGAGCGGGAAAGCTATTCGAGCCATTGAGACGATCTCATCCTCCCTGTGGATACGCTTCTGAAACGCAAAGATCTGCTTCTAATACGGCGCCAGGCGCATCGCTGTTTCGACGAATACTTTATGATTCTCTATAATCCGTTCTGTCAGCACAGGCCATGTAGTGGGATCCGATGTCGGGCACAGGATAAAGCCATAGCCGGGCTTGCCTTCGGCGATGACTTCCTCCGTGCGGCGCGCCATCTGCTCTGGCGTCAGCAGCTGAAAATCGCCGTTTTGAATGCCCCCATCCAGACACATGCGCCCGGCGCACCGCTTTTTTGCCTCGGCCAGCGTCAGCTTCCCCACCGGCGGCGGCTCAATGGGATTCAGGCAATCCACGCCCATGGCGATGAAATCTTCCAGCACAGGATTCATATCCCCGTGGCAATGCACCCACACGAGCTTTCCGGCCTCATGAATCAGCGCGATAAGCCGCGTGTCATATGCCACGCAAAATTCCCGAAAATCGGCCGGAGAGGCAAGAGGCGGGATGCATAATTCGGGCCCGACCCAGCCAAAAGCATCGCCCAGATCCGCGGCCAGAGCTTGCTTGACAATATCCTCAATATCCGCAAAGGCGCGCGAAATCATCTCATGAAGAAGCTCGCGCTCTTCTTTCAGCCAGTAGCCAAAAATCTCCGAGCCCATCAGCGCCTGGACCGTATACATCGCATGGCCGATGGGCACCATCTGCAGCGCTTCCTCGCCGCTTTTAGCGGCAAATTCCCGAT
The DNA here is from genome assembly GCA_964622325.1 of uncultured Armatimonadia bacterium. Taxonomy (GTDB): domain Bacteria; phylum Armatimonadota; class Zipacnadia; order Zipacnadales; family UBA11051; genus JAJFUB01. The sequence continues at coordinate 12,476 of CAZUOJ010000036.1, forward strand.
AGGGCTGGGGATCCAGCCTTCCTCGGCGCCGGGGGATGGAAAGCCAGCGCTGGGCCTCTTCCACTGTCTCGATTAAATGCTTTATCATTCGGCCCGGACTGCCATCTACAGGCTGCCGAAAGACGCTTGTGAGCGGCCCCTTTGGCGTCTCCCACACTGTCACAATATCTTTCACGCCCTTGTGTGGCCCCGGCCGCTCCTCGCTATAGCGCGGAATATCCTCCTCTTCATAATCAATCTTGAGAGGCCCATTGCGGATATAATCCAGCTCATAACGCGCACACAACTCATAAAGCGGTTGCCAGGACGGATCGGGACGCCGATAATACGGATCCACGCCCCATAGCCGCACGGGCATCCGATCCGTCTCTAGACAGCGAAAAGCTCGTTTCAAACGCTCGCGGCTTGTCATGGCTTTCCTCATGCTTATCGAAAGGCCTGTAAACAGGCATAATAAAAGCACGCGGGGCTGACAGCACAATCTGTCAGCCCCGCTTTATTCTTCGCTCTCCCACTCCTCTCCTGCTTGTTTTTGTTTTTCCAAGTCAATCTATTTCAGTACGCTTATCCCCCTCCGCCGCCTCCCGAAATGCCCAGAAATGTTTTCAGCAATGTCAGCAAGCCCAGAAAAATTGTGACTTTTGCAATTGTTCCCTTCAGCAAAGTGGGCGGCATGAGACGCACTGTGTAGGCCGCCAGAGGCACAGAAAGCAGCGCCCCCACTGTCATGGGCACCATCAAATGCCAGTCCGGCCAGCCCTTTTGCCACACATAAATAATAAGCCCCACAAAACATGTGATGCCCTCTGCCAGGGATGTGATCCCCACTGCATTTTTTTCGGGCACGCCGCACAAAATTTGGCCGCCTGTGACCAGCGGCCCATAGCCTCCGCCACTGAGGCCCTTGTTAAAAGCGGCGGCCAGCCCAAGCACCACAATCCGACGCCAAGAAAACATTATTTCCTTCCGCCGGATGAGCAAAAAGGCCCCTACGCTTATAATTACAATGCCGATTGCCGTATTGAGCGCAAATTTGGAGAGCTTCACGGCTAAAAACACTGCCGCGATAGTCCCTAACACGGAACACGCCGCCAAAACAAACATGCTCGCCCGCGCCCGTGTTCCTCGCCGCAAATCCACATTGCCCAGCTCATGATGCACAATGCCCGCAGCAATTCCTGTGAGCATTTCGCTCACTAAAATGCACGGAACAATTACAATCGCTGGGAAGCCCAAAATCATCAAAAGAGGCGTGAGCGTCGTGCCATAGCCCATCCCCAGAGCAGAATCAAAATATTCACACAGCCAGGCAGCCAGCACAATTCCTAACGCAATCCAAATACTGAAATTTTCCTGATAATTTTTCGCTAAATCCTTCGGCCCCCAAAATGTGAGATAAATCAAGGCGGCCCCCATTAACAGCAAAAAGATGTTCCATAAAGTGCGCTTGCGAATCGGCGTCCGAATTTGTAAATATCTTTCCGCTTTTGTTTCCAATTCTTCTTGTTCTGCCGTAAGCGACACTTATATCACTCCAATCGCACTCTAATTTTACTCTAATCGTAGTCAAATGCACAATAACACTCTTTGACTGTTGAGTCAAGCAAAATTTCACGGAGATGGATATTTCAGAGGAAACAATTGGGAAATACGGATGAGAATGTGACGAGGATATACAGATATACAAAAGATATAAAAGATTTGAAATCTATCGCGAAGAAAATAAAAAACGAAGAGATGCAAAAAGCGTGAAAATTTCGCTTTTTTAATAATATTATCGCATATCGAAAAAAATAATTTTAGTGCTTTGGGCACAAAATAGGACAAAAGCTCAGCACGAAATGTGAAGAAATCCGCTGACGAATTAGGGCGGGGCAGCGCTATTGCATCTCAAAGAAACTTTCCTGGCTTTCCCAAAGCTGTAAATCTTCTTCCATCAGCGCCCCCAGATGAAAGATGGCCACGCCGTCAGCGCCTAATTCGCAAACGCGCTGCGCCTGGGCTAAGAGGCTTTCCGGAGAATTTTCGCCTGCACTGCTGCAACGCGCCAAGCCTTCGATAACTTCTATCTGCGCATAACGCAAGAGCCGTTTGTTTTCCCGAAAGCGCCGTTCAATCACAGCCAAATCTGTCGCATAATTCATCGGCGAAATCACATCTAAGAGGCCCTCCTGGCTCCAGCGGATCCAATCCTGGCCTTCTATGAGCGCGCGATTAAGATATTGCACACGCACAGCCGCTGTGAGACGCATATTCCCATCTTTTGTAAGCTCGCGCAGGCCCCGTAGCACTTCCCGGATGTGCTCTTCGCGGCGTTGCAAACGCTTGAATATGTAGGCTGGATGCAAATAATCGTAAAATGTTGGCTCATGCCCCAATAATTCCAGCCGCTCTGTTTGACATAAAGGGCAGACGCAGCGGAAATATGTATCAATCCATTTGCGGCCGTCTTCCCATTCCAGATCATAGCCAAAGGCGGGATTGTTGGCGAAAAAATAGCGGATATAATCCAGATGCAAAGCCGGAGGCTGGAATGTGTCCAGCAGCTGCGTCGCCCGCTGCAACGCCAGCAACCGATTTTCCGGCCAGGCGGGACACAAGCCGCGATATTTAAGCTCCCCATCTTGCAAATATGTATAGCGTCGCCGCAACATTTCGGGCGTGGGATGAGGAGGCTCTGAAAAGGGCAAAAAGCCCAATTGACAATCAAAGCCCTCTTGAAGACAATGCTGAATGAAGGCACGAGTCGTCTCGGGATGCGCTAGCGCCGCGCCTTCCTGGATCATAAAATATAGCCCTGTGGCCCGCAGCCGCCGAAGCCGGCCCAAAACATCTTCTACATAATCGCCATCCTCCAGCTGCTGCATATCGGGATAAAACCATACATATATCTTCATTGCTTTCCCCCCAATTCGAATAAAATGAGAGGCTTATGTAAATCTTCCGTCAGCATTAATATTTTCCTTCATTGCACAGGAAATTGTTGTTTTTAGAAGAACAATTTCGGCACAAATATTTCCTCACAAGCTTCATATGCAGTTCAGGAGATAGAAATGAAATCACATCGCTGGGAAGAGCTTTTGCCGGAAGAATTCTACGAAGAATTTGCGCGCACGCCTTTAGCCTATCTGGCCGCCGCTGCTCCGGAAGAGCATGGGCTGCACAATCCTCTCGGCACTGATATGTGGCCTCCTTATGAAGTGTGCTTGCGCGCCGCAAAGATTACGGGAGGGATTGTCTTTCCCTTAATTCCTTTTGCGCCGGCTTATTTTCCCGGCTTATCCCGCGCCGAGCTACGTTCGGGCGAAAAGGAGCTTTATCCGCCCAGCCTATTTGTGAGTCGGGAGCTGTGCGAATTGGCTTATCTTGAAGTCTTGGAAGGCTTGGCAGATATGGGCTTTCGCGCGGCGATTGCGCTGGGCGGCCATGCTCCTGCCGATCAGTTGTTGCAGGACATCACAGCCGCGCATGGCGGCCTCATCCGCAACATGCGTTTCTTCGGCGCCGGAACATACAGCCTCCTGCGTGATTTTCTGGCGGATCTGGCGCAGCAGCTGCCTGGCAGTACAAGCCATGGCACGATGTGGGAGACATCCTTGATTATGGCTGTGGCGCCTGGCTATACAGATTTATCACGTGCCCCGCGTATTCTGTCCGATCCCCGCCCCTCGCAGCTTCAGGCGAATAGCGCGGATGTCATTGCTGACATCCAAAAAGCCAATCCTGAATTGGGCCAGCGCACATTGGATTTGCTCGTTGAGCGTGTTGTAAAGAAAGCTAAGGAGTTGCTGGGGAAAGAAAGCTAAAAATGTCCTTTTTTGAGGGCAAAAAAGGCTGCGGGAAGAAGGAGATTTGTTATTCAAAAGCAAAACAATAACATACGCCATGCCGGACTAGCCTGCTATTTGATTTTAACGAATCAGAAAGCAGCTCGGCGTTGTTATATTTTTTCCAATTTCCCAAAAGGGGACATAGCCATGTTGAAGGCAGAGGATGTGAAAAAGTTTTCGCTGGCGGCAGGGGCAGATCTTGTGGGGATTGCCTCTATGGATCGTTTTGAAGGCGCGCCTTTGCAAAGCGATCCCCGCCAAATTTTTCCTGAAGCGAAATCTCTGATTGTGCTGGGCTTCCGTATTCCACGCGGGACATTGCGCGGCATTGAAGAAGGAACATTTTATGTCTCTTATGCCTCTATGGGCTATGCCGCGATTAATCATGTCTTGCAGCCGATGACGCTGTGGAAAATTACGGCCATGATAGAGGACGCCGGATATGAGGCCGTGCCCATTCCGAACAATTTCCCCTGGACGAACAATCCCCACGCTGACGGCCAGCCGCGTCTTTCGTGGAGCAAGCCTGTGGCGGCAGGACGGGCAGCGCCCGATGTGTTCATTCATTTACGGATTGCTGCGATGGCGGCAGGCGTCGGCGAAATTGGCTGGAGCAAAATGCTGCTCACAAAGCGTTTTGGCCCCCGTCAGCGCTTGGCCGCCATTATCACGGATGCTGAGCTGGAGCCAGATCCCATTATCCCGCCGGGCACAATCTGCGATCGCTGCATGCTCTGTGCGCGAGATTGCACGGGACAGGCCATCCCTACGGACAAATCCGTAAAAATCCGACTCGCCGGCTATGAAGTGGAATGGGCGGATATTGATTATGATTTGTGCAGCCGCTATTTTTGCGGAATGTCTCCCGAATATAATCCTTTCATCACACAGCCAGAAGACATTGAGGGCTTCGCACAGCCTGTAGATAAAGCGCAACGCTATAAAGTGCCCCCCACATATGATTATGGCCGGGCTCTGGAAGGCGCACGAGGCTGCATTCGCGCCTGCATGATACATCTAGAGCAGCAGGGCAAAATTGAAAATCTCTTTCGGCTTCCTTTCCGTCTCCGGGCGCCCTGGAAGCTATAGCTTCAGAACAGCCGATATCGAAAAACATGAATTTATGAATTTTTTCTGGCGGCTTAACAAATGAGCTCTTGTTTGTTAGCCAGATTACAGCGTAATATCCGTTGCCGATGTCCTATTTAGAAGGCATTAAGCTGTTTGTTCACACAGAACGCCTTTCAGCTCCTGGATGACAATTTCGGCTAAATTATCAGCAAGCTGCTCGATTTTTTGAGCGTCTTCCCCCTCAATCATAATCCGTGCCAAAGGCTCTGTCCCCGAATAGCGCACAATCAAGCGCCCTCTTCCGCCCAAGGCCTGTTCTGCTTCGCCAATAGCTCTCTGGAGAGCTGTGATTTCCTCCAGAGGCGGCTTGGCGGGAACGCGGATATTGCGCACAGCCTGAGGCAACACTGTGAGAACATGGGCGAGCTGGGAAAGCGGCTGGCCTGCCTCCAGCATGGCGGCGAGAACTTGCAACGCTGTGATCAGGCCATCGCCTGTATGCGCATATTCGCGAAAGATGATATGCCCGGCCTGTTCGCCGCCCAATGCCGCGCCGACTTCCTTCATTTTTTCCCAGACAAAACGATCGCCGACAGGACAGCGGACAACACGAATCCCGTATGGCTGTAACGATAATTCCAGGCCTGTGTTTCCCAAAATTGTTGTGACAATGAGATTGTCGGGAAGCCGCCCTTGTCGCTGCAAATATAAGGCACAAATGGCAAGAATGTGATCGCCATTCAATACATTTCCCCGCTCATCCACAAATACAGCCCGATCGCCGTCGCCATCGTGGGCAATGCCCAGATCGGCTAAATGCAGCCGCACAGCTTGCCGCAGGGAACGCAAATCTGTGGAGCCGCAGCCGGCATTAATGTTGAGGCCGTCCGGATGATGATGGAGCGCAATGATTTGCGCCCCATATTCCTCCAGCACGGCCGGCGTAATTTCGGATAAAGCTCCGTTGGCGCAATCCACAACAATTGTGAGGCCTGACAGATTAAAATTACGGGGCACTGTCTGGCGTATATGTGCTTTATAGCGTTCCACAGCGTTCGTGCGCTCCACGACGCGTCCCACAGCCGTGCCCAGAGGATACATATTCTGATGGCTTTTTTCCCAGAAAGCGTGTTCTATTTCGCGTTCCAGTTCATCATCAATTTTTGTGCCATCGCGATTGAAAAATTTAATTCCATTATCGGCGGCAGGATTATGGGAGGCAGAAATCATCACGCCGAGCTGAGCGGACAGCACGCCTGTAAGATAGGAGATGGCGGGCGTCGGAATGATTCCCGCCCGACAAACAGAAACGCCTACGGAACACAAGCCGGCAATGAGCGCGCATTCCAGCATATCCCCGGAAATCCGTCCATCTCGCCCTATCAGCACTGTATCGGCGCCATAGCGCTGAAACACATAGCCAGCGGCGCGGCCCAGCTCATAAACGACATCTGGCCTCATTGGCCATTCATTCGCTTGCCCTCGTATGCCGTCCGTGCCAAATAGCCTGGGCCTGTCATTCGTTGCTTCCATGCTTTTCTCCACGATAAAAATTTCCCCCATCAATTTGATGATAATGCGGCGCTAAAGCTCTGCTTGTTGCTGCTAATGCAGCTATTTTTAATTTTTACGCGCCAAAGGTCTGTGATTGTGCTTCTGCCCACAGGCCCTCGGCGCCCAGCTCCAGAAATATCTGAATAGCGCTGAGATAATCATCGATAATTTCCCATTCCGTAGGCTGGGGCATAAAGGAGGCACGGCCCAGATAGCCCTGGCGGCCTTCAAAGGCCATCCAGCCCAATTGCGCCTGCCGATGAAACAGGCTGGCATTAAAGAAAAACGGCGGCGGCTGGGGAGGATCCCCGTCGCCGACAAGCGGCCCCAGCGGCCGGCCTTTTTGGGCAAAGAGCTTTTCTGCCCGGCGCTGCCATTCGCGCAGCACAGGCCAATAGGGAGCCGCATGGCTACGCGCCTGAAAGGCAAAATTATAGCCGCAGGCATGTAAATCCAGGATGGCTTGCAGGCCCAGAGGCTTGACATATTCCAAAAGCTGCTGCACTTCAATCGCTTCGCTCAATTCATCCGAAAGCCGCCGATTGATTGCCCAGCCCGCAGCATTGAATTGGCCGCCCAAAAAGAGCGCCTCCTGAGGATCAAAATAATAACACGGTTGATCGCTAGCGGCATCATAAGGAATTAAATCGCCATTGCGTTGCAGGCCGCAGGCATAAAGCTCGCAGGTGTCCACGCCCAGCCCATAAAAACTATCCAGGCACACGGCGCGGCCATCCGGATTTAAAAGCGGCAGGACAAATAAATGAATTTTTCCGGCCATCGCTGCCAGCTCCTCATGAGGCTGTCCCGCCAAATCAGAGCCTGTTTCTAAAAGATGCAGCATATTCATACACGCCGCCACTGTGCCCGGCTCATGGCCATGCGTGCCGCCAATCAGCATGAGCTTAGGCTGGCCCGGAGCGGGATATTCGATCACGCGCAACGGGCGCCCCTGCACCGATTCTCCTATCCAATGCACTTTTCCCCGTTTGATTTGAGAATCAAGATAGCTTTGCACAAGCGCTTGATTGGATAGCCAGAAATCCGGCACTTTCAATTGGGGCACTTTAATGGACATTGGCTTCAAAGACTCCTTTAATTTTTCTCAATAATTCTGTTTTTTTAAAGCATATTCTTGCGAACGCACTCTAAACAAAGTATTATAATAAAAGAAATTGCGCCCAGGCAAAAGCCAAAGGGGGATTGAAGAAACATTCCCTGGACAGACGCTTTGCGGAAGCGTTCATAGCCACTTTTGCGATAAAGATTGTAGCAAAGGCAAGCCACAATGGCGTCATTTTCTTCTCAGCTTGCGCCGCATCAGCGGATTGTGATTACAGGATTAGGAATTGTCGCCCCGACAGGAATTGGGCGGCAGGCGTTTTGGCAGGCTTTGGCGGAAGCCCGATCGGGCATCGATTGGATTCGCAGTTTTGATACCTCAGATATTTATTGTAAAATAGCCGGCGAGATACGCCATTTCAATCCGGCGGATTATCGGCCCGCGGCCAATGCGGAGCGCAGCGGCCGTTTTTCCAATTATGCCGTGGCTGCGGCCAAATTGGCCGTGGCTGATGCCGGCCTGGATTTGAGCCGCTTCGATCCTTATCATGTGGGGGCAGTCTTCGGCACGACTTCCGGGGGGATGGGCAACATTGGCGATGATATGTATTTCCATCTGGCGCGCAAGGGCGTCGTGGGCATTGATCCCTTAGCTCCCAGCGAAACCGTTTCACATGCGGCCACAGCCAATGTATTCATTGAGCTGGGCCTCAAGGGGCCCAATACAACCTCCGGCGCCGGCTGTACCGCCACACTGGATGCGATAGGCATCGCCATGGCGCATTTGCGGGCGGGACGGGCTAAAGTCATGATTGCCGGAGGAACAGAGGCGAGCGTCAGCCCCGGAGGATTTCGCTTATTAGCGGCCCAGCGCGTGTTCACAAGCCGCAATGATCCTCCGCAGGCGGCCTGTCGGCCGTATGATCGCACGCGCGATGGCCTTGTCTTAAGCGAGGGGGCGGCGGCGATTGTGCTGGAGACTGCCGAACAGGCCTGGGAGCGGGGAGCGCATATCTATGCGGAAGTGCTGGGCCTGGGGATTACGACGGAAGCCTATCATCTCGTGATGGCGCGCAGCAGTGGAGAAGAATTAGCCCGTGCCTTTCGCGCCGCGCTGCTGCAGGCGCGTATCAGTGTGGACGAAATTGATTATATTTGCGCCCATGGGATTGGCAACAAGCATTATGATCTGGCGGAAACGAACGCCGTCAAGCAAGTGATGGGCCCGCGGGCGTATCATGTGCCCATGAGCTCGATTAAATCCATGACAGGACAGCCCTTTGCGGCCGGGGGCGGCTGGCAAATCGCCGCCGCCTGTATGGCGATGGAAACGGGGATTATTCCGCCCACAATCAATTATCGCTATCCTGATCCCGAATGTGATTTAGATTATGTGCCCAATGTGCCGCGCAAAGGCCGCGTGGAGACGGCCATGATAAATTCGCACAGCGTGGGGGGCACGCATGCCTGCCTGATTATTCGGCGCTTTGTGCCTTAAACAAGGCTTGCCCCTTTCCCCGCCGAGGGGGAAAAGAGGGCGTATGGCTCACATTTTCGGCAACGACTTGTCCCTGCCCCACAGAGGGGCGGCGGATGAGAATTATTGTTTCTATTGGGCCCGGCCCAAACGAAAGTCGCGCCATCGCGCCGTTTTGGCCATTTTGTGGAACATGCTCATGGACGATGCGGCATGCTTGATCTCGCCAATTTTTGGGATGAGATAGTTTTGTTGATTACGGCGGGCGCCAGCCTGATATTAGCGGTCGCTGTCTATAGCCGCGCGCCCGATCGCGTCTGGAATCGTCTTTTTGCGCTCCAGGCTACGGGCGTCAGCCTCTGGGTGCTGAACAATTATCTCATCCAGACAGCGGCGACGGAGGCGGAGGCGGGATTTTGGCTCCGGGTGGCTCATCCCATCGCCGCGTTTGTCATCTGCACGCATGTGGATTTGTTCTGGATATTTCCCGATAAGACGCGCCTGGTGCCCTGGCCGCGGCGGGCGCTGCTCTACAGTATTGGCTTATTGGCCAGCCTCGTTGTCTTAGCCCCTAATTTTTATGTCTCTCTGGAGTTTGCCCAGGGCACTGTAATGGTCGTTTACGGCTGGCCCTTTTTGATTTTTGTGCTTTTTGCGACGGCCACGATCGTCTATGCGGATTATTTGCTTTTTTCGAAACGGCGGCGGCTGCGCGGCGTGCCGCGTATGCAAGTGAATTATGTGCTGACGGGCATGCTGCTGTGTCAGCTGCTTTCGTTGTTTACGATTCTCATTTTCCCCTTGATTTTTCAAAGCACTTATTATTCCCGGTGGGGAGCGGCCGGCTATATCTTTGTCGTGGGCTTTACGGCGTATGCCATCGCCAAACATCATCTCGTGCGTCCGCTGGTGGCTTTAGCCCGGACGGCGGCTTTTGTGCTGACAGGACTCGTCATCGCTTTGCTGATGGGATTGCGCCTGTATTTTATCGAGCCGCAAATAATGACGGAGAATAATCGCTATCTGTTTCACGCCGCGGGCGGCTTTTTTATTGGCCTGATCGCGCTCCCCCTGTACAGCTGGCTGCGGCAAAGGCTGGAATATGCGCTGCCCGGGGCGCAGTTAGCGCAAAATGCCCGCCAGGCCTCCGAAATCCTGCTGCGCACTTTAGACAGCCAGCAATTAGCGCAATCTTTAGTGGAGCTCCTTCAAAAATTATTCGCGGCGACCTATGTGGCTTTTTATTTGCGCGAGGCGACCGATGTCTTTTCTTTGCAGGCGCGACAAATGGCGTCGGCTTTGCCCACGGCGCCCCCTTTGCCCCCGCATCTGACTATGCAATCTTTATTAGTTAATATGGCCAGGCTGAGTCACGATTTGCTGCAGCGCTCGCAAATCCGCCGCTTCCTCACCCTGGAGCGCGCCGAACGGCTGCTGGAGGAGATGCGCCAGTTCGAAGTGGAAATTGTGGCGCCCCTGCTGTGGGAAAATGAGCTCAAAGGGCTGCTGTTGGTGGGGGAGCATCTGGCAGGCGACATCTACAGTGTCGAAGAATTGCAAATGCTGCGCAATCTGCTGCCACAAATTTCTCTGGCTTTGCACAATGCCGAGCTATTTGATGGCGTCGTGCAGCTCAAGCTGTATTATGAAAACATCGTCCGGCAGATGCAAAGCGGCGTGATTGCCGTGCACAGCACCGGCACGATTTCCATGTGTAACCCGGCGGCGGAAAATATCCTGGGGCGAGCGGCGACAGACCTGTTAGGGCAATCCCTGGAGGTCTTGCCGGCTCCTATAGCCGTCCGCCTCCGCCGCGCATTGGCGGGAGCGCCCGGACAAAGCGGCGAGCGCCTGGAAATACAGCGTCCGGAGGGCACCACCGTGGCAGTTACCTGCAGCGTTTCGCGCTGGACGGGCACGCCGCTGGTGCAGGACGGCGCCATTGCTGTCTTCAGTGACCTGTCGGTCGTGGAAGCCCTGGGAAAAGAACGCCATCAAGCCGAGCATTTACAATTTATTCGGCTGCTGACGGCCCGAATGGCCCATGAAATTCGCAACCCCTTAGTCACGATCCGCACTTTTGCGGAATTGTTGCCCGAGCGATGGGAGGACAGAGAGTTTCGCCAGAATTTTTTGGCGACGGCGCAGGAAGAAATTGCGCGGATTGAGCGCCTGTTGAACAATATGCTGATGCTATCCAAGCCGGCGGATGCGGTGGTGGAAGCCATCAATGTGGATCAGGTGTGCGAAAGCGTGCTGCGGGCGATGTCAGCCGCCGCCGAAGCGCGGCATATTCGTCTCGAGGCTAATCTTTCGTTGGGGGCGGACCGATTATTTTATGGGGATCGCAATCGGCTCCATCAAGCGCTCGTCAATCTGGTCAAAAATGCGATTGAGGCGGAGCCCGAAGGCGGCAGGGTCTGCCTGAGGACGGCGCAGGCCCTCCGGCCGGAGGACGGGCAGCCCATCCTCACGATTACGGTGCATAACGACCATAGCTATATTCCCGAAGAAGAGCGCCAGCTCATCTTCCAGCCCTTTTACACTCAGCGCGAAGAGGGCACGGGATTGGGCTTGCCCGTATGCCAGACAATCATTGAGGAGCATCACGGGACAATCTCGGTGCGTTCCAGTCCCGAAGAGGGCACGAGTTTTATTGTGGAGTTACCTTTGGAGGTTTCGGCGGCCTCTTATGATCGTCGCACTCTGCATCGGATTTAACCCGGAAGGGCAACAACGGCTGCGGGCGTGTTGGGACGCGCAGGCCATAATTGTGCCTGTGGCGGCCGGCAGCGCCGCGGAGACTGCGGCGCGTCTGCCGGTGGCGCTGGCGGCGATAAACTTTGAGCCCTTAACCCAGGCCGTGCTGCAGGATCTGCAGCAGCTGCGCCAGGAACAGAGCCCGGTGATTGTCGGCTGGGGCCCCGCGGATGTGCGGGAGCAATTGCGGGTGGAGGGCCTCGCTGCCTGTGATTTCTGGCTGTCGCCGCAGATGGATGTGATGGAAAAGGACCTGCTGTTAACACAGGCATTGCAACAGGCCCTGTTGCGTCAACAACAAAGCGGCGCCATGGCACCGACTTCTGTGGCGCCGTTTTCCCCTCGCCCCGAACCCCCTGCTCTGAGCCGCCATACTCTGCTGCGGGATTTACTGGCGACTCTGGCCGCCAATCCGAATCTGGAGCAATTACTCCTGGCTTTTGTCCAGGCTGTTTCCGAAACGATTTCCTGCGCGGGATATGCCCTCTTGTGGGACGATCCGCGCCAGAAAGCCTTTACGGTGCTGACCGCCCGGGGCCTGCCTCCGGAATTGTGCGAATTTGGCAAGCTGGGCCCCACGGCTGCCCTCGTGCAGTGGTACGCTCACAGCAATCGCCCTTTGACCCGCCAGGAGCTTGTCAGCTGGCCCAATCAGCTGCAAGCTGTCGCTTTGGCCCAGGAACTGGCAATCTTTCGGGCGGAAGTGGCCATCCCTCTTATGCCCCGCGGGTGTTTGCACGGCCTGCTGCTTCTGGGCGAAAAGATCGTGGGGCAGCCCTATTCCCCGGCGGAATTGGAAGAGCTCTTTGTGCTGACTAATTATGTGACTTTGCGCGTGGAAAACTTACAGTGGCACGAGCAAATGCAGCAGGCCCAGGCCTATATGGAACGCAGCCTGGCGGCCATGCGCTGTGGCTTGATTACCTTAGGGCCCGATCAGCGCATCGCCCTGTGCAATCCTTACGCGGCGCAATTACTCGGCAAAACGCCGCAGGAGCTGGAAGGCGCGGATCTGCGCGCATTGCCTTCGCCCTTAGGCGATTTTCTGTATGCGGCGCTCATGTCGGAGGAAAACGCAGTCGTGGGGGAGCAGGTGCTGTTGCCCCTGCAGCAACAACGGCTGCGGGTGACAACTTGCCCGCTGTGGGATGATCGGGGCAAAAGCGCGGGCGCTGTGATGTTGCTGGAGGATATGACCAGTTCGTTGCAGGAGGCGGCGGCCGCGGCGCGCCAGGAGACCGTGCAGGTGCTGACGCGCATTATCGGCCGCCTGGCCCACGAAATTCGCACCCCGCTGACGGCTATTAAAACTTACGCGGAGTTGATGTCGCGGCCCACGAACTGGGAGGAAATGGCGCGTTTTTGGCGGGATACGGTCTATCCGGAACTCGAGCGCCTGGATCGTCTGATTAGCGAACAGGTGCAGCTGATTGAGCCCCCCGAACCCGCCTGTCAGTTTGTCCAGCTGGAGCAGCTGCTGCAGCAGGTCGTCGCCACTTTTACGCAACAGCATCCCCACGCGCCGCCCCAATTGCGCCTCCCCGCGGAAATCCCGGCGGTAGTGGCCGATCCCAGCCCCACGCTCGACGCCTTTACCTATTTAATGCGCTATTTATATGATCATGGGGCCAGCGGTGTCACGATTCAGGTGGAAACGGTGTCGGGAGAGCCAGCGCCGCAGGTGGAGATTCGTTTTCAGGTGCGGGAAAACAATTTTCCCGAGGATCCGGCGCAACTTCTGGATCCGCTTGCTGTGCTGCAACAGGAGGAAGAAGATCTGGGGCCAGCCATCAGCAAACAACTGATTGAACGCCAGGGCGGGAGCTTGCAAGCCGTGCATACTAAGGAGCATTTTGCCTTCATTGTGTGCTTTCCGATTCCTGAGACGCCGCCGCCCACACCGCTGAGCCCAAAAGAGGAGGGGCGTGATGCGCAAGCCGGTCGTCCTGATTATTGATGATAAGCGCGGTCCCCGGGAATCGCTGCGGATGATTCTCAAGGATCATTATGAGGTCCTGTTAGCCGCGGGGCCTGAGGAAGGATTACAACTGGCGCAGCAGCATCGGCCGGATGTTGTGTTTTGCGACATTCGCATGCCGCAAATGGAGGGGCCGGAAGTGCTGCGCCGGCTCAAGGAGATGGATCCGGCCGTGCAAGTGGCGCTCATCACGGCCTATGCGGGCCTGGAGACAGCCCAGCAAGCCGTGCGGCTGGGAGCGCTGGATTATATAACGAAGCCCTTTTCCGTGGACGAAATTTTGCAGGTGGCGCAACGGGGCGTGAAGCAGCGCCAGGAGATTTTGCATAAAGAATCGCTGCTGAAACAATTAGAGCCCACAGCCCAAATTTTATCAGGGCAGCTGGGGCAATTAAGCGCGCCCGACGGGGCGGCTGACCAGCAGACTGTATATCACAATTTGGCGCAGGCGCATAGCTCCCTGGAGACGCAAATCCACACTATCGCGCGTCTCAGTGCCATTGGAGAAGTGGCGGCAGAAGTGGCGCATGATGTACGGAACTTTTTGACGGCCATATTGCTGCGCATTGAGATTTTGCTGATGGAAATGAAAGAGCCGGGGCGCGTGGATGCGGATATGATTAAAGCCGCCCTCCAGGATATCGTCCGCGCCGCGACAGAGGGCGCAGAGGCCGCCAAACGGATCTCCTCCGCCGCAAAAGCAGACCCGTATAAAGAATTTGTGCCCCTGGATGTCAATGAGATTGCCAGAGAAGTCGCCAATATTTTGCGCGGACAATTTTCCGAGGCGCAAAATACGCGCCTGGAACTGCAGCTGCAGGAGACGCCCTTAATCTCCGGCAGCGCCAGCGCCCTGCGCACCGCATTGCTCAATGTAGTGCTCAATGCGCGGCAAGCTTTGCCCGAAACAGGCGGGCAAGTCACGCTGAGCACAGGAATGAGCGGCGAAGAAGTCTTCATTCGCGTCCAGGATACCGGGAAGGGCATTCCGGAGGAGATTTTGCCGCATGTGACGGAGGCCTTCTTCACAACAAAAGGCGAACAGGGCTCGGGGCTGGGCTTAAGCATTGTGCGCAAGGTCGTGACTTATCACGATGGGCGGCTGGAAATCGATAGCGAGCTGGATGTGGGCACGACTGTCACTATGTATTTTCCTGTTGCACGAGCCACACCTGTGACACTGGAAACAGAGGGGCGCTCGACAGATACGGCCGATTTTTCGGGCGAAAAGGAACCGGAAAGATTAGCCGTGCCCTCCCTGTTGATTGTCGATGATGAACCCGAGACCTTAAAAAGTCTCAGCGCTTTTGTGGCCAGCCTGGGCTATGATTATGAGGCGGTGCGGCGGGGCCGCGAGGCTTTGGAAAAAATAGAATATTATGTGCGTCATTTCCATCAGGCTCCACGCATTGTGTTAATCGATTTGTATCTGCCGGATATTCTGGGCACAGAGCTTGCCCAGCGTGTGCGCGCCCTGGCGCCCCACGCTCGCCTCATTCTGATCAGTGCTTACATCACGAATCAGCCTTCACAAATTGTGTGCCCCTATGTGAATCATGTGCTGAAAAAGCCTCTGGATGTCGAAGAGTTGCGCCAGCTTTTGCAAGGATAGCAAGGATAGAAGGAAAGAGGGCCTCTGGAAGAAGACATAAATAACAATTCCGAAATGCTGTTGCCTCCCCCAAATATTCCCCCTGAGGGAACATTGACAATTCCTGTTAGCTGGAAGTAGAATAACATTACTGTATAAGTTTTTGCGCCCAAACTATAACAATTAGCCCGCAACAAGGCACAAAAGAAGGGCGATGGATATGCATACATGTCGTCGTTGTCAGGCGAGAAATGCGCCTTCCAGCACTTTTTGCATTCGCTGCGGGGCGCCGCTGCGAGAATTGCTGCAGGATGAGGCGGCTGTCACAGATGCGCTCGCGGAAGTGCAGCCGGAGCTCAATCCTTCCGGTCTTGTGGACGAAGCGGCAGCCCAACTGGCGGAGGGGCGCGCCCAGGCGGCTATTGAAAATTGTCGGCGGGCACTCGCGCTCGATCCTCGCCACATTGAAGCCTACGCCGTATTGGGGATGGCCTATGAGCAAAAGGGCGATTTGACGGAAGCCCTGGCAGCATACGAAGCCGTCCTGCAGCTGAATCCCGATCGGCCGGTGGAACGGCAGAAGGCGGCTTTGCTGCGCTTGCGCCTGGGACACGGGGAGCCGGGAGAGACATCGGGGCGCCCCAGGCGTCCGCGCCGCGCGCGCGAAAGCTTTTCGCTTGCGGGCGTGTGGCGCTCGTGCAAGCAATTTTTCGCGGCTAATCCCGCCCTGACAGTAGGCCTGGCCGTGGGCTTGTTTGTTTTTCTGTTGGGCACTGTCTTATTGATTGGCGTCAGCCGGGCACAAGCCCGCGCCGCCCGCCAGGCGCAATATGAGCAGGAAATTCAAACGGCGCGCCGCCTTGTGGCGGAGCAGCGTTATGCGGAAGCCACTGCGCATTATGAGGCGGCGTGGAAGCTGCAGCCGGGGGATCCCAACATCCGCTGGGAATGGGAGCAGGCCTATCGGCAGGCGCAAGCGATTGCTCAGCAGCAACAACGCCAGATGGAAATCGCCGGGCTGCCGAAATATATCCCGAATCTTTCGGGGCGCAATCCTTTTGCGCCTGTGCCTATTCCCAGCAGCAAGCAGCCAGGCACTGCTAGCGAAGCGACGCCGCCTCTGGCATCCGCGCCGCCCGCGGCAGGCTATTCTGCGCCGCCCGCAGTGCCGCCACCGACTGTAAATGCTTCTGCGCGCCCCTATGAGCAATGGCAGGCGCCCGCGCGGCCTGTGCCCTCTTCCCCCAGCACGTCTGTGAGCAGCCGGCGGCCTATTACGCCCGTTGGGGCGTCGAATTCCGCCAGCGGCACAAATCCCCTCCCGCCCGGGACAACCAATAAAGCGACGGAAAAGCCCGCCTCGGAGGCGACAACAGCGTCCCCCGACACAAGCGGCAAATCGGCACGCGGGGAAATTACAATATGGGTCACGCCGCCTCCTGCCAAGCCTGCCGCAGCCAATCGTCCGTCAGGGCCCAGCAGCCAGGAAGCGGCGGCTTTGCGGGCGGAAGGAGAACAGCTGGCGCGGGAGGGCCGACTGGAGGAAGCTCTCCAGCGTCTGGAACGCGCGGAAAGCGCTTATCGGGAATTATCACGCCAGGATCCCAACAACGCGGCGGCATATAATGCCGCGGCCGAATCGTGCCGGGCCCGTCTGGAATTGCTGCGCCAGAATAACAACAGGTGAGGGCGATGCCTTTTATGCGTCATTCTCAGGGCCTTCATCGCTGCCCCCATCAAGCCCCCCATCAAGCCGCTGTCCGGGCTTGGCAACAGGCCCCATGGGGCGCCGTCCGAAGAAGCGGGAGGCTGCTGATGTGTGTGCTGGGGCTGTGGGCAGCCCTTAACGGAATAGCCGCGGCCGCGCCGCGGACTGTAGGCCTTATTTTTGAGGCGGCGGCTGTGCCTCATCCTGTTCCCTTTATGCGTTTTGCCGATGTGATTGTGGAGAGCCTGGCTTCTTCGTCTCAATGGGAGGCTTTTGTGCTGCATCCAGAAAGCCCGCTTTTGCGGGCGGCGGGCGTCTCCTGGCCTCAGCCTGAACGACAGGATTGGCTGACAGTGGCAGAAGGCCTGCACAATCTCCTTATGGCGACAGAGCTTGATGATTTGCTCGTGCTGCGACCTGTGCCCGCTGTCACAAACGATGTGGAGATTTTCTGGCTGCGCCGGGAGCAGCCGGAAATCCGCCGGCTGCTTTTATCGGAGCCGGGCGCAGGCGATAAAGCCTATCAGGCGCTTGCCCAACAGCTATTAGCCAAATTACAGGAGGGCCCTCAAAAGGCGCCTGTCGCCGCGCAAATAAGCCTGCAGGGCCTCCCTACGCCGCCAGCGGAGACAGCTTCCCGTCCTGCGCCGGAGGCCACAGCGTCGGCAATTCCTGCGGCGCCAGCAATTTCTTCTCCTGCCGGGACGCCTGGCGCCGCGCAGCCAGTGCCAGCAGGCGAACAACGGCTAACGCCTCCGGCATTGGCCACAACGGCTCCGCCGCAAGCTCAAGCTAAGGAGCCGAAGCCACAAGGAGAATTAAGCAAGCCCACAGAGGGCGTTGGGCAGCCGCAAAAAGAGCTTGCAAAGCCGGAGGCGGAGCCAAAAGAGTCTGCGATTCATGTCCCTGAGGAAAAAGAACAGACACAAGCATCCCCAGGGCCTGAAAAAGAGTTTGAATATCTGACGGCGGCAGAAAAATATCTCAAAGAGGGCGATTATAAGAAAACGGAAGCCATGCTGCTTAAGGCCAAAGAGGCAGGCGAGCCGTATGTGAAAATATGCTTGCTGTGGGCGAAGCTGGAGCAGGCGAGGCGCAATCGCCAGGCCGAGAGGCTGTGGCTGCAAAGAGCGCTGGAGCAGGACGATCAGCTGCCTGAAGTTCATTTGCGTTTAGCGGAATTGTTCCGTGAGGAGGGCCTGTGGCGCAAGGCATTAGAGGCATATCAAAAAGTGCTGGCGCAGGATCCGAAAAATCTATTTGCATATCTGGGTCTTTCTACAATCTATGCCCGCCAGGGCCAGCCGCGACGGGCGGCAGAGATTCTTACGGAAGCGCTGAAGCATTATCCCCACGAGGCGAATTTATATTTGCGCCTAGGAGATTTGTATGCCAGTCGCCAGGCCTGGG
>CAZUOJ010000037.1:0-30266 GCA_964622325.1 uncultured Armatimonadia bacterium
CTGTTTCATAAGGGCTCCCTGTCTGGAGCCTATGGCAAACGCATCCGCCGTCCCTTTTTGCTGGCGCTGTCCGCGTTTGCCGTCCTGTTGATTGGCCAGCACGATCTGGGGATGCTCTTATTGATTGTTCTCGTCACATTGGCAATGTGTTTTTTGGCGGGAGCGCCGAAATGGAAGACAGCCCTGTATTTAGCGCTGCTCGTAGGAGGGGGCGTTGCTTTTGGCTATTTGAATGAGGGGGAATATGGCGAACGCTGGCGTGCTTTTCTCCATCCTGAAGCCGATCCCAGCGGCGCTGGCTATCATGTGCTCACAATGCTTGTGACGATAGCCCAGGGAGGGATCTGGGGCCAGGGATTGGGCTTCAATTTTGAAAAACAATGCCATCTGCCCGAAGCCCACACAGATGCCATTTTCTGTGTGATTGCTTGCCAATTAGGCTTTGTGCGTACGCTTATTTTTCTTTTATTTTTAGCTGGCATTGTCTATCTTGCCTTTTACATTGGCAACGGACAGCCCGCTTTTTCGTATTTGTTGAGCTGTGGGATAGGCGCTCTTTTGGGCCTGCAAATGCTCATCAACATCGCTGTGGCCTTGAAGCTTATGCCCATCACAGGGCTGACGTTGCCCTTTTTTAGCTATGGCGGCAGCAGCCTCGTTTCCTCTTTGCTGGCGGCAGGCCTTGTGTCGTCCGTTTATCGTCACAGGACGAACCCCCTCAGACAGGAGGGGGCCTGAATGCGAGCTGTTTTTGCCGGAGGCGGCAGCGCAGGCCATTTGTTTCCTTCCCTGGCCATTGCCCAGCGCTTTATGCGCTTGGCGCCAGAGGCCGAAGCTTTTTTTTTAGGCGCATGCCGGGAACTGGATTCACAACTGTTAGCGGAACGCCCCCATAAGCTTCTGCATGCTGTGGGCTTGCCTTATGGCTTTTCTCTCCGCACAATAGGGGCCTTAGGCAAGCTTGCCTGGGGGGGCCTGGAAGCCTTTTCAGTATTATGGCGTTTTCGGCCCCATGTTTTTGTCGGCACAGGCGGCTATGTGACAGCTGCCTCCGCCCCGGCTGCACATTGGCTCAAAACGCCCTGTGTCCTTCATGTCTCAGATGCTTTGCCTGATCGGACAAATTTGCGGCTGGCCAAAATCGCCCGCATCATTACAGTAGCATTTGACACAGCAGTGGAATATTTCCCCTCCCATAAAGTTGTCATCACAGGGCAGCCTGTACGGGAGGAGATTTTGCAGGGCGATCGGGCTACGGCGCGGGCACAGCTGGGCTATGAAGCACAAGATTTTGTTCTGCTGGTCACAGGAGGCAGTCAAGGTGCGCGGCGGCTGAATGACGCGCTCATAGAGGCTTTGCCCCATTTGCTTGCGACTGGCATTAAAATATTCCATCAAACAGGACGTCTGGATTTTGAACGTGTACGGGCAGCTGTGGCGGCGCTGCAGCCGGGCCCGAATTATCGCTGTGAGGCGTTTATTAGCCAGATGCAATTAGTTTTGGCGGCGGCAGATTTATATGTGCTGCGCGCAGGCTCAAGCAGCCTCGCCGAAGCGGCTGCCTGGGGCTTGCCGATGATTGTCGTGCCTGGCGCCTTCGCTCATGGACATCAAAAACATAATGCCCAGGCGCTTGTAGAGCGCGGCGCAGCGATAATGATTGAGGATGAGCAGCTGACAGGGGAGCGTCTCAAAGATGCAATTCGTGCGCTTGTGCTTGATGAAACGCGCCGCCGAGCCATGTCTCAGGCAGCGTTGGGCTGGGGCTCGCGCCAGGCCGCAGAGCGCATTGCTGAGCTCATAATCGCTACGGCCTCTGAGTCCTGCTAAAAGCCCCAAAAACATTCAAAATATACATTTGTTCCCCAATAAAAATACAAAAAATTTAAGAAAGGCCTATCAAAAGCCGGCCGGGCGTTTGTGGCGCGTCAAGGCTTGCCAAAGCTTGTGCTAGCTTCTACAATAGAATTACAGTCCTGAAAAAAGGCAGCTTGATTTTTGGGGGAAAAATTATTTTGCAAGCTGAATAAAAATTTGTGAATGACGCTATGGATTTGCGACAGACGGATAAAATTCATTTTATTGGCATCGGCGGCGTAAGCATGAGCGCGCTGGCCGAAGCCTTAGCTCAGCGAGGATTTCATGTGACAGGCTCAGATCGTTCTGATAGTGCTACAATGGATAAATTGCGGCAAGCCGGCTTAACAGTGTATGTGGGCCATGATCCTGAGCATGTAGATGATGCGGATGTTATTTTTTATACGAGCGCCATTCCCTGCGATAATCCCGAATTGGCGCGGGCGCGGGCGATAGGCAAGCGCGTCTTTCATCGTTCCGATTTGCTGGCCTGGCTTATGCGCGATAAACATGCAATTGCGGTGGCCGGCACACATGGCAAAACGACAACAAGCGCTATGCTGGGCTATATTTTGGAGCAGGCAGGCCTGGATCCGACAGTCTTTGTGGGCGGGCTCGTGCGAAATTGGGGCGCCAATTATCGTGTGGGCCGCGGCCCGCATTTCGTCTTTGAGGCCTGTGAAAGCGATGCCTCATTTTTGAAATATCGCGGGGCCAGCCAGATTGTGACAGGCATTGAAGATGATCATCTGGATTATTATCAGTCCTCCGAGGCCCTGGATGCGGCTTTCGCCGATTTTTTGGCTCTCGCCAATCCACAGGGATTTGTTGTCTGGCATATAGACAGCCCACGTTTGCAAAAAGTCATTTCACATGCGCCGGCGCGTTTAATTAGTTATGGCTTATCGCCGCAGGCCAATTACGCCGCCACAGAGATTCAGTGGCAAGCCCCCCATATGCGCTATTGTCTTATGCGGAACGCAAAGCGCGGCGAAGAGATACATTTGCTTATTCCCGGCGAGCATAATGTGTTAAACAGCCTTGCGGCTATTGCTGCAGCCGAAGCGCTAGGCGTAGACATTTCCGTAATTGTGAAAGCGCTGGCAGCATTTCAAGGCACAGGACGCCGCTTTGAGCAGCTCGGGCAATGTAATGGCCTGGCTGTTTATGATGATTATGCTCATCATCCGACAGAAATTCAGGCCACATTGAAAACAGCGCGTCAATTTGCGCCCCAGCGTCTGATTGTGATTTTTCAGCCTCATTTGCCCAGCCGCCTGGCTGCCCTTTTAGAAGGTTTTGCGCAGGCCTTTGCGCTGGCCGACATCGTCATCATCAATGATGTCTATCTGGCGCGAGAAGCTCCAATCCCGGGCATTGATGGTGCCCTGCTGGCCGACAGGATTCGGCGTTATTGCCCCGATAAGCCTGTAGAGTTTATTGCTCGCCAGGACGAAATTGTATGTCGCGTCGTGCAGATGGCACAGCCTGGCGATCTTATTTTGACAATCGGCGCAGGAGACATTCGGCGCGCGGGAGAACAAATAGCGAGGCAGCTTTGTCCGCCGGCAAGCACTTCTGGGCAATATGAGTAAGGGACAGCTCCTAGCCTGTGCCAGGCCAATTGAGCATTTCCTGTTCGGGCGAGCCCAGAAATGACACGAAAGCACAAAATCACAATAATGTTTAGTTTTTGGCTGGGAGCGTTGCTAATAGGGCTCATTGGAGGATGTGTGTCTTATCTTTTTCGGCTAGAGGAAATTACAATTGTTGCGCCGACGCCTGAAATAGGGGAGGAAGTGCGCCGCCAATTAAATGTGCCCCCACGGGCCTGCCTGCTGAGTCTCTCGCTTTCGCGGCTTTGCGAACAGGCCCAAGCCTGTTATCGCGTGGAAAAAGTGCGCGTGGAACGCGTATTGCCACACACTTTATCTATTGTGGTGCAGGCGCGCCAGCCGATTGCTGCCTTGCGCGACAGTTCCGGCTACACGCTTGTCAGCCGCGAAGGCCTGTGTCTGTATCGCCAAGCGAAGCGGCCAGCTTTGCCTGTATTTGTGGGCCTGACGCCCTCCCGCCCGCCGCTTGGCAGCCGTATCGCGCCAACGCGCTGGCAATGGGCTTTGGATTTATTGGCGGGAGCGACAAAAGCGGGGCTGCGCGAAAATTTAGAAGCGGATTTCAGCGAATTGCATTACATCACAATTCGCGTTGCGGAGGGCTGGGAAGCCAATTTGGGCAATGTCAATAGTCTCACACGAAAAATGGCAGTCCTGGGCCGGCTGGCAAAGCAACTGCAAAATGAGGGCCGCAAAATAAAAGCCATCGATGTAAGCGTGCCGGAATGTCCGATCTGGACTGCGATTTGAAAAAATCCTCTACAACGCGAAATTGGACATGTAAAGTCCATTGAGATAAAGAAAAAAGATCCTCTCGCTTGGAATGTAACAACAAATTATTCTTAAAGTGAAAATGACACAAGAAGGCTTTGTAGTAGGTCTGGATATCGGGACGACAAAAATATGCACAGTCGTGGCGCGGCCTTTAGATAATGGCAGCCTGGACATTCTTGGCGTGGGCATGCATCCTTCTACAGGCCTCAAACGCGGCATTGTAGTGGATCGTGAGCTCACAATTGAGGCCGTGCGCCAATCGGTGGCGCAGGCGGAGCGGATGGCGGGCGTCACTATTAAAGCCGCGCATGTGGGCATTTCCGGGGATCATATCAGTTCCACAAATGTGACAGGGCGCGTGCACACAGGCCCGAGTCAGGAAGTCACGGCCGAGGATGTGGAAAAAGCCATCCAAAGTGCCCGCGATTCGGTAACATTGCCCTCAGATCGCCAGATAATTCATACAGTTGTGCGCGATTTTGCTGTGGATGGCCAGCAAGGCATAGCGCGTCCTATTGGCATGAGCGGGCGGCGCCTGGATGTGGAAGTGCATGTTGTCACGGGAATGGCCAGCATTATTACGAATCTGGAGCGCTGTGTGGAAGAAGCGGGCGTCAAAGTGCAGGCGCAAGTGCTCGAGCCCCTTGCCACGGCTCATGCGGTGCTCACAGAAGCCGAGCGTGATTTAGGCGTCATTTTATTGGACATTGGCGGCGGAACAACGGATATTGCCGTGTTTTTGGATAACGCCATCTATCATACATCCTCGCTGCCCATAGCGGGCAATCAAATTACGCGCGATTTGGCCAAGCTTTTGCGTATCAGTATGGAAGAAGCGGAAAATGTGAAAGTCCGCTATGGCCGGGCGCTGGCTTCCTCTGTTTCTCCTGAGGAAGAAATTATCGTCACAAGCGCTGATGGAGAACAACGCGAGCGCGTGAAGTTGCAGCTGGTGGCGGAAGTCATTCAGGCGCGCCTGGAGGAAATTTTTGAGATGGCCTGGGCGGATGTGCGACGCGCGGGCGTGGGGGATCGCTGTAGTGGCGGCGTCGTGTTGTCGGGCGGCGGCTCGCAAATTCCGGATACAGCCAAATTAGCCTCCGCCGTGATGGGCAACATGTCCGCGCGCATAGGCAAGCCCCGGGGCCTCAGCGGCCTTGTGAAATCTGTCGCTACGCCCGTGCACGCCACAGCCGTGGGGCTGGCCGTTCAGGCCGTGCTGGATGGCGCGCATTTGCACGAGCCCGAGCCCGAAATATTGTGGGAGCGTGTCAAAGGCTGGCTGCTGGGCTTTTTGACACGCCTGTGGCCTCATCGCGTGCCCGTGAATTTTTTGCGAGGCAAACAAACATAAACAGGGAAGCGCAAGCTTTTGCTCCCTTTATTGTGGCTTTTTCGCTAATGACTAAAAATTAATCTTTTTTAATTTGATTTGTAAAGCAAACATTTATATAAAAAAACAGGCGATGCCCAAAAGACATCGCCTGTTATTTTTCTGCAAAGCCGTTTATATTTTTGTCGCTTTTTTGCAGGATTTCAGTGCAATTATCCCCTGCAATTTGAATGAGCTGATCACAGATTGGGCGCTTTTGGCGCTATTTCGCTAGCCTTTTTTCAGCCAGGGCATCATTGCGCGCAGTTTGCGCCCGACTTCCATAATGGGATGCGCATCAGCTTGCCGGAGCAGGGCATTGAACACAGGCCGTCCCGTCATATTCTCCAAAATCCATTCTTTGGCGAAGCTGCCATCCTGCACTTCTTTGAGAATTTTCTTCATTTCCTGGCGTGTCTCTTCTGTGATAATGCGCTTGCCGCGCGTCAAATCGCCATATTCTGCTGTGTCCGACACGCGACGCCGCATCCCGTCAATGCCATAATTGTGAATTAAATCCAAAATTAGGCCCAATTCGTGGCACACTTCGTAATAGGCAATTTCCGGCTGATAGCCCGCTTCCACGAGCGTATCATAGCCCGCAATAATCAGCTCCGAAACGCCGCCACACAACACGGCCTGCTCGCCGAAGAGATCTGTTTCCGTCTCTTCCTTAAAGGTTGTTTCAATCACGCCTGCCTTTGTGGCTTTCAAGCCTTTGGCATAAGCCAGAGCCAGCTTTAAGGCATTGCCCGTGTAATCCTGATAGATAGCCACAAGAGAGGGCACGCCCGTATCCGCTAAATAGCATTCCCGCACAAGCGCTCCCGGGCCCTTGGGCGCAATCATAAACACATCCACAAACGGCGGCGGGACAATTTGGCCATAATGAATGTTAAAGCCATGCGAAAACACAAGGGCATTGCCTTCGGCCAAATGAGGCTCAATATGGGATTTATATACAGCCGCCTGCACATGATCCTGTGTCAGGATCTGAATGAGATCTGCCTCTTGTGCTGCTGCGGCGGCTTCCTTCACTTCCCAGCCGTCCTCTACAGCAACTTGATAATTGGGAGATTGCGGGATTTCGGAGACGAGCACTTCCAGGCCGCTGTCACGCAAACACAGCGCCTGGGCACGGCCCTGAATGCCATAGCCAATGATGGCAATCTTCTTGCCTGCCAGCGCGCTCAAATCGGCATCATTGTCAAAATAAATTTTAGCGCCATTGCTCATAGAAAACAGCCTCCCTCAAGCTTGCATTGTATTTTGAGCCGACTCTTTATTTAGACATCAGGATGTAACATTTATGCCTGTGATGTCATTTTCGACATCGGCTTTTCCATATACAGCCATATTTTATGCGACGCAGAGCAAATTCCTGCCCAATAGACAGAGCTTTTTCTTAAAAAACAAAATATCTGGCTTGCTTTTAAAAAACGCGCCAATGTAAAAAGCCAGATGCGGAGATCGTTTTTGGCTGACTAATTGTGTGATTATAATGTATTTTAATCTGCTTTTGCAGGCCGAAAAATCCGACTGTAAACGAAGCCTAATAATACACCAATTAGGGCAAAAATAGCAACATTTATGAGCAGAATAGAAACGCGGTGCAGGCCCGCTTCGCCTGTCTGGGGATTATAACGCACCAGAAAGCTGTATATAAGCCACAAGACATAGATGAGGGGGCCCAAAAGGCCCAGCGCAATGCCCTTCACAATGCTTTGGCCTAAATGTTTTTTTTTCACGCCCGCAATCACGCATACAGCCACAGCAATGAAAGGAAGAGCTATGGCTATTGCCTGCAGACAGCGGGCAAATTGCTGCAAATTTACAATTTCGCGGAATTCATTCATCGGGAAAAAAATCACGTTTTCGTCTCGGCGGGCTGTGTTTCCAGAGCCTCAGATGCAATCTTCGTTATATCAATATTAACAGGGCACAATTTGACACAGCGGCCGCAGCCGACGCAGGCTAATTTGCCAAAACGATCTGCCCAGAACCATAATTTATGAGCAATGCGCTGACGCTGGCGTTGCCATTGTTGGGGGCGGCGATCGTGGCCGCTAGCTTCCTCGCAAAATTGTCGGAATTGGCATGTATCCCAGCAGCGATAGCGATAGCCCGTGCCCGCGATAGCATCATCCATCACATCAAAACATGTACATGTGGGGCACAAAAAAGTGCACACGCCGCAGCCAATGCAGGCCGCTGTATGTTGCTGCCAAAAAGCCTCCTCCTTAAACAGATGCTGGATAGCTTCGCTCAGCCCCTCCGAAGGCACGCGTCGTTTTTGTTGGGCAGCCACAGAGGCGGCCAGCTCCCTCCGAATCGCTTCTGCCTCCAATTCTGTTGGCTGCAACAGGGAAGCTGTAGCTTCCAATGCGGCCGCCCCGCGTTCTGTGAAGCTTTCCACAAGATATTGCTCATCGTTAAGCGGCGTCAACAAAATATCCATTCCCCGCGGCTGCGATAAGGCGCTGCACAGGGCCTCACAGAAACATTCGGGCACGGCCTCCGTGCAATTGACAGCGATGATGAGCGCGTGAGCGCGCCTCCGCTCATAATAAGGATCTCCTGTCTCCGCAGCCCAAAATTCATCCACAATAGCCAAAGCAGCGGCATCACAGAGCCGAACGCCAAAAATCACGAGTTCCGGATCGGCAGAAGGCTTTTCGCCCACACGAACATGCGGCCCGGCGCCAGCATAGCGAAACATTTCTTCCGAAGGCGGATTCAGCCAGCGCTTAATGCCCTCCGGCACAACGCCAGGCGCCAGCACAATTTCTTCTAGATTTTGCAACGCCGCAAATTCCAGCCGGCCCTGTGCATCCCGTCGGGGGGCTACAAGCGTTTTGTTTGTCGCTAATTGTGCCAGCCACGCCTTTAGTTCTGATTTGGGCAAAAGATAAGGCATATGCTTCCTCTACGACATTCGCATTGAGAAAAATTATTTGTGCGTATCCAGCGCTTCTTCTGTATCTCCGGGCAAGAATTCGATCAGCGGCGCTTTTTGCTCGCAAGACAAGCCTGCCACAACGCCAAACAGCTCTTTTGTTTCCACAGCCAGTTTGCTGTTCAAAGCTCGCAGCGGGATGCCGACAGGGCAGGCTCGATCGCAGGCTCCGCATCCCACGCAGCGGCCCGCCAAATGCATTGCGCGCCCCAGATGAAACATCCGATTTTCGTCCAGCCCCACGACACGCGGGACATATTGTGGCTTGTCTTGAATGGCAAAACATGTTGTGCAATAACATAAGGGACAGGCGCGCACACAGGCAAAGCAGCGGATGCAGCGATTAAATTGCTCCTCAAAAAATTGCGCGCGCTCTTCGGGGCTGAGAGCTTCCAGACGCTCCATGAGCTCCCGAAATTTGCTCTCGGGCCGCGGCTCTATCGGCTCCCCCACAAGCTCATCATATATCGGCGGCGTGGGGCACTGACAGCCCAGGCATTCCTCGCACAGCACATCCGCCGCAGAAAGCCGCAGCTCCTTATCGCCCATTTTTACAACAACATCTTCGCCTTCTATGGCTAATTCTGTAATTTCAGCTAAATTGACGTCCTCTTGGGCCGCCAGCTTATCTATATCGACAAGCCCTTCACACGGCACGCCAATAATATACAGATTGTCGCGCGACAGCTGATTTTCGTTACATAAAACGGCAATCGCCCGTGCATCACAGCCTTTAGCCACGACAGCTGTTTTGCCCGGCCGTTTGCGTAAATAATTGGCCAGATTTTGCGTGCATGTCGGATCAAATATGAGCTTCGCCGCATCTTCCGCCCTTGTAATAAAAGCCGGAGCGGCGCGATACGCTTCTGTGCCGCGCTGAAAGCCGATAACACAATCTACAGTCTGCAATTCCAGCAATTCTTGCGCGCGTTCACGGATTTTTTCAATTTTGGGATTCATCTTTGGACTCTTCAATTCCCTCTAAAGCTTGGGCATGATTTTCAGCCTGTGTCCCTACAGAAGTTCTTTCCTTGTCTTGATGATTTGGACAGCTGGCCCCTGATAAATCTTCCCAAAAAGGCAAAGCCGCAAAGCGTTCGGCTAATTGGGGCCGAAATGGCCCCAAGGGCCGCAGCTCTTCCGCCATTTGGGCCACGATTTCCGCGAATTCTCGTCCCTCGGAAGCAGAAACCCATAGGGCTTTAAAACGCTGTTTTGGAATGCCGACATATTCGACAAGCCGTTTGAGAAGGGACATCCGCCGCCGCGCATAATAATTGCCTTCCGCGTAATGGCAATCGCCAGGATGGCAGCCCGAAACAAGCACGCCATCCGCGCCTCGCGCAAACGCCCTCAGAACGAAAAGAGGATCCACGCGCCCTGAACATGGCACACGCACAATCCGTAAATTCGGCGGATAGCTCAAGCGCGACGAGCCCGCCAAATCCGCGCCCGCATAGCTGCACCAATAGCACAATATGCCGACAATGCGCGGCTCCCATTCCGTTCCTGTTTTTTCCAATTCCTCAGCTTCCTGGGGCATTTGTTCTGCTGTCATTTCCGTCATTGCTAGGGCTCTTTCCGCACAGATTATACGGCTAAGACATCAAGCTCTGACAAAATCTGTTCATCAGTAAAGCCGCGCAGGCTAATGCAGCTGGAGGGGCACGCCGCCGCGCATGTGCCGCAGCCCGCGCAGACAGCCTCGTTCACAGAAGCCACAACACGTTTTTCTCCTGTCTTGGGATCTTCCAGGATTTTTTCCGTAATGGCTTTGAAGGGACATACGCGGATACAATTCAGACAGCCCACGCAGCTTTTTTCATCCACTTCTGCGACAATTGGCTCGGACTCCAGCGCTTCCTTAGCAAACAAATCCACGACTTTCGCCGCTGCCGCGCCGCCCGAGGCAACAGATTCCGGAATATCTTTGGGGAAAAGACAGCCGCCAGCCAAAAACACGCCGCCTGTCAGCGTCTCTGCAGGCCGCAGCTTCGGATGTGCTTCTGTGAAAAAGCCATATTGATCTGTGGAGATATTGAGCATGCGGGCCAGCTCGCGCGCCTCGGGCTGGGCCAGGCCGGGCGTCGCCAGAACAACGAGATCGGCCTCCACTTCTACGGGCTTGCCCAGCAATGTATCGACGCCGGCTACAATGAGATGATCGTCTTCTGGATACACGCGCGCCACGCGGCCCCGGATATATTCCGCCTGAAATTCCCGTTGTGTCCGTTCCACGAATTCCTCATAGCCCTTGCCGTTGGCGCGAATGTCAATGTAAAAAACATACGCTTTCGTTTCTGGATATCGCTCCCGCAAGAGCAGGGCATGTTTGGCTGTGTACATACAACAAATTTTGGAGCAATACGGCACGCCATGTGTTTCATCGCGTGAGCCGGCGCACTGTATGAATACAACAGTGCGCGGCACGCGGCCATCAGAGGGACGATGCAGATTGCCGCCTGTGGGCCCGCAGGCATTCAGCAAGCGTTCAAATTGCAGGCTTGTCACAATATCCGGATGTTCGGCGCGCAAATATTCCCCGTACAGCTTGCCCTCTTCCACGGCAAAGCCTGTCGCTACAACGATGGCGCCCACTTTTTCTGTCACAAGCTGATCTTCATCCTCATAACGAATGGCTTGCTTGGGGCAAATTTTAGCGCAATTGCCGCATTTGCCCCGCGTCAACATTATGCAATGCTCCTTATCAATCACAGGCACATTGGGCACTGCCTGGGGAAAAGGCGTGTAAATCGCCGTTCGATAGCCGATATTGGCTTGAAATTCGCTCGGGATTTTTTTCACGGGGCATTTTTCCATACACAGGCCACAGCCTATGCACGCCTGCAAATCCACATAGCGCGCCTTTTGGCGAATTGTGACTTCAAAGTTCCCGATATAGCCCTCCACTTTTTCTATTTCGGCCCATGTCATCAGGCGAATGTTGGGATGGGCGGCCACTTCCACCATCTTGGGCGTCAAAATGCACGCCGAACAATCTAATGTAGGGAATGTTTTGTCAAATTGCGCCATCCGCCCGCCAATAGAAGGCGTTTTTTCCACGAGAAGGACTTCATAGCCCGCATCAGCGATATCCAGCGCCGCCTGAATGCCAGCAATGCCGCCGCCGATAACAAGCGCGCGCTTTGTGAGGGGCAATTCCTTGCTGTATAGAGGCACATTGCGTTGCACTTTCTGCACAGCCGCCTTGACAAGCGCCAGCGCCTTTTCTGTCGCTTTCTCCTTGTCTTTATGCACCCACGAACAGTGCTCACGGATATTTGCCATCTCCATCAGGAACGGATTCAGGCCCGCCTCTGCCACACAGCGTCGAAAAGTGGGCTCATGCAAGCGGGGAGAACAGGAGGCGACAACAATGCTGTCCAGATTGTGTTCCTTGATGGCTTTGTGAATGAGCTCCTGGCCAGGCGCCGAACACATGTATTGATAGTCTTCCGCGTGGACAACGCCCGGCAGCTTCTTGATTTCCTGCGCTACTTTCGCCACATCCACTGTCTTGGCGATATTGCTTCCACAATGACACACAAATACGCCCGTTCGCGCCATTCAAAGCTCCCTGATATTGCCCGGAAGGCTTTTTAAGTGGCCATAAGGCCGGCTTAAGACATTGTTGATATTTTTTGATAGCAGCGTATGCCCGCTTGACCCGAAATTTTTGGAGACTCTTGTTTCAATTTTTTTGAATTGTGTATGAATTGTTTCAGAGGCTCAGAGGCCCTTCAGTGGGCTTCCGCGGCTGTCTGTTCTTTGATAGCGACAATGGGCCGCACATCGACAAGATGGCGTTCCAGGCCCAATTCGCCTGGCGTAGCTCCCAGCGCCAGCCCCACGACATCGCTGATATAGACAATGGGCAAGGGCTGAGCAGCGGGCGACAAATCGCCCTGGCGGCTCTCCAGATTGATGCTACATAATTGGCATGCTGTGACAATGGCCTCCGCCCCTGCTTTTTTGGCCATCCGCACAATGCGCTGCACAAGCGTTTCGGCTGTCTCCTGCATTGTTGTGGCTAATCCCGCCCCGCAGCAATCCATGCGGCCATGCCATAAAACAGGCTCGGCCCCGACAGCGGCAATGATATCTTCCATTGCCGTTGGCTGCTCTGGATCATCAAATGGCTCCATATTGGCGGGACGCAGCAAAAGACAGCCATAATAAGCCGCCAATTTCAGGCCTGTCAGCGGATGAGAGACTTTTTCTTTCAATACATCCAGCCCCACGACATCCCGCAGCAGCTCGACAGTGTTGACAATTTTGACGGCCAGTTCCCGGGAGCCAATCTCTAATTTCGCCGCCAGCTGCGCATCCCGTTTCAAATCGCGTAAAGCGACTTTCAGGCGATTGTAACAGGCGGCGCAGGGCGCAAAAAGCGGCCTGTCATATTCGGCCGCCATTTTTAGAGTGTGTGCCGGCAACGCCACGGCCGCCTCATGACTCAACAGCACACTGGCGGAGCTGGCGCCACAACATATCCAGCCCTTCAGCTCCACAAGCTTAATGTCCAGCAGCCGGCACATAGTAGCGATGGATTCAGCGTATTCGCGGCCTGTCGAAGATAACGAACATCCGGGATAATATGTGACTTCTTTCATTGTTCGCTCATTATTTAGTTTGGCAATGTGCTTTTCTCCTGCGCCCGCGCTCCTTTCCCAATAAGGCTAAACAATTTTCATTCTCATTCAGTTCGTGAGCCTACGCACGCAAAATCAAGATTCGCTTTTGCCCCAGGACATATTGCTTCTGTTGTTGTTTAATGCATTTCTGCAGGAGCTGCTGAGGCAGCTTCTGTTTGTCTGGCTTCAAGGGATTTTTCTTTGTCCTGGGCTAAAATCTCGCGTACGCGTTTGGCGCCTCTGCGCACATAATGGGGAAGCAAGCTCAGACGGCCTTTAGCAAACAGCCAGGCGCCCAGAGGAATATCCCGAAAACGTTGCCTGGCATTGCGCAGCTTTGTCAGACTGATGACTTCTAATTCGTGGGCTCTTCCCCAGCGCGCCATAGATTCTATAAAAGATTTGTGAAAAGCCGCCACAGCAGGATCTTTGGGTGTTCGCCCCTCACGGATGCAGATTCGGGCCAGTGCCTTATTTACGCGCGACATATCTATATCGCGCGGGCAACGTGAAGCACATGTTTCGCAGGCGGCGCAATGCCAGATGGCGTTAGAATCCAGGACAAGATCCTTCAGTCCCAATTGCACGGCGTGAATGATTTGATTGGGCATCCAATCCATGGCGCGGGCCAGGGGACAGGAGGCCGTGCATTTGCCGCATTGATAACAGGCGTCAATGTCCTGGCCGCTTTCCTGGGCGACAATGTCACAAAAATTTTCCTCCGCGTCTATGTGCTTGTTTTCACAAATTACGCGCATCGCCCAATCCTCGCCGAAAATTGTCAAAACATTTTACCTCTAATAAAGAAAACAGGTCAAGCCTGTGTTCAAGCGGCGGCAGAATGTAGATTATTGATGCATATATTTATTCAGAAAAATTTTCTTTAATGTTTCAGATTATAAATTCGTTTTATTTGATAATATTTAATTAAACACAGCCCCAAATTGTGAAGAAAAACGTTCGGGCGATAAGAAGGAGGAAGAAAGCGACGCGTAACTCTTGCTCTCATAATTTTCAGGGTTAGAGTTGTGTATAACATTCGCTTCATCAGATAAATGCAAACAAAGAATTTTATGAGCTGGGAACAATTTGCTAGACAAAAAATGTTTCGTATTGCGAAAGCGCTTGAAGGAATTGGCAGAAGAATAAGGAATTAAAGGCAGTTTTTGCCCCGCAGCAAAAATGTGACACGCTTTGCCCCATGAGACGGGCGAGCGGGCTGGGAGGTGTTGAGCCATTACATTAGCCATTCGTACGGAGAATCTGCGGAAAATCTATGGGCGGGATGCCGAGGGCCGCGAAGTCGGTCTTCTCGGTTTGTCTTTGGAAGTGGAGCCGGGACAGATTTTTGGGCTAGTGGGCCCTAACGGATCCGGCAAAACGACGACGCTAAAATTGCTTTTGGGCTTAATCTTTCCCGATAGCGGGACGGGCGAGATTTTGGGCAAAAAGCTGGGCGATCCCTCCGCGCGGGAGCGCATAGGATTTTTGCCTGAAGAGCCCTATTATTACGATCATTTGAATGCCATCGAGTTATTGCGTTTTTATGGCAGCCTGTTTGGGATGAGGGGAGCAGCGTTAGAGGAGCGCATTCGAGATCTTCTGGAGCTGGTGGGGATGTGGGATCGGCGCTTTATCCGCGTGCGTAATTATTCCCGTGGCATGCGTCAGCGGGTGGGGGTGGCGCAGGCGCTCATTAACGATCCGGATCTCGTGTTTATGGATGAGCCGACATCGGGATTGGATCCGATTGGCGCCATGCAAATCCGTGAAGTCATTTTGAAGATTCGCGAGCGCGGCAAAACTGTGTTTCTGTGCTCTCATTTGCTGAAAGAAATGGAGCCGCTTTGCGACACAGTGGCGATTTTGGCGCGGGGCGAATTGCGCGCGGTGGGCCGCGTGGACGAATTGCTGGCAGGCGATAAGCAATACATGCTTACAGCCCAAAATGTGCCGGCGCAGATTACAGAGCGCCTGACGGGGCTGGCGGAACGGACACATCTGGAGGGGCCCAATCTAACAGCCCATTTTGCGGAGCAAGCCCGCGCGCTGCAGGGAGCGCAAATTGTTCAGGAGCTGGGGGGGATGATTACATTTTTGGGGCCGCAGCGCCGCAGCCTGGAAGAAGTATTTATTGAAAAAGTACGGGAGGAATCACAATAATGCAGGCCATCCTCCGCATTGCCAAAGCGACCTTTCATGAAGCGTGGCGTCGCCGCTTCTTAAATACGATTCTCGTGTTTGCAATCCTTATCATTGGCTCGTCCTGGGCCTTTGCCTATTTGCAGCCGGGCGCCGAGCTGAAAATGATTATTGATGTATCTTTAGGCGCTATCCGTTTCTTCGGGATGCTCATTGCCGTCTTTATGGGCACGCGCCTCATTCCGGATGAGATGGAAAAACGAACAATCCATACGATTTTGGCGAAGCCCGTCAGCCGGGCGCAATTTTTGTTTGGCAAGTTTTTGGGCGGCATTGCGACGATTTTGGCCAATGTCCTCTTAATGGGCCTTGCCTTTGTCATTGTGTTTGCCATAAAGGCCCCGCAGTTCAAGAATTTAGCCGAAGGCGCCATGAGCATGGAATTCATGTTCAGCAATATCCTGAAGGCTATTTTATTGGCGTTCTTTGAATTGTCTGTGCTGATGGCGATCGCCATTACAGCTTCCACAATTTTTTCCTGGATTGTGGCCGCGATATTTTCCTTTTTTGTGTATTTTGTGGGCCAGATGTCCGAATTCTTCAATCAGCTGGCTAATCCCGAGCGCGATATCCCCTACATTGCGAAAGTCGTATTCGGGATTATTTACAAGCTGCTGCCCCATTTTGAGATATTTGACATGCGTGAAGCCATAATGAAAGATCAATTTATGCCCTGGGATGTGATGGGCAAAATCGTCACACAAGGGCTGGCGTATATTTTAATCGTGATATTAATTGGCTATTTGATATTCAATGAGCGAGAAGTTTAAGCGTGGTTTCTGTCTAGTGAAAGAAGCAGCTGCTTCGAGCTTGAATGAGGGAAAACACATTTGTACGCAAATTATTTGAGGTTAATGCTGCCGCAAAAATACAGGCGTAAACAATAGACGGTGAGCCATTATGCCCCGAAAAACGAAACGTTATCTTGGCTGGGCCCTTGTTATAGCAGGGATTATTGCGATCCAGCCTTTGCATAAGAGTGTGGCGCTGGATCGGCTGATTTTGGGCGTGAATCCGCCGACTCCCTGGACACGGATATTAGCCCGCGCCGCGCAGGATCCAGAGCTGGCTGTCACGGGCGTCACAGGCGTGATCGTCGGCGCCATTCTGGGAGGCTTTCGAGAAGTGGCGGCTTCCATGCTCTGGCTGAAGACAGATTATCTATGGGACAGGGGCGAGGGGACGCATCTGGAGGCCCTGTGGACAATGCGTCTCACAACGCTTCTGGATCCACATTGGCTGGAGCCGTGGCGAATTACGGGATGGCATCTGGCTTATAATCTGTTTGTGGAGACAGATGATCCGGCCTTAAAGGCTAAATTTTTGCAGATGGGACTGGATTGTCTGAAAGAGGGCATTTCCTGGAATCCGGATCGTTATGATTTGTATTTTGAGCTGGGCTGGACATATTTTGATAAAGTACGGGATTACGAACAGGCTGTGCGCTGGCTGCAGGCAGCCATTCAATTTGAGCATCCCGAATATATTGATCGCCTCATTGCGCACGCTTTTGAGCGTCTGCCCGATATGCCGCGGGCGCTAGATTGGTACGATTATTGTATCAAGCGCAATCCGACAGATGGAACAGCCGCCGGCGCCACAATCACAATCCGTGAACGCTATCTGCCGGCATGGCGCTTGATGGAGCAGGGCAAATACGATGAAGCCATTGCCTTGATAGACAAATGGCTGCTTGTGGAGCCCAACAGCACATTGGGCTTGCATATGAAAGCCAAGATATTAGAAGAGGCGAAGCGTTACGAGGAGGCCCTGGAAGTGTGGAAGATTGCTGCCGCCACAAGCGCGCTGAATGCGCATGCCCAGACGCGTGTAGTGGAGCTGTCCCGGCAGTTGGGAAAGCCCGTGCCTGAAGTGGCGCAGGCGATTGTGCGCGAACGCGAACGCAAACATCGAGAAATGAAATTTGAAGTGCCCAAAGAGCTGAAATAAATCTGTAACAACACATTAAGCAGATTGTAAAAGATTTAACAACAAAGCGGGCTTTAAGAAAACAACATCATGCCCCCTGGCGGATAGCGCCAGGGGGCGTTGTTTTTTATTTATTTTTGCGCCCTCTTTCTGGGGCTTTTTTCTTATTCTCTTTTGCTATTGTTAATTGTCAATTTAAGCTTGTCCGGCCGCCTGCTGCAATATCCCCCACAGCATGTGCGCGGAGCGTTGCCAGTCAAATTGCCTTGCCCGTTGCAAGCCTTTTTGGCAGAATTGCTGGCGGAGGGGCTCGCTTGTCAATATTTTTTGCAGCGCGGCGCTGATTTGCGCGGGGCTGTAGGGATCCACATACATTGCGGCGTCTCCACAGACTTCCGGCAAAGAGGCGGCGTTGGAGACAATCACAGGCGCGCCGCAAGCCATGGCCTCAAGCGGGGGCAGCCCAAAGCCTTCATAAAAAGAAGGATAGACAAAACATGTGGCCATTGAATACAGGGCCGGCAAATCCTCATCCGCCACATAGCCGACAAGGCGCACACGAGAGCCCATTTGTTGCGCCTGGCGCAGAATCGGCGCCACACGCCAGCCGGGCTTGCCCGCAATAACAAGCGGAAATTGTTCTTGCAAGGCCGCGGGCAGCAGGCTATACGCCTGAAGCAGCCCCTCAAAGTTTTTCCGCGGCTGCAAAACGCCTACAGAAAGAACATATTGCGCCGGCAGCTGATAACGGCGGCGAACTTCCGACAAAATTCCGCTCTCTGTGACAGGATGAAATCGTTCATCGACGGCATTGGGCACGACATACAGACGGCCCTGGGCGGCCGGATAATGGCGAATAATCTCGTGGGCTGAAAATTGGCTGACAGTAACAATAGCTGCGGCTCGGCGAATTGTGCCCGGAATAAAGGCGTTCAGGATAAGGCGATCGCGGACGGGAAATGTTTTCGGCAGGCTGCGCCACACGACATCATGAATGATTGTCACAAAGGGACAAGGCGATTGAAAAGGCCCCATATATTGAATGAGCGCCACATCAGCCTGCACGGCCTGACAGGCTTTGGGGAAGGCGCGCAACATCCATAAATAGCCCCCCGGGCGCGACGCCAGATGGAAATGGATCGCGGGCGAGGCAGGCAATAAGCCTTCCGGCGGCGCTTGCGGGCCAATCAGGATTAATTCCAGCGGCTCTTTTTCGGCCAGGGCTGCCAGGCCTTTGATATGCCCCAGGCAGACGGAACGATCGCCCGTTTTGGGCGCATTCAGGGTGCGAATATCAATCGCGATGCGCATAGATGTGTTTCCGTAGCGTAGCTGATGGCTATTGTCGGC
The DNA here is from genome assembly GCA_964622325.1 of uncultured Armatimonadia bacterium. Taxonomy (GTDB): domain Bacteria; phylum Armatimonadota; class Zipacnadia; order Zipacnadales; family UBA11051; genus JAJFUB01. The sequence goes on from CAZUOJ010000037.1 coordinate 18,691, forward strand.
TGTTTATGCGGATGGCATAATAAAGCATAACACGCCAGCAAAAATTTTTCTGCCGCTTCCTATCGCACAGCGTCGCTTTTAAAAACAATGCTTTGCTTGTAAACATTTTCCTATCCAGCAATTGTTTCATTTGTGGCACAGTGCACTGATGATGAATGAAGAGAAGCCTGAAGACGCGCCTTTAGCTTTTCATGATGGCTCCTGTGCTCGCTGTGGCGCCACAGAATCATTAATCCGTTTCAGCGAATTCGGGAAAGCCTTCTGCCCCGCGTGTTTTCCCGAGGCTTTCCAGCGCCGCGTGCTGCGGACAATCCGTCGCTATCAGATGTTGCCTAAAGGCCGCCCGCATATTGGCGTGGCGGTGTCGGGCGGCAAGGATAGCGCCGCCTTGTTGCATGCCCTTCGTAGCCTGAGCTGGCCGCTCAACATTCAGCTTTCGGCTGTGCATATTCATATGGGGCTGGGCGAATACAGCGAGCATTGCGAACGCGTTGTGCGGGAGCTTGCGGCAAGCCTAGCCGTGCCGTTAATCATTGAATATGTGGCCGATTATGGCGTTCGGATTGAGCCTGTGGGCACATTTGCGCAATGCGCAGTGTGTGGCGCTGTGCGGCGGGCTTTGCTGGATCGCGTGGGCTTGCGGGAAGGCTTTGCCGCACTGGCTGTAGGCCATACGATGGATGATTGGCTGCAGCAAATCCTCAAACGGCTGCTGACAGGGCGGCTGGACGCCCCCAAGCCTGTCTTGCCCGGCGATGCCTTCCATCCGCGCAAAATTAAGCCGCTTTCCTTGCTGCCCGATCGGGCCTGTGAAAAATATGTAGAGCTCATGCGCTTGCCCATTGTCCCCCTCGCCTGCTCGCATTTTCAGCCCGAAACACATCGGCTGAAGCGTGTCATTGCTTTGTTGGAGGAATTAGCGCCGGCCAGCAAGCAGCAATTGCTCCACACATTATCCCAGGCGATGCAGGCGCCATCGCCGGGCGGGCCCGATCATCCCTGTCCCGATTGCGGCCATCCCACAGGCACGGATTTATGTCCGATTTGTCGCTTGCGCCGCGCGCAAAAATTATCCCACTGAAACACATTATTGAACGCTTTTCTTTCGGATCGGCTGAAAAATGGCTTCGAAAGAGTTGAAGACATGGAAAAGGGCGCAATTCCTCAATGCCTGAAAATGTTCGCTCTAAAACAAGCTTAATTGGCTTTGGGAGGCCGAGCCTTCCGCCTTGTTTACAGGTGGCTGCCAGCTGCGCAATTGCAGACTAATCCAGCGCATATCTAGCGGGCTTGTCACGGCTGTTGCCCCCTGCTGGAGCAGCTCCTGATTGCCTTCGCGCAGCTCGTGGACTTCTGGCCATTGCACGGCGTAAAGTTTGCGCCCCTGTTGCAGGGCCGCTTGCGCCGTGGCTAAGCTGCCGCCTGTAGCGCGGCATTCTACAACAATCACGCCGCACGAAAACAGGGCTATAAGACGATTGCGCGCCATCAGATTGGGAATTGTTGGCTCAGCATTTGGCGACAATTCCGAAATAATAGCGCCGCTGGCGGCAATGCGTTCTGCCAGCTCCAGATTTTCGGGCGGCGTGATGTTCGCAATGCCGCTGCCAATAATGGCAATTGTGCGTCCGTTTCGCTCTAAAGCCGCCATATGGGCAGCTGTATCGATGCCCCGCGCCAAGCCGCTTACGACAGTCAGGCCCTCGCTAACGGCGCGACTGGCTAAGCCCCGCGCCATTCGTTCGCCTTCGTTTGAGGGCGAACGGGTGCCCACAATGGCCACGGCCAATTTATCCGCCGGCAAAATCCGGCCTTTGATACAAATGACAGGAGGCGGATGGGGCAAACTATGCAGAACATCTGGATATTGAGGATCCGTATAAAAAAGCACTTCTGCGTCCAAATGGCGGACATTTTCCGCCAGCTGAGCGAATTTTTCTAAATCTGAGCGCACAAATTGAATAGCTTTAGCTTGATTCGGCTTGAGACGCGCCGGGCCCTGAATTAATTCCTGTTCCGAAGCATCTAAGGCATTTAACGCGGAGCCATAGGCTGCCATTAAGCGGGCAAAGCCGGCGGGCCCAATTTCCGCTCCCCAGCACAGCCCCAGCCAGGCTAAGCGTTCCCTGTCTTCCATCCGGAAGCTTCCTCAACACTTTTGTTATTAAAAAGCCTCTTTACAATAATTAAACAAAAATATGCTGGAAAAATTCCCTGTGGAATATGTATGGCCCCGCATTTCCGCGCAATTTGCCTTTCACATATCGCAAAGCTATTATACATTTTTGATTATCTTCGCTGGGAGGCTTATGTTTGCGGACGCCGTTGATAAGCCAGCGCGAGCAGATATTGATTGACGCTCTCGGGCGTGATTAAACCCACAAGCTGGCCATTATCCACAACAGCGGCAATGGGACAATTGCCGGAGGATATTTGCTGAAAGACATCGGCTAAGCTGTCATTGGGGCCAACTTGGCAGGGATCCGCAATCATGACAGCCCCCACGGTCGTATGTCCGCCCTCTGTTTGCATGCCGCTAATCAGCCCTTGTCGTGTGATCATTCCCACAAGCCGTCCGGCTTGCAAGACAGGGAAATCATGCTGGAAGCTATGGCTGGCATAGGCAAAGGCATCGGCGAGCGTGTCATTAATGTCCAGCGTGCGGAATTCCCGGACCATCGCCTGCCAGGCAGGCACTTCGCGCAAAATATGACGCACACGCACTTGCGTATCCTCTGCGGAAGCGCCCATATACACAAATATTGCGATAAGAATCAGCCACCAATTATGAAATAATCCAATGAATCCTAGAAGAATGGCAAAGCCCTGGCCAATCACGGCCGCTGTATGTGTGGCGTCGGCATAATCCATATGAAAGGCCAGCAAGGCCCGCAAGACGCGTCCGCCGTCCACAGGAAAAGCCGGAATTAAATTGAAGCCCGCCAGAATTAAATTAATCCACATCAGCCGCGCCAAAAAAGCCGTCAGGCCCGAAGCCGCCACATTGCGCAAAGCAGCTAAATCTCCTGCTAACACATAAGCTAACACGCCAAAGAGGCCAGCCAGAACAATGCTGCTTAAAGGCCCCACAAGCGCCACTTCTAATTCTTCTTGGGGATCATCAGGCATGCGCTCCATTACAGAAACGCCGCCAATCGGCAAAAGAATAATATAGCGCACAGGAATGCCATATTTGCGCGCCATCAGGCTATGTGCCAGCTCGTGCACAACGACACATGCAAACAAGGCAATAATAAACAGTACAGCCTCCCAACGATTGACGCCGTAAATGTCTCCCGGCGACAAAAATACAAACACAAGCAGCATCAAAAATAATAGATGTATCCGTACGGGAATGCCAAAAATTTTAAAAATTTGAAAGGACCAGCTCATATATTCTCCTTCATTTCTAATGTTTTATATTTGTTCGCTTAAGAAAAAAATTGTCCTGCTTCGCCTGTTGCTGTTTGCCGAATTTGTCGCTTCGCCTTCTCATCTTCATTTCTATAATTTCAATAATCTGCCTTGCTCAAATAATCTTTCTTTGTTATTTTCCTGAAGGAGGCGTTGCTTGGCCACGCAACGAACGATTGACTATGGACGAGCTTGTGCCCTATCAGCTTCCGTCGGAATTTCGGCAAAAAGCGCTTTCGGCGCGCATGCTGGAGGATTTTGAGCTGTGTCCCCGCAAATTTTTGTTATCTCATTTTTTAAGCTGGGAAGAGGAGCGGCGTTTCCGCGGCGGCCCTGCGGCCCTGCACGAAGCTGTCCGCCAGGCACTTGTAGAATGCTATGATCGCGGCGGCCCGGGCGTGTGCTCCCTGGAGAGGCTATTAGAGAGCTTTTCCGCTCATTGGCGCGGCGAATTGTGTGCTGACAGTCTGGAAGAAGAACAGCTTTACGAACAGGGTCTCCAGATGCTCCAGAATTATTATGCGGATCATTGTCAGGATAAAGCTCTTGTTTTAGCCACGGATTTACGAATGGAACATATCATTGCAGGACAATCTTTAGTCGCAGTGGCGGATGTTGTCCTGGGCGGAAGCGCCGATATAGACACAGCTTCCAAACTGTTATGCCAGAAACAAATGCAGACAATGTCTGAACAAAGCTATGATGAAGAGAATGCAAAGCCAGCGAGCAGCCAAAAGAAAAAGCTCGCCTGCGCCAGCTTTCAGCTCTCTGCGGATGAAATTTATGTGTTGCGTTTTGTGACATCCCGGCGGCCCTTGTCGGCAAAAGAACTGGCTGAAGATTTATCTGCACAAATGCTGGGGCTGCTAGCGCACATGCATTTTTGTAGCGTTCCGCCTCCGAGCATAAATGCTCCTCGGCTTCGTGTTCTTTTTTATGCCTTGCGCCAACGCCGCGCGCGGGATCTGGAGCTTACATCTGCACAATTTGCGCACATAGAACATTCTCTATCAATTCGTTTGCAGCGTTTGTATGCAGAAAGAGAATTCCCTCCTGTTAAGGGCAAATATTGTCGCTGGTGCCGTGTGCGCCGCCGCTGCCCGATATGGCAAAAGACAGAAGAAATGCCTCAGGCGCCAGAGACATTGTGAGCAGATCCAAAGCACATGCATTCGGGCAAAAATGGGGGAATTTCTCTAATATATGTATTGCCTTCTTGAGAGCTAATTTCTGGCGAAGCTCTAAGGGCTTTATTCCAAAAACGATAAAGAGAAATGCGGCTGCAGTTCTCAATTCCAGCATACGCGCACAATTATCTTTTCTGGGCTTTTATTGGCGCCTTATGGCCTTGTTTTTGTCTGGCGCAACTGCGCGGCTTAGAAAAAGATGGATTGATTGTGTTTTATGAGCCGCCGCATGAAGACGCTGCCCGACAGGCGCTCATGGCTGCTGCGGAGGCCTTGCCGACGCTGGAAAGCGCCCTGGGCCTCCTTCACAATCCCCAACGGCGCATAAGCATAATCCTTGCTGGCACACAGCGCGATTTTGAGCGTTATGCGGGCCAGCAAATGAAGCCCTGGACATTAGGCGTCGCTTTGCCTGGCAGACGGATTGTTGTAAAAATGCTATCCCCGTCCTCTTTGCGTCGCGTTCTCGTCCATGAATTAACACATGTGCTTTTGGAGGAAACAGCGCAGCAATATGGAGTGGAGCCGCCTCGCTGGCTGCACGAAGGCCTGGCGAAATTAGCCGCTGATGATTTTTCTCAAAAAGATCGTGAAATTTTGGGCCAGGCCATTGTTCAGGGGCGGCTGCTTTCTTTGGAGGAGCTGGATGAAGCTTTTGCCGGCTCATGGGAAAAAGCCTCTTTGGCGTATGCGCAAAGCTATACATTTGTGCGCTTTCTGGATAATTTGCGCCCTGCTGGCGGGCTAGCCGATTTTCTGCACAATTTGGCGTTAACACAAAGTGTTTCCCGCGCCCTTTTGCGCACATATGGCGCGCCGCGCGAAACATTGGAAAAAGCCTGGCTGGAGCAAATTCAACGGGAATATCTGCGGCATGGCCTGCCTGCGCCAGGCGATTTGGCCTTGCTTTTGTTGCTGGGCGGCTTATTCCTAGTTGTTCATTTGCTCAACAGGCGCCGCCGCCGAATTATTCGTCAGCGTTTGCAGGAAGAAGAACGCCTGCGGCGAATTTTGGGCTTGGCGTCCGATTCTGAAGCAGAAGAAGGCGATCCGGAAAATATCATGCCCTAAAATTTATTATACAGGAGAGAACATGCTGGAATATTTAGGCAATTACATCCAACAGATCTGGGGCTCAACATTGCCCCATCGGCTGGCCTGGGCCATATGTGTGGCCATTGTGTTTGAAGGCCTTGTCTGGCTTGTGCGCCGCCGTCTGCGCCGCGCCCTGAGCCCCAATTTGCAGCAAGATGTTTTTTTAGAGGCTCCGGAGCGCGTCCGGCGCCGTCGTGTTGTTTTAGGCTTGCCATCGATTGTGACACGCACTGTGCTGTATGGCCTGGGGCTGCTGATTATTTTGCGTTATCTGGGCTTTAACACAAGCGCCGAGCTTGTGCCTCTGATAGCTGTTTTGCTTGTTATCGCTGCGGCAATTGGCTGGCGCTGCTTTCAAGACATTGTGGCGGGCTATTTTATCGTATATGACAATTTGTTTGCGACAGGAGATCGCGTTACGATTGGCGATTTTTCGGGCGTTGTCATGGACATCGGGCTGCGCTTCACACGTATAAAGGCCCCGGATGGACGGGAAATTGCTATTGCCAATCACACAATCACACATGTTGTTAATCACACACGGGCAACAGAGCCGCAGCGGCCAGCCAGCCGCTAAAAATGCACAATCGCATAAACAAATTCGGGCTGTGCGGAGAAATCATCCTTATAAAGCTTCTGCCGCTGCTTTTGTTATTTTGTATGCCCGAAATGTCTGGCAGGCTAGGAGGACGCCGATGAAAGTCATTCTCGTGATAGCGGATACGCTGCGGCGCGATCATCTGGGCGTGTATGGCAATGATTGGATTCACACGCCCAATTTAGATCGTCTGGCAGCCCAGGCTTGTGTTTTTGAGCATGCGTACATTGGCTCTTTTCCGACAGTGCCCACTCGGCGGGATATTTTCCTGGGCCATGGCGATCGTGGCGTGCCGTTTAATCGCTGGAAAGCTTTTGAGCGCGATGAGCGCACATTGGCTGAGCGGCTTGCCGAACACGGCATTCATTCGATGATGATTACGGATGTGCAAAACAATGTCACGAATGGCATCAATATGGAGAAGGGCTTTTCGGCGTGGCATTGCCTGCGGGGGCAAGAGGGCGATCCTTGTTGGAGCGATGCCGCTGTTCCCCTGGAATTTCCCGTGCCCCCAGACTTAATTCGATATTCAGCGAAACGCTGGCATCAGATTTTGATGAATCGCGCCTTTCGGAAATATGAGGAGGATTGGCAAGCGCCTGCCACATATGCGGCCGCAATTCGCTGGCTGGAGCGCAATTATCAGCGAGAGCATTTTTTCCTCTATGTGGATACATTTGATCCTCACGAGCCCTGGGATCCGCCTGAATGGTACGAAAAGCTTTACGATGAGGATTTTCAAGGCCGCCGTTTTGAGGCGCCCACATATGGCCTCATTAAATCATTAGGCATTACGCCGCGCGAGCTGCAAAATATCCGTGCCCGCTATGCAGGCGAAATCACGATGATGGACGCGGCCTTGGGGCGCTTTTTGGCGGCTTTAGAGCGGCTGGGCCTCTATGAGGACGCCTTGCTAATCTTTACAAGCGATCATGGGGCTTATTTTGGCTATCCCGGCGATAACGGCCTGATATGCAAGCCGCATATGACAGGCGCCGATGGGCGGCTTTATGCGGCTGGGCAGCCGCCTGTGGAGCCGTTGCGATATTATCCGCATTATACAGGCGTCAGCCGCATTCCGCTCATTATTAAGCTGCCCAGGCAGCAAAAACAGCGCCGTGTGCGAGCCATTGTGCAGCCCTGGGATTTAACGCCGACAATTTTAGAGGCTTTTGGCGTTCCCAAGCCGCCTGAATTTTGGGGCGAAAGCCTGCTCCCCCTGGCGCGCGGCAATGGCCGGCCCCATCGGCAAGCCGCTGTGATGGGCCTCGCAGGAATTAATGTGCAAGTGATGACGCCGCAATGGCTTTATGCGGCCTGGCGCAGCCATCGGCCGCCTGTGCTTTTGGATCTCCGGGCCGATCCGCTGCAAAAGCACAACATCCATGACAAATATCCGGATGTCGTCCAGAAAATGCGCCGTGTGCTGCATTCCTATTTGAAGCGCCAGGGAATGGAAGAAATGCTGGAAGAATATGCATGAGACGGGCAATTGGCTTTGTGCCTCATTGAGCGCCCCGTAAGAAATAAAATTAGATAAAAAGCTTCCCTTAGCGTGTTGGGCTAAGCAAGCTTAACAGCCTCTGGCGGCAAATTGAGCACAAGTCCACGTTTGGGAATTGTCGCCACAATCTGTTTGGAATCGCATTCTGGCACAGCCTGGGCTAATTTTTTGCAAAGCCGGCTGCGATGCGCATAAATCTGGGCTGGCTCCGCAATTACATTTCCATCCCACATCTTATCATATAAATCGTTGTAGCTGACACATTTGCCTGGCTTTTCTGCCAGAGCCCACAGCAAGCGAAATTCAAGCGGCCGCAAGGGCACACGCTGGCCATAAAAAAGCGCATATTGGGGATGTTCGTGGCTCAGACACAAAGCGGGTTCCTGCGTCCCCATGGAAGCCGCTATAGCTTGAGAAGGCAAATCAGCTCCCGCTTTTGTTTCATCTGGCTGATGTACAGACATTTGTGTATTTTCTATTAGGGCAGAATAAGCGTTGTGCGCAGCATGCCAAAGCTGCTCTGCCAAAAAACAGGGCAGCAAGGATTTCAGGCGCTCTTCTCCTGCAGCGAAAATGTCCGCAGGCGTTTTCAGCCCTTCGCGGCAAGGCAGGCGAATATAATCTCGCCCCAGGCCAAAACAATGCAGACGCGCGAGCGGCAGTTCCGCGGGTTGCAGCCCCCGGGCTACACATTCCGCATGTACACGTAAACGCTCCACATCTTCCTTCCGCATGCCCGCTTCTGCGGCCAAATCGGCGTATGTTTCCAGCAGCCATCCAATCGTCTCTCCTAAATAGGCTATGCGTGCGGCAGGGACACGAAGGCCCTTTTCTACGGCCAATGTTGTTTCCGGCCCCATCCAGCGATACAAAGCGAGCGTTATCCAGGCCGCTTTTTCCCGCACACGCCAATCATACTGAGAAGCAGAAAGGAGCTGCTGCAGTGCTTCTCCTGCCAGATCTTGTTGACAGGCGTAGCGCCAAAGCTGCTGGCCACAATCAGGGCGGGACGCCAGACACATTCCATTGGCCGACTCCTGCGCCTCGTTTGTCAGCGAAACGAGAAATGTCGCTTCCAGATTCGTAGGGGCATGCTTTTGCTTTGCCCCTTCCATCAGCCAATAGATAGTTTCGAAGCAAATTCCAGCAGCGACAGCCGCCTGGCCTGCGGCCGTGGGCATGAAGCCCATGCTTTCGTGCGAAAGCAGGCCTTTGTCGCGACAATGTTCAGCTGCTTCCTGCAGCGGCGCAGGCAATTTAGTATGATTTTGCAAATAGGCGCTGAATGTTTGCGTGTATATATCTTCGAGGGAAGTGCGCCGCATGGCCGCCCCGGCAGCCAATGTAAGCACAGCCGTGAGAGGGGGCAAATTCATCAGGGCGGGCATCGGCGGCTGAAAGCTTTTTGTTAGATAGCGTGCGACAAGCATTTCTGCTTCCTGCGATGAACGCGCCAGCAGAATGCCACGGCCGAAATCCCCGTAGCCGAGACGCCCGGCGCGGCCTGCCCGATTTTCAAAATCAGCCAGGGAAATAGGGCAGAGCGCAGCCGGGGCGCCCGCAGTTTCATTTTGCCAGCTGTGGGGATCCACAAGAACATTTTGCGCGGGCAAATTGACGCCGAGGGCTAATGTCGGCGTACAGCATATGACAAGCACATCGCCCTTCAAAAAGGCGCGCTCCACAGCCTGTCGTTCCTCAAATTGCAAATCCGCGCTGTGAAAAGCGACGCCACAAGCCATCAGCTGTTGCAGCTTTTCGCGCACTGTGGTGTGTTCTAATTCCGTTAGCAAATTGCTCAGGCCATTTTGAGCCTTGTCGTCTCCTTTTATGTTTCTAATGTCAAATTGAGCCGCAATTTGCGAGGCTGCATAAATGGCAGTGGCGCGATCTCTGACAAAAACAAGCGTAGGCTCCTGTCGTTTCGCAAAATATAAAGCGACGCGGACGAGAGCCTCAGCAAAATCCTTGTCGTTTTCTATTTGCCCCCATTGCAGGCCCTCAAAGCATTCCTCATGCCAGCCTCCCTTCATATCCACATAACGAAAGCGATTTCCATACAAAACGCCCTTGCGCAATTCCACAGGCCGTTCATTGCTTTCGAGCCATCCCGCCTTTAAATAGTCCGCCAATCGTGCCGAGGCGCCCAAAGAGGCTGAAAGGCCTATAATTTGCATCTTGTCTATCCCGCGCAATTCCGTCAGTAATAGCTCCAGACAAGGCCCTCGTTCAGGATCAGACAATAGTTGCAGTTCGTCTATGACAGCTAATCCCAGAAACTGGCTGACGCCTCCCCGAGCCCAAAGCGCGCGTACTTTTTCTGGAATGGCAATGGCAATGTCAAAATCTCCTTTGCAAAAGCGGGCATCTTCCTGCCGCCGATCACGCGTTGTGATAATAATACGGAGCCCAAGAGGGCGATATAAGGCGTTAAAATGCGCAAATTTGTCTTCAGCTAAGGCTTTTGTAGGCACAAGATACAGCACTTTTTTCCCCTGTACAGCCGCCTGCACAGCCGCCATCTCGCCGATAAATGTCTTTCCTGCGCTTGTGGGCGCTTGCACAATGAGATTGCAGCCGGCTAGCACGCCGTATTGGCAGACAGCTTTCTCCTGTACAGGCAGCAGCTGGGCGCCATAAGCTTGTTGCCATATCGCCAGAAGCTGGGGAGGGACATTATAGGCTTCCAAGGAGGCGATGCGCATAGCAGACACTCCTTTCAGGATGACATTTTATAGAACATTTGTTCTATTGTCAAGAAATCGGCGCATTTTTACGGCGAAATTGAGCATTCAGTCTGTGGGAAACAGGCTTGGAGAAGGAATTTTCTCCTTTCCAACGGAAGCTTTTGATGTATGCGATTACAATAGATAAAGCCGTTGGAGAAAGGAGGCCTTTTATGGGCGCCATTGGCATTGGCATTCTGGGCTGGGCTCATGGGCATGTGCAAACATATGCCAGCCTTATTAAAAATTTTGATGATGCCGAAATCATTATTGCGTGGGATCATGATGTGACGCGCGGGCAACGCTGTGCAGAAAATTATGGCGGCGATTTCAGCTCTCATTTAGAAGATGTGCTGGACAATCCTCGCGTACAGCTTGTGATTATTGGCGCAGAAACAAATCGGCATCCGGAGTTGTGTGTGGCGGCGGCAGAGGCTGGCAAAGACATTATTCTCCAAAAGCCCATGGCGCTTTCGTCCCAAGGCTGTGATGACATCATTGACGCCGTGGAACGCAACGGCGTATTTTTCTCGCTCGCCTTCCAGATGCGCTATGATCCCTGCAATATCAAAATGAAACAGATGTGTGAGGAGGGGGCAGTGGGGAAAATCGGCATTGTGCGTCGGCGGCACTGTCTTAATTTGCTATTCAACGAAAATTTCTTTACAGGCCCCACTGCCTGGCATGTGGATCCTGTGCAAAATATGGGCATGTTTATGGACGATGCTTCCCATGCTGCTGATTGGCTCTATTGGATGCTGGGCCAGCCTGTCAGCGTGACAGCTGAAATTGACAACATTTTGACGAATGTGGCCCCTGATGACACGGGCCTGGCGATTTATCGTTTTGAAAATGGAGCGCTGGGCTATATTCTCAACAGCTCTGTTGTATGGACATCTGAAAATACAACAGAAATATATGGCGATCGTGGCGTGCTCATTCAAAATTATGGCGATGGGCCCAGCAGCCAGCCCTTGCCCCCGCATCCCATCCATTTGAAATATTTTGACAGCCAGAATAAAGAAGCAGGCTGGCAAGATATGGGCGTATCC
>CAZUOJ010000038.1:0-30082 GCA_964622325.1 uncultured Armatimonadia bacterium
TGCGCGCCGTGCAGCACTTCGCCGAGCTTGATGCATTCTATAAAATCCCTTGTATTGCCTGAGCGTCGCTCGCCTGTGTCCGGATCCAAATAGAATTGAGCGATTTGCGTCCCCATCACTGGCCGCCCCGGCGGCAAAAAAGGCTGCCCGCCCAGCTTATCCTGGCGCTCCGCACGAAATTGCGCCACATATTCTGCTGTCATTGGCTTAGGAAAACGTACTCGTTGTGTGGCGAAATCCACTTTTGCGCCCGCTTTAGCCAGCAGCGTCAACAGCTCCTCATTCTGGCACAGCACGCCCACGCGCTCCAATGTCGCCATAACAGCCTGCGCCAGCGGCTCCACATCCTCTTCCCTGACCAGATATTCCTGTAACATAGCTCCCTCCCTATGAAGAAAAATTTGATAATCTTCTTTTGTAGCTTAATCAGAAACTTTAATTAGCGGCGATAGGCGCGTTCCACTTTCGCGAGAGCGAGGCCGATGTCGCGGGCGTCTTCATCGCTGAAGCTTTCGTGGATTGTCGTGCGCATGAGATTGTAATCCGCGCGTTCTGCATTCGGGCAGCAATGCGCATAATCCACATTCCCTTGCTTTTGCCAGTATGGGCAGCTCCAGGGGCAATCGCTATGGCCATACGCTTTATGTTCCAAAAGATAGGGATGCTTGAAGGCCAGCGCGCCGTAATTGGGCTGCACGCTCACACCTTCGGCAGCCATCGCCGCACAAAATTGCTCCTTTTCCACTTTCATTTTCTCTTTATGCCAGCGCAAAAACAAGAACCAATAAGAGGATTTGGCGCCCTCAATTATTTTGCCCATTGTCACGCCCTCTGTGCCATATTCGGCTAATGTTTCCTCAATAATCTGGGCGCAGCGCCGGCGGCGGGCAACAATTTCGGGCAGCTTTTGCAGCTGCACACGCCCAATGGCGGCGCCCAGCTCCGTCATCCGATAATTGATGCCCAAAAACATATTGCCGGGCGCATCGGCATTGAAGGGCTTGCCCCGATCGGCAAAGCGTTTGGCTTGCCAATAGAGCTCCTCATCATTTGTGACAATCATTCCGCCCTGGCCGCCCGCTGTGCTATGTTTGCCGCTCATCAAAGAAAAGCAGCCCATATGACCAATAGAGCCCGCCTTCCGCCCCCGCCATTCGGCGTCATGCGCCTGCGCACAATCCTCAATAACCCATAATTTATGTTCTTCCGCAATCGCCATAATTTCATCCATATGGCACGGCTGGCCGGCAATATGTCCGCATACAATCGCCCGTGTCTGGCTTGTAATGCGCTCCCGGACGGAGGCCGGATCCATATTCGCTGTTTCCGGATCCGCATCCGCAAATACAGGAATGCAATTCATCCACAAGACAGGCATAATGGCGCCGGGATCTGTAATGGGCGAACAAATGATTTCGCTGCCTGGATCCAGCCGCAAGGCGCCCAGAGCCGTATGAATGGCTCCTGTCCCATGGGAGACGGCGTTTGCATATTTGCAGCCCATATGGGCAGCGAATTCCGCTTCGTAGGCATCCACTTCCACGCCCCCATAACGCTCAAAGGCGCCGCCTTCCGTCCTGGCGCGCTCCACTACACGCTGGAGTGCTTCTATTTCACGCTCATCTATTTGTTCTCGCATTGGAAAGGGCTTTGTGCGCACGGGCACGCCACCCTCAATGGCTAATTTGTCCATTATTTTCGCCTCCCAACAATTTAATAAAAAATTTATTTATAATTGAAAAAGTTAAATGCTTCATCAAGCCCGAGCGGAATTTATCCAGGCGAAATTTCATGAACAAGCTCGCAATAACGCCGCACGCGGGAAAGCGGCGTTGCGGGCGTAATGGGGCTGCCGACGCTCACCACAAAGCGATTCCGATTGAGGCGGCCTGCCGCACATTGCCGTTCGATCTCCGCTCGCAAAGTCGCCTCCGTGCCCTTCTCCATTATTCCAATCGCATCAATGTTGCCCCACAAAGCCATCCGGCTTTTGACGAGCTCGGCCACATCCATAATGTCTATCACAAAGCTCTTTTTGCTTTCTTCTAAAGCGAGAGCATCTGCGCCTGTATCCAACAGTAGATCCCAGCGATCATGGGGCCGCCCGCAATAATAATGCACGACATACATTCCGGCTTCTTTTATAGCTTCCACAAGCGGCCGCAGATACGCCAGATGAAATTCCCGGAACTGTGCCGGGCTAATCATATCCGTAAAACAATCCTCCAGCCAGATAAGACGCGCGCCTGTCTGCGCAATCCGTCCCACTGTGCTAAGACAATAATTGAGCAGCCGTCGACAGGCGAGATGGACAAGCGCGGGCGTCTCCACTATCCGCTCAAGAAGTCCTGTCAAGCCGAAAAGAGCATGAGCAAGCCAAAAGGGCGCGCCAAGGGCGCCATATGGCATCTTTTCCTGGCCGAATTTTGCCAGCAGCAAACGGGGCAGCTCTAAAGCTCCCTCGTCAATGTGCCCTTTGTCCGCAGGCTCAGGGCCATAAACTCTGTCCAAAAGAGCTTCCAATTCCTCTTCACTTTGAATGTCTGCTCCTGGCGGCTTTTGGCCAGGCGAAGGCTGATGGCCGCCGATGGGCGGACGGCGAATTTCTTGCCGTTCTCCCGTTCGGCGATTGACGAGCCAGACAACATCCGGAATTGTGGAGCGTTTCTGTTGTTCTTCAGGAGCAATGGCAGCGCCAGCAATATTCTCCGGCACTTCAATATACAATTCCTCTTGCGCTTGCCGGCTATAGCCCAGATTAAGAGGCATCCAATCTTCTTTTGTGCGCTCTAAAAAATCCAGCCACGGCTGCGCCGCATATGCCGGCCGTGGATCATGCAGCGCCCACCAATACGCGTCCGTGGCCTGCTCCCAGTGATCCCGCAGGCAGATGCCCTGATAGCATGTTACAGCGGCAAAGGCGGGCGTGCCCTCCGGGCTCAACGCCGCCTCAATTTTTTCGCGCCCTGTCATTTTGTGTTTTTTTCTCCTCTTCTCCTTTTTCTCTGACGCAGCTAAGCATAATAATCCATTTATTTATAGTGCCATAAAGCTAATCATATCCGCCATATTTTAAACAGCTCTGGAAATAGGCGTGTATATTTTCGGGGGGCGTGCCCTCACGGAAGCTATCGCTGCTGCCAATAATAAAGCCGCCGCCAGGCTTGCCAATCTCCATTGCTTCTGCTATTGTCCGCTCAATCAGCTCGGGCGTTCCGCGCATCACGACATAGAGCAAATCCACATAGCCCTTGAGCGTTACACGATGGCCAATACGCGTTTTGGCGTCTCGTAAATCGAAATCTCCGACAGGCGGCGGCGTGCATGTTTCCAGCACATCCACGCCACAATTTACGATGAGCTCCATGCTCTGCGCTAATTTCCCATCATCATAATAATCCACATAGCCGCCGTAGCTATGGACAAGCGACACGACTTCTCTTATGTGCGGAACAAAAACTTCATTAAATATAGCGGGCGACCAGCCAGCCGAAAGACTATTGTAATAGGAATTATAAAAAATCCATTCCACGCCCGCCTCCATAGCCGCCTTTGTTTCCGCTATTGTGCGTTCGTGGAAAAAGCCCAGCAGTTCATCAAAAAAGGGCCGATCCAGATAATAATCCATCATAATATCTTGCATATCGCGCACATCCCCGGCCTGATGGCACAATTCACTGTAAATGTTAATCATCACAACGCCGCGATCGCCCAATTCCGCCCTCCGCGCATGTGCATAGTCGTAATTTCGCACAATGGGAGGCAAAATATAGCGTAGCGCGGCCAGATCATCACGACTTTTCACAAGATATTCCGTTTTGATAGGATTGGGCGCCATTCCATATTCGCGCCCAGCGGGCGGAATCTTTGTCCGATCGGACAATCGCCCCGCTGGCGTGTGAAATGTGCGCTCTACAACAATATAATCGCCCTCCTCATAGCGCGTCTGTTCCACGCGCACTTCCGGCAGATGATATTCGTCCGGATAGCTGCAGATATAATTGGGCGTGGGCGAGCTTAATATCTCCATCGGATCAATGATCGGCTCATATAGCTCTCGCAGTCGATGTCGGCCGTCGGGATCAAGCCAGGCCCATTGAATGCGCGGGCAAATTGGCACGCGATCTGGCTCCTCGTGTCGCACTGCCGCCATCAAGCGTTGTTTCCCTGTCATTGTTTTACAGTGCATTAATTGGGGCCTCCCTATCAAGCATTAAATATATGTCTGTTGATGAAATTAAACAGCTATTTTTCCCGCTGTCCTTGTTATTATCCCAAGGGCGGCACTTTCCAATTGGCGCGCCAGATGGAGTCTTCTGGCGGCGGCTGTTGTTCGCTGTCTGGCGCCAGATCCAGCATGGAACGGAATTCCGGCATACGGGGCCGTATCTCTTCCTCCCAAAGCTGCTCCACCTCCGCAAATGTCATTGGCTTACGAACGGGCTTCAGCCTCTCGTATTCGGCAAGCAATTCCCGCCCTTTTGCCGCCAGATTTTCCGCGATGCTTTCCACAACGCGTTCGCCGCGCCGCCAATTAGCTTCGTAGGCGTTGTCGCCCATCGCAAAATGTGGCCCCGGAGCCTCCCGGGCGGGCAAGCGGGACAAATCCACACAATCGGGATTTGTGGCCCATAAATACGCCGTCTCTATGCTGCCGCCATGCGAGAAATCCGCCAAAAATTCCGGCGCTACGAGATCCGCGTCAAAAACAAGCGCGATCCGCAGAGCAAAATGCGGCTGCACAATGGCGCCAAAAACGGGGAAATCGGCACAATGAGGCCCCGCATGCCCCGAAAAGACGATAGCGGCATGAAAGCCCAGCATATCCATTGTCCGGAGATGATACAGCAGATTTTTGAAAAACAGCCAGGGCGGCAATGCTGTCAGCCAGGGCCGCGCTTCGCCGACGCGAGCCGCCGCCCAGGCGCCATATATGCCCAGCTCATGGATATGCCAGTAATGGGGCGGGGCGACAATGCCGCCATATTTGCGGGCAGCGACAATCGCTGCTCCCAAAGGCCGGAGCAAATCCATTCCCAAAGCATTTTGCGGCCCATGCGGCTCACACAGCCCATAAGGCATATACACGAGCGGACATTCCTCTAACGCCGCATTGAGCTCATCAGGAAACATACGTTCCCAGCGGACTTCTCGACGCATTGTGGGCCCCTCCTGTTCCCTAAAAAGAAGCTGTGACGCCTGCAATTGTTCGCGACTATGCAGAGCAAAATGCGCATGCGAATATATGTTTTCCTGGCAACGGATATAAATGTTTATTCCTCTGCAAACATTTCCTGTATTGTCGTTACGGCTTTCTCAACAATCATCTGCCCGCCTTCGGGGGAAACTTCGCAGCTGGGAGGAATAGCGCCATAGCTGCGGCCGCTGGCGGCTCTTTCTGTGGGCAAATAGCTCCCTGCGCCGCTCAATTGAATCACGAATGTCTGGACAGCAGCGCTGCGTCCCTTAATACGATCCCCATAATCCAGATAATATTCAAAAGGCGCTGTCACAAACGCCACATCCCCCAGCCGCACAATATTCATTTCTACAGGCACGCTGGCCGGCGGATTTTCATAGCGGGCGGCGGCGCGCTGCAGCCATTGCCAGCGCGAACGCAGCGCTGTGTATGGCCCGCTAAGCCGATCTGCCTCGCCCAGCTCCGCCAATTGCCGCTTCACATCAGCGATTTGTTCCTGTAACGCCGCATATTCCTCCTCTGTGATTTTCCAGGGAGGCAAAGCCAGCTGCCGATGAATGTGCTTGAGCGTTGCCTCAGCGCGTATGTCTTGACGCACAGCGGGCTCGGCTTCTTCCACTGCGAAAGCCACGCGGCGGGCAATATCCTGGCGCAAGCCCAAATTGCGACTGTTGCTGAGGCCCTCGCCGTATTTGAGGCGCATCATCCGATCCTCTGCGCGGCGATTAATGAGGCGATGGGGCGATTGATCGCCTGCGGCCGAGCATTGCGGCAAAATATAAAGATGTTCGCCGAAACGGCGTTGCATTTCCAGGCGTACATCATGCCAAAAATCAGCCGAGACATAATCCTGGCCGCCCTCGGAGGCTTGCGAAGGACACGCCAGATTGATAATTATTCCTGTCAGGGCTCGCTGTTCATCGTATGTAAACAGCAGATTCACGCCATGATCTACATGCCCCTCAATATGGGAAAAATCCGGCTCGCTGACATTCCCATACATCACGGCGCGGCCATCAAAATAACGCACGCGCCGATTTTCGCCCACAACAGCATATGAATAGCCCCATGCCACAGCGCCAGGCGCACGATTTTCCCAGGCCTCACATACAGCCTCTGTTAGCGCCTGGGCCACAAAGGCCCCATATTCCGCGGCGGGCATATAATCCGGATAACGCTGACGCAGCTCCTCCAGATATTCCTCTTCTTTTTGCAGGCCAATGCTGGAGCCGGCGAAGGGGGCTGTATGCGTATGTGTGCCGCAAGCCACAATTTTGCGGGGATTGATATCAGGCAGATGCTTCGCCAGCAGGGCGCGACTGCTTTCCCGCACTTCCTCATCTACAGCGCAGCTATCCAGCGACACAAAAACAGCCTGCTCTTCCCCATTCTCAATCGCCAGAGCTGTAAGCGTCAAGGGATCCTGCACACGTGTGGCGATACGCAGATTAAATTGCCCGCGTAGGGCCACAGGCCGTTGCGGCGTAATATCCCGTCTCGCCCAGCCAATTTTGAGGGGCTTCATTCTTTATTGCCTCCTTTTTTACTTTTATTTATCAGGCTACAAATTTGCCTTTGGCAAAAAAATGGCGGACAAGCCTTGTTATGCCCGTCCGCTTTTGTTTCAGCTATTTAACATCCCTTCTTGAGGCGCTGGCGCCGCTCAGGCTAATGTGAGCGGCTGCCTATAATTATCCAGCAAGCTCGCTCAATGGCACGGGACGATGTTCTGCCAGGGCTTTTTCTATAGCGAAAATCACGCGATGCGTCTTGAAGGCCTCCTCAAAATTGATATGTGAATCTCGGCCCGTCTTAATACATTCGACAAAATGATCCACTTGCGGAGGATAAGGATGATCCAGCACATCGCCGCTTGTAGCTTCTGTTGTGGGAATATGGATCCATTCTTCCTTGCGCACGCCCTCAAGCTGTGTCGTAGCGAGCCGATCGCCCCATAATGTCCCCTCGCTGCCCACTAGATGAATATTGAACACATAGGGCTGACGACAATCTACACACGATGTGCATTTGCCCACTGTGCCGTCTGCAAATTTGAGCAACGCCACGGATGTGCTGTCATATTCGTAATCCTGCGCCCATTCCGCAGCAGATTTTGTGGAATAGCCGAAGACTTCTACAACATCCGTATTCTTGAAATACAATAAGGCATCAAGCGCGTGGCAGCCCGCCGTGACAAGCGCGCTGACGCCAATTTCCTTTTTGACATTCCAGGCATGCTGGGCGTACCAGGGGCCGATCCCATGATAATAATCCACTTCAATATAATGGACGTGGCCCAAAAGGCCTTGTTTCAGCAAGGATTTTACGAGCGCAAAATGCGGAATAAAGCGTAATTCAAAATACACAGTGGAAAGGACGCCAGCCTTCTGGATGGCCTCTCGCATGGCCAGCAAATCCTCATAATTCGTCGCCAAAGGCTTTTCAATCATCAAATGCTTCCCCGCCTGGGCGGCCTGAATGGCCATAGTGGCATGGAGATGATGTGGCGTGCAGATGTCCACAACATCCATTTCAGGATGCCGCAAAAATTCTGCGTAATCTTTGTACACAGCGACTTCATGGCCTACAATTTGAGCGGCGCTGGCGGCATCTTGGGATGTGCACACAGCCACAATCTCACATTCCGGATTTGCGTGGAAAGCGGGAATATGTCCTGTCGCGGCCCAGCCCAAGCCGGCAATGCCAATTTTAATTGTCGCCATTTTCTTTCCCTCCGTATGTAAATTTCTTAAGCATTATTAACACGCATTACAAATTATTGCCAGCTGGCCTTGTCTAAGCGCTTTTCGCATCTATTCTTGTTTGCACACGTCTCCCCAGCACTTCCGAAAGCATATCCTTATCTTCCGCGGACATGCCCACATGCAAATGCTGTCGGAAGCCCTCCGCATAAGGCACGGGCTGTGGCGCCATTTGGCCAATTTGGGCGCAAATCTCTCGCATTGTAATAAGATAAGAATCCATCCCCTGGCTTGTATCCAGCCATTCTTTTTGCGAAGCATGCCGTCGCAGCATTTCCTCTTTGATATCTATTTTGTCTGTAACATCCACAAACAATGTAGGGACAACAAGATTGCGCATCCCGTCATAATTGCCATGCGGATTGGCATGATAGAGATACACATCCTGGAATGTGGGCGGCCGAGCGGGATTGGACAGCCAATTACGCATGCCGCGGCAAAAGCAGGCTGTGACTGTCAAACGACATGTATTCTGATGATCCTCCATATAGTCATTCGGGGAATGTGTGAGCACGATTTCCGGTTGCAGCTCCCGAATGAGGGCCGTTACTTGCCTGAGAGTTTTTTCGTCATAAAAAATCTCAATATCATTTACAAGCCCTTCATGATATGTTGCGCCAATGACAGCTGCCGCCGCATGGCCTTCGGCCGCCCGAATGCGGCAGATTTCATTGTGATCATATACAGCCGTCCCGCAATTGCCATTGCCAATTGTAAATATATGCAGCTCATAGCCGGCATCCCCCAAAGCGGCTAATGTCCCCGCCATCATAAATTCCACATCATCCGGATGGGCTCCCACAGCTAACGCCACTTTTTTGTCTGACATCTTCTTCGCCTCACGTTTCATACTTCACAGGCTGTTAAAACGCCTTTCAGCTATTTAGGAAAAAAATTCCTCTAGCATTTCCCTTTTCCTTCTTGCCTTGCCAGGACTTTTTAAAAGGAAAATCCTTAAACAGGCAGAATTAAAAATTATGGATTTATTTATAGGCGTAGATGTGGGCACGACAGCTGTCAAAGCTCTGGCTATTGATGCCACAGGGCGCGTGTGGGCGGAAGCGTCGCGGATATATGATTATGTTTCGCCTCAGCCAGGCTGGATTGAGCAAAATGCGGAAGATTGGCGGCGTCTGGCCTGGGAATGTGTGCAGCAAATCGTCCAGGCTTGCCAAAATCCGCCCATTCAGGAACGCCCGGCCTCATCTTCATTTCTTTGCTCAGCGCAGTCTTATGCCGCTCCCGAGCCTGTCCACTTTAAGGCTTTGGCGCTTTCAACGCAGGGAGATACAATTGTCCCTGTAGATGAAGCAGGGCGTCCGTTGGCGCCGGCTATCACGTGGATGGACAGCCGCACGCAGCCCTATGTCCAGCAGATGCAAGCAGAGCAGAATTTCTGGATCCAGCTCACAGGCAGCCGCCCAGGCGCCTTCGCCGCTGCTACAAAAATTTATTGGTGGCGGGACTATCGGCCAGCTATTTTTGCCCGGGCCAAACGATTTGCGCTTGTGGCTGATTATCTATGTGAACAATTAACGGGCCGAGCGCTGCTGGATGCCCCCAATGCCTCGCGCACAATGCTTTATGATATTCATCGGCGCTGTTGGGCTCCCGAATTGCTTCAGCGAACAGGCCTCACACAGGAGCGCTTGGCCCCTACAGCTGAATCCGGAACAATAGCCGGCCCTCTGCTGCCCCATGTGGCTGAGGAATTGGGCTTGCCCGCAGATTTACAAGTCGTCATCGGCGGCCATGATCAGACATGTGCAGCTGTAGGCTGTGGCGTGATTCAGCCCGGAGCGCTGATGCTTTCGTGTGGCACAGCGTTTGTTGTGCTCGCCGCCACAGAACAGCCTCTAAGGGATCCCACGGGCAGCTTGCAAACATACTGTCATGTTACGCCAGGCGGCTACGCTGTGTTGGGAGCTTTTGCCGGCGGCAATTTGTTAAAATGGTTTCGGGACACATTATGGCGCGTCGGCACAGCTTCAGGGCTCGGCAGCGAGGAACAAGATGTTTCAAAAACGACAAAGCAATTTCCTGGCGCATTCCCAACATCTTTATATCCTAAAAATCGAACGGAAAGTAGCGGGGCGGCTGCGCAGAAGGACGATTACGAGCTTATCGTGGCGGAAGCCGCAGAAGCAGCGGCGGCTGGACGGCCGCCTGTGCTCTTTTTGCCGCATTTTTATGGGCTATTAGGCCCGCTACATTGTCCGGCCGCGCGAGGCGGCTGGCTGGGCTTGACGCTGCAACATACGCGGGGCGATATGGCTTTCGCGCTCTTAAATGGCGTCGCCCTGCAAACAGCCTGGACAATTGAAAGCCTCGCCCAACAGGGGCATCTCAGCCATAATATTCGCATGATTGGCGGCGCTGCCAAAAGCCGTTTTTGGGCGCAGCTCATGGCAAATGCCACAGGTTTGCCCATTATTCGGCCCGCTGTTAAAGAAGCCGCCGCTTATGGAGCTGCGCTCATTGCGGCGACGGCTTTGGGGGCCTTTAATTCGCTGGAAGAAGCTGTCAGTATTATTCCTCCCGGCGATGTTGTAGAGCCCCAAGCGCCGCCACATAAAGAAGCCCTTGTGTCCTTTCAGAAGCTTATTCAAGCGCTTGCGCCATTATGGGAGCAATTGAGTCAACAGGGGGATTTAAGGGCATAGAGAAGACAGGCTTTCCAAAAAGATCTGGCAATTTCAAAGGCAATCAAGGCAAATTTTCGCTGTTGAAAATAGGCCGGACAGGCAGCGTTAATGGCTTTTAGCACAATTAGGAGGCGCATAAAATATGTTAAAAGAAATTATATATTTTGAAAAGCCAGGGCCACAGAATACGGAGGAGACAATTGCAGCCGCTGTGCGGCGAGCTGACGAACTGGGCATTCGCTATCTTGTTGTCGCTTCAACAAGCGGCGATACGGCCGAAAAGCTCCGGGCGGCCGTTGGAGAGCGAAACATAAAAGTCGTATGCGTGACATATCATGCAGGCTTTCATCAAGGGGATGAAACAATGCCTGTGGAGCGGAGGGAACAGTTGCGCGCTCAGGGCATTGATGTTGTCATCTCTTCACACGCGTTAAGCGGCGTTGAACGCTCTATTAATAATAAATTCGGCACAATAGGCCCCGTGGAGCTTATGGCGCATACGCTGCGTTGTTTTGGCCAGGGCGTAAAAGTGGCTATCGAAGTGGCTGTGATGGCGGCTGATGCGGCTTGTGTCCCGACTAGCGAAGACATCATCAGTCTGGGAGGCAGTGGGAGAGGCTGTGATACGGCGCTTGTGTTAAAGGCTGCCCATCAAAATAATTTCTTTGATTTGCGCGTCCGGGAAATTATTGCAATGCCCCGGGGCTAATGAAGCCACACGGCGCTTTTTATTTTCAGAGGAATGTTTTTGCAAGCGGATTTTGATTAATAAAAACAAGCATGCATTTCAGAACATGTCATGCCCAATAATGAAAAATTGCTTTTAATGCCGGCTAAATAATTGAAAAATTTGCCCAGGCTATGAGACAACGCGCCTCAGCACGAAAGCGATATGTTTGGAGGGCTTTGCTTTCTCATCTCTTGCTGATGGCAGGGGGCATAACGATGCTCATGCCGCTTGCGTGGATGATTTCCACATCGCTGAAAACGCCGGCGACTGTGGGCACATTCCCTCCCGAATTCATTCCGCGCGAGCCCGCCACTTGGCGCGATCCCTCAACAGGACAGGAATATCCCATATTCATTTTTCATCCTGAAGTTTTGCCGCAGCATGCTCGGAAAATGTCCGGAGACAAAGCCTCTTCCTTCCAGTCTGCCTGGCCAACAACACAGGCGCGCGTAGTGCGTTTGCGGACAAAGCCTGGGGAGGCGGAATTAGCGCTACTTTTAGCAGATAATCGTCTTGGACCTTCTTTTAAGGTCCCTCTGAGTCCCGGCGTTCTTTCTCCCGTCAAAAGCATTCGCTTGCATTGGGAGAATTATGTTTTGGCCTTCACAGCGCTTAAATTGCAACATAATTGGCTGGCCTGGGAATGGCCCTATCAGATTAATCTGGGCTTTGTGAAAATTGGCCCTTTACGCTTTGCCGGCTTTCCGCTGCGGAATGCTTTTTTGGCATTTTATCTCAATTCATTGCTTGTCAGTATTCTTGTCACGCTGGGGGCTGTGTTTACATCCAGCCTGGCAGGCTTTGCCTTTGCTCGGCTGCATTTTCCCGGCCGGGACAAGCTGTTTTTAGGCTATCTTTCGACAATGATGGTGCCTGCCGTTGTAACAATGATTCCTACATTTGTGCTCTTAAAAGTTCTGGGCTGGATTGACACATATTGGGCGCTCATTTTCCCGCCGATGTTTTCCGCTTACGGAACTTTTTTGCTGCGCCAATTCTTTTTATCCATTCCGCGTGAGCTAGAGGATGCCGCCAAAATTGATGGCTGCAGCTTATGGGGCGTTTATCGGCATGTAATTTTGCCGCTTTCGGGCCCGGCATTGGCCACACTGACAACATTTATCTTTTTGGGGACATGGAATTCTTTTATGTGGCCGCTCATTGTGATTAATTCCATGGAAAAGCGGCCTTTGATGCTGGGCTTGTATGCCTTTATGAGTCGTTACACGACAGATTGGCCCCTTTTGATGGCAGCCAGTGTCATTGTGATGGCTCCTGTCATTATTGTGTTCCTATTGGGGCAGCGCTATTTTGTGCGGGGCATTGTGTTAAGCGGGATGAAGGGATAACGGGCACGGGCATTGCCTTGTCTCATAATTTGATAAGGGCACGAAGAAATATGCGCATGTTCGCTCTGCTCGGCTTCAGCCTTCTTTTAAATGCATTTGCAGCTGCCGATTTTGCGCCGCCGCAATCGCCGCGCTATGGCAATATGCGGGATATGATGCTGGCTTATATGGAGCCAGGACACTGGCAAAAAGCAGATTTCATGCCTTATGTGGCGTTTTTGGACAAGAAAAAAGGCGGCGTTCCGCTAGATTGGTTTTACGACGCGTGGCTGTTTTTGATGTTTGGCGGAGCGCCCTCTGGAGGGGATTATATCCACGGCACAGCCAAATTCAGCGATTGGCAATTTTATGTAGAGCAATTATTTCATCCTGATTGCAATTTGGCTGCCTTAGAGCAATGTATCGCGGATGTCAGCCACACGCTAAAAGATTCCAGCCATATCTGTCGCGTTATTATTATGATTCCCTATTGGGGACGCCAAACAAAAGATTTCGGCGATGTGGATGACGACGGCCAGCCTGAAAATCCCCAACGCGATTTTGATCGTTTTAAGGCCTGCAAATGGGCTGTGGACACAATTTTGACAGAATGGCGGAAACGCTCCTGGCGACATTTGCAGCTGGACGGATTTTATTGGATGAACGAAGGCATCGGGGCAGAGGATGAAGCCGTCGTGCGCGCCACGGCAGATTATATTCACACGAAAGGATATAATTTTCATTGGATTCCCTGGTTCTGCGCCCCTGGACATGACAAATGGCGCGAATTAGGCTTTGATCTGGCGATTATGCAGCCGAATTATGCCTTTATGAATGTGCCTGTTGGAGCGATTGTAGCCGATGAGGAGCGGCTGACACAGGCGGCGCATATTTCTCGACAAATGGGGATGGGCGTGGAAATGGAATTGGATTATGCCACGGATAAGGATCCGGCGCAACAGCTGGAATTGCAGCTCTATTTGAATCATGGCGTGCCTGAGCTGGATGGCTACATGCTGCAGTGCGCCCGCGCCTATTATCAGAGCTATGATACGATTGCGCGCCTGTATAAAAGTGACAATCCCCTTTGTCAGCAGCTATACGAGGATCTCTATCGCTTTCATAAAGGGACATATCGGCGGCGGCCTGTATCTTTGGCGGAAGGGGCTTTATGCCGGCTTAACGGACAGACGCTGCGCCAGCTAACGGATGGGCTGTGGCTCACACAAGCAAGACATCAAGAGCGTGTAGTGTCGGCAGCGTTGCCCGCGCGTATCGATTTGGATTTGGGCTCAGAGCAAATTGTGGGCGATGTGCGCGTACATCTTTCGCTTCCGGCGAACGGCTTGCTGCGCCCCCCTGATGAAATCCATGTACGAACAAGCCGGGACGGAAAAAATTATTCCGAGGGCGCAGCTGTGGGCTGCTCGCCTTTGCATTCTCTCGGAGCCTTTCGGACAGGATTTGTGCTGGCGCTGTTTGCGCCGCGCCTGGCACGATATGTTCGTGTGGAGCTCAGAGGGCCCACAGGCGCCTACACAGGCGTGGATGAAATTGTTCTTTATCCAACATTTCATCCTTTGTGGGGCTTATCTGGACAGACGACGGGGAAAATATCTCCGGACAGTGCGCCCGCCCGCGCGACTGTGTTGACAGATGGGCGCGCCGCCCGCGTCCCTGCGGCCGGACAATATGTGCGCTTTATGCTGGGGCGCGGCGCTGTTGAATTCTCTTTGGAGGAAAGCTGGATTCTGGCAAAAGCGCTTGTGCATTATTCTGTTTTACGTCCCGGAGCAAAGACTTCTTCCCCAGCAAGCCGCGCGCGGCCGTCGTGTCGCGTGTTTTTAGGCGAAGATGTCCAGCATATGTCCGCCAGCCCTATGATTTCTGCTCCCCACGCCCATGAAGGCTGGCTGGAAGTCCCGCTCCCGCCTGTAGAAGCCAGACTCCTTCGTTTTGAGTTGCAGGGCGGCCCTAATGTTGTTTGGGACGAATTCCAAGTGCAGCGAGCGCCTAATCTAGCCCTTGGCAAGCCCTATGCCCTGCAGCCTTCTTTCCCTGCGCAATATCCAGATACAGATAATAAAGAGCTCACGGATGGCGTGCTGACTGAAAAAGGCTTTGGAGACGGCAAAACAGTCGGCTGGACATCTCAGGCCAGCATTGTCTCTGTGTTTATGGATTTGCAGAGACAACATCTCATTGAGGCTGTGCGCGTCCATTCCGAAGGCGGGGGCTATGGCGCCGTATGGCATCCAGAGACGCTGTCCGTATTTGGCTCGCAGGACGGCGCACAATGGCAGCTTCTTAAAGAAGGGGCTCCCGAAAAAGAAATTACGGCCACATTGAAATATGGCGCGGAATTGTGCGAATTGGCCTGGCTGAAGCTTTCGTTTGCCCCGACGGCCGTGCGTTTTGTGAAAATCATTATGCGTCCACAAACATGGCTGATGCTAAGCGAAATTGAGATTCTGTCGGAAGGCCGCAATGTAGCACGCGATTGCCCCTACACGCTTGTGCCCCCGCCCTCCTCGACAGCCAAATACGCCGACAGGGCAGGACAGCTCACTGATGGAGATTATTCCCGGCCAAGCGATGGCTGGACTAAAGCTGTGGGCTGGAATGAGGGCCAGCCGCAAATTGTCTTGGATTTGCTGCAGCCGATGCCTGTTGACATTGTACGCGTGCATTGTATTGGCGGGGGGCAAGGCGCTGTATATTTTCCCCGACGTATCATTGTAAGCCTGTCGCTTGATGGACAATCCTGGAGCGATGCTGCAGAAACGAGCCGTCCTCCGGCTGAGCCCGGCCAGACAATAATGACGGCCTTTCTTACAGCCCGGCTGGGCGGAAAAAAGGCACGCTTTGTGCGGATAGATGTTGTGGAACGCCGGGGCTGGACGATGCTGGACGAAATAGAAGTGCTGTCTAGCAGATGATAAAAAGCTTCCGCCGATTATGTGAAATAAAGCCAAAACGCAGCCTGGCAACGTATCGGCAAACTCCTTAACAGGGCGAACGGCTTTGCTTTACGTTACGAAATAATCTCGAATACGGGGAAAAACAATCCTTTTAAGCGCATGTATGATTTTTTAAATTTTTAATTAAGATGAAATGGCTCGCTCCAAAACAACAGCAATTCTTTTCAGGCTTAGAGGCCACATTCCTCTAAAAAATCTTTATCCGCTAAAATGTGGGCGAGGCTGTCATAGCGAGCAACAACGCCTTCGTACATAACGGCTGCGTTATCGCATAAGGCGGAGGCCAATTGCAAATCATGTGTGGCGATGATTTGTGTAGAGGGCAAGGAGGCCAAAAGCGAGATGAGGGATCGGCGGCCTGCTGGATCCAGGCCCGATGTCGGCTCATCCAGAGCCAGCAAGCGATTATCAGTCACAAGCACAGAGGCAATGGCCAGCCGCTTTTTTTGGCCCATGCTTAAATTTAACGGATGCTTGTATTCCAGGCCTGTTAAGCCTGTCGCAGCTAGCGCCTCCCCCACGCGCCGCTGGATTTCTTCTTTTCCATAGCCAGCATTCAACGCGGCAAAAGCCACTTCATCATAAACAGAGGGCATAAAAAGCTGATCATCGGGATTTTGGAACACAAGCCCCACTTGCTGCCGAATGAGGCGAAAATTTTGGGGGAGGACAGGCTGCCCAAAGATATAGATTTCCCCCCTGCCCCGCAGCAATCCGTTCAGATGCCAGAGCAATGTGGATTTGCCAGCCCCATTTGCGCCTAATAAGGCCAGCCGTTCGCCCTCGCGGACGCGCAGATTTACGCCTCGCAACGCCGGCGTGCCGTCTGGATATGTAAAATGCAAATTAAGAATTTCCACAGCTAAAGGCGCGTGAGCCACAGCAACAATCCTGTTAAAAAAATCAGTCCGAAAAGATAATGTGTGGGCAGAGGCCGAACATTTGCCAGAGGAAGCCAGCCCTGAAAGCCTCGCGCTGTCAAAGCCAGCGCCTGTATTTCTGCTTTGCGGCCCAGACGCACAAGGAGCGTCTGGCTTGTCGCCGCCACAAGGCGCAGAGCTAACAATCCGCGGGGCTGGCCGCGGGCTTGCTGGGCCCGACGCATTTGTCGGGCTATTTCTTGCACAAAATGCACATTACGCACAATGAAATACACAATCGCTGTGACACGCCCGGGCAGGCGCCAGGATAGCAATCCCTCTAACAAACTTCGTTCCGATACATTGTGGCTGAATACTGTCAGCCACAACACAAGCAGCCCGGACTTTATCCATAAGGACAACAAAAAATTGTATGCATATAAGGATACAAGACGCTGTCCAAAAGGCAAGAGGATTGTTGGCGTTTCAGACGAAATGGGGGCAGCATACAGGAGCGCCAAAGCGAGGAGGCCAAAGGAAAATAAAGGCCAGGCGCGTCGAATTAAGAGGCTTATGGGAACGTGCCAGAAACAGGCAAAGCAGGCGATAATGATTAGGAGAAAAGCTAATCCGACAGGATGGGCAGCAGAGGCTTGCAAACAGGCGATCACGCCCACGGCCAAGAGGCCTACACGCCAGCCGGAATGATGCCATAAGCCCGCCTCATGACGCATCAGGAGGCCGACAACTCC
Organism: uncultured Armatimonadia bacterium; assembly: GCA_964622325.1. Taxonomy (GTDB): domain Bacteria; phylum Armatimonadota; class Zipacnadia; order Zipacnadales; family UBA11051; genus JAJFUB01. Next base: position 17,259 of record CAZUOJ010000038.1, read on the forward strand.
TCGATCAGCTCGGCGTCGGGCATATTGAGAATTACAGCGGCGCCAGCTTCATCATTGTGCTGCCGCATTTTCTCCACAGCCTTCTCTATGGCCTCCGGGCGCAAGCGTAAGGAAATCATCTGCCCTGAACGCCGATTGCGAAATGTAGCTGTGACGCCTTCCGCGGCAATATGATGGCGAATGTTGCGTTTGCCCAGCGTGCAGCCACTGGAAAATTGTATGCCATCCAGCACACACGAAGGAGGCGGAGCATCCGGGCAATATACATCCGCCTCAATGCCAAAATGCGGATCCGCCTGCAAACGCTTTATGGCATAACGCCCTAAACGCAGCCCCGCCACTACATAGGGGCCCAGATGGCCATGAAAGGCTTTCAAAATCGTTATATCATCTATGCCTTCAGGCAGAATGCCGCGGGGCGAAGCCAAAGCGTCCATTTATTTCGGGGCTCCTTTTTGCCAGCGTGAGCCGAGCAAGCTTGTTTTTTCCAGCAGCAGCACTGCGGCCGGAACGACTGTTAATTGCAACAAAATCCCCGGCCAGGAAAGCGTCAAACTCAATACGCCATATTCCCACAGGCTTTTGTTGTAGCCCAAAGCATGGCCAATCGTCAAGAGGGCAAACATTCCCACAAGACGGGAGGCGAGCAGCGCTGCGAGGCAGGCGGGCCAAATGCCCGCTCCCAAACGACGGGCAAAGCCCGCGGCGGCCGCCAAAGCAGCTAATTCGGCGCTCATTAATAGAGCTATCGGCGGCGCTAAGGGGGGCATGCCTGTAAGAACAGCAGAGAGAAGCGGCGTGATCAATCCCACGAGCGCGCCTGTCGGCGGAGCGGCTAACAGCCCAAGCGCCAATATGGGCAGATACATGGGCAAAAATATGGGGCCCATGCCGGGCCCCAGCGCATGAAAGACAATGGGCACGGCAATGCCCAGAGCTCCGAACAAGCCGCCCAAAGCCAGATCTCGCGCCTCAAATAAGCGCTCGCGTTCGGCGTGCTCCGATGCCTGGACAGAACAGCTTGTGGCAGATTCAATTGACTTCATAGCGAATATCCCAATATTTTCGTAATGTAGCTTCAGACACGGGCGTGGCTGTAGCAGGCACGGGATTGCCTGTGTCATCGGCATATTCCGTATTGCTATGATATTCGCTGGGATTAAGCCATTTGGCGTGGCCATCGCAAAACAGCACATTGGAGCCGCCGCCATGAATGCGCGTCACAGCCCAATAACAGGTGGCGCCGCCCGAATACAACCCTTTATTATTCGGCTGCGGCGGCCCCGCATTGCAGCGATCCCATTCCACTACAAGAATTTTATAGCTGGGAGAGGCGATGGCCGACTCGGATTGCAACGGCAGCCCTGTAAATGTCCCCCAGCCAATGTTGTAGCCCTGCCCGTAATACCAGGGAAGACTCTTGCGGCTGGGACAGCGATTTATTTCTGTTGTCTTGATATACGGCTGCAAGCGCGATTTCCATTCAAATGTCATGGGAAATGTTTCATCATAATCCGAAATATACATAAAAAAGGCATTGCCCATCTGGCGGAGATTGCTGAGACATTGTGTTTGTCTGGCTTTCTCCCGGGCTTTGGCGAAAACAGGGAACAATATCGCGGCCAGAATGGCAATAATGGCAATCACAACGAGCAGCTCAATCAATGTAAAGCCACGTTGACTCATCGGAAGACCTCCGTAGCACAATTTTTAAAATCGTAGCACAAAATCAGAAAATGTCAAGGGGATTGGACGAAAATTGCAAAAAAGCGAGGCGTTAATTTGAATAATATTTCATTTTTTCGCTTGTTAAGAATTGAAAGCGGAAAAGAAGCTGCGATGAGCGGGAGCGTGGAGGAAACTTTTCTTTTATAAAGGCTGGAGAAAACAAGGGCGCCGTGGGGATGGCAGATTTTGGGCTTGTAAAAGAGAAAAGGCTGTGGCTTCTGTTGTGATTGTTTAATAGCGTATGAGAAAGTCGAAAAGATGCCGAAGAGCTTATGCTTATCGGCCTAAGATGTCGGACGCCCAGCAGCGCGTATCCAAAATAAAGCAACGCTGGCTGGGGCTGGACGTGTCTTTACGTTCTGCACTGGATGGGGATATTCTAAGGGGCACAACGCTCCAATAGCGCAAAATCCCCTTTGTAGACTGATTTGTAATACGGCGGCCCCCTCTCTCAGTTTCTGTGAACGGGGAAAAGGGAGCCGCCGCAATTCGCTATTCATAGGGCAATACAATCACGCGGGGCCTTTCTTTAGGCACATCCTCTGCTCGCAAGGATAAAACAGGCTCTGTGGGGCGCTGCACTTCCCAGCCTTCTGGAAGCGCCTTGATAAAATCCTCCACAGGCGCAATGGGCAGACGCGCCTGAGCTTTTGTCTTAACATGCATGGGCAAAATAAGGCGCGCCTGGAGCTGCTGCGCCACACGGACAGCCTGGGCGGCGTCAATTGTATAAAAGCCTCCCACAGGGATCATCAACACATCCACAGGCGTCCCAATGGCCGCGATTTGCTCTGGCGTCAATTCTGTCCCCAGATCGCCGACATGAACTAGCTTGAGCCCCGCCATCTGCCAGACATACATTGTATTCGTGCCCCGCTGGGCGCCCTGTTTGTCATCATGGAAGCTGGCCACGCCGCGGAAGCGCAAACCCGCTGCCTCATGCTCCCCTGGAGTGCGAATGACAATAGGCTGGCCACGAACTGTGCTGACCGCATTGTGATCAAAATGTTCATGTGAAACAAGCACAACTTGCGGCTCCACATCAGGCGGCTTGTAGCCGAAATCGGCGGGGAAAGGATCTACGAGGACAGTGCGGCTGCCATCGCTGAGGCTAAAGCATGCATGCCCCCACCAACGAATTGCTAGGCTTTCCATTTCTCTGCCCCCTTCTGTCTGTGTTTGGGCACACAGGGGAAATATGCAAAAGAGCCATAGACAGAAAAAGAAAGCAGCTCGTGATAAAAAAAGGGCTTGTGGACAATTTATTTTACACATACATTATATTATTTTAGATGGCGTAAAAAGTTTCCTGCTAAAGGACGAAAATTGTAACGAAGCGGCTGTTGATCTTGCTCATTGGCATACAAGCCATAATTAGGACAAATTTTTTAAGCTTTTGCAAGAAAAAAGACATAATTTTAGTTGACGGGGAAAGAAAAAACTGTTAAGGTGACATTTGGCGGCTTGAGCCGCTAGTAGCTGTGCTTGATCGTGTTGGCCGTTGCCGGTTGGCGGATGCATATTGCATGCGCATACGGAATGCGGCGTGTTAGGGATTGTAAGCGTATGTTGTTTTCATGTGTGCGTCTTCCTTCTCCGGACAGCTGGCCAAGGCAAGTCAGCGAGTTTCGTGAGAGGACAGACGTAAGATGCCAATCGGCAAAGTAAAATGGTTCAATGAGACAAAGGGGTATGGCTTCATTGAGCACGAGGGCGGAAAGGACGTATTTGTCCATTTTTCCGCTATCCAGGGGGAGGGCTATCGGACGCTCCAAGAAGGCAGCAAAGTGGAATTTGAAATCGTGCAAGACGCCAAGGGCCCCCGGGCCAGCAAAGTCACAGTGCTGAATGATTAAATGTAAGCTTTTTGCCTGAGCTTGCGTTTATTCAGCCCACAAAACGCCTCCCGCCGCAAGATGCGGCCGGAGGCGTTTTTGTTTTGGAAAGCAGCGAAACAGCCAGCGCAATCTTCCCGCCTCCATTAAAGCGGAAACTTACTGAGGGGCCATTTGCTTTCATAAATTCATCTGGAGGCTGTAAAATTAGTTTCCAGAGAAATGATTATCTCCATTTGGATGGGCTTTGCTGTCGATAGAAAACACGGAGTGCGCTGAGGCATATTATGCCTGAACAAAAATCTGTCCGGCTACGCCTTCAGGGCATGCATTGTGCGGCCTGCGCCCATCGCGTGGAGCAGGCTCTGCGCGCTGTATCCGGCGTTAAAGAAGCCGTTGTGAATCTGGCCGAAGAAAGCGCAACGGTGTATTATCAGGAAGAGGCAGTTTCTGTGGAAGCGCTTATTGCGGCGGCGCGGGAAGCCGGATATGAGGCGTATAAAGAAGAGGCGGCGGCCCTGGCGGAAATTCACAAAGCCCACGCGACAGAAGGACAAAAACAAAAAGTGCGGCTTATATGTGGCGTCATTGCCACAACGCTCATTATGGCGCTCAGCATGTGGCCAGGGGAGCCTAAGAAGGGCTATATCCTGTTTGCCTTGGCCACGCCTGTGCAAGTGCTCCTGGGGGCTGCCTTTTATCACAATGCGTGGCGTGCGTTGCGGCGAGGCGCCGCCAATATGGATGTGCTCATTGCGCTGGGCGCCAGCGCGGCGTACGCGCTGAGCGTCTATTTCACTTTTTCCCCGCCTTCGCCCCATGGGGTGGAAGCCCATGCGCTGTATTACGATTCGGCTGCAATGATTCTGACGCTGATCACTTTAGGCCGTTATTTAGAGACGCGTGCACGGCGACAGACTACAGAAGCTGTGCAAAAGCTTTTGGCATTAGCGCCGCCTGAAGCCAGTGTCCTGCACAACGGGCGCGAGGAAAAAGTGCCCGTAGCCAGTCTGCAGCCAGGGGATATTATCCTCGTTCGGCCGGGAGAAAAAATCCCTGTAGATGGCGAGATTATTGCCGGCGGCTCTTTAGTTAATGAAGCCATGCTGACAGGAGAAAGCAAGCTTGTGGAGAAGCAGCCTGGCGATGCTGTGATTGGCGGGACATTGAATGTGAGCGGCAGCTTTCAATTTCGCGCCACACGTGTAGGGGAGGAGACAATCCTGGCGGAAATCGTGCGGCGCGTGCAAACAGCTCAGGCAACAAAGCCGCCCATTCAGCGGCTCGCTGACAGCGTGGCCGGCTATTTTGTGCCCGTGATTATTGTTCTGGCAGCGTTCACATTTGCAGGCTGGCTGTGGCTGGGCCATGTGAGCCTCTCGCAAGCCGCCTTGCCTGCCATTTCTGTGCTTGTCATTGCCTGCCCGTGTGCGCTGGGATTAGCCACGCCTACAGCTGTTGTCGTCAGCACAGGGCTAGCGGCGCAACACGGGATATTGTTCCGAGAAGCCGCCGCTTTGGAAGCTGCAGGGCAGCTGGATACAATTGTATTTGATAAGACAGGAACATTGACACAGGGCGAGCCTGCCGTGATAGGCGTTTGGGCCAGCCCTCAGGCCTTGTCATTGGCGCCGGCGCAGAGCGATGCCCCAGCCTATGTTTTGCTGCTGGCGGCGGCTGTTGAATCTGGCTCCGAACATCCGCTGGGAAAAGCCATTGTCCGCTATGCGCAGAACAAAGGCGTAAATTGGCCGGCTGTAAGCGAATTTGTCGCCAGGCCTGGCCAAGGCGTAGAAGGGAAATTGGCTAATGGCACGCCCGTATATGTGGGCACGGAATCTTTTTTGCAGCAGGCAGGCATTGAAACAAAAAGCGGAGCCTTCCAGCGCGAATTATGGCAAAAACAAGGCTACACAGTGCTTGCAGTCGCGCAAGGAAAGACTTTTTTGGGGCTCATTGCGCTGGCGGATACGCTTAAAGAAACAGCCTCCGAGGCTGTCCAGCAGCTAAAGGCCATGGGCCTGGAAGTATTGATGCTCACAGGCGATAACTGGCAAACAGGGCAGGCGATGGCGGCACAGGCGGGGATTGCTCATGTGCTGGCACATGTATTGCCCGCGCAAAAGGCCGAGCGTATTCAGGAATTGCAGGCCCAGGGACGTAAAGTGGGGATGATGGGGGACGGCATCAATGATGCGCCCGCGCTCGCGCAGGCCGATGTGGGCATGGCGTTAGGCACAGGAACGGATGTGGCTATTGAGACAGCGGATGTGACACTAGTCAGCGGCGATCCGTTAGCTGTTGTGCGCGCTATTCGGCTGAGCCGTTTGACGCTGAAACATATTAAACAAAATCTATTTTTCGCCTTCTTTTATAATGTGCTCGCTATTCCCCTCGCGATGGCGGGGCTGCTCAATCCAATGATTGCCGCTGCCGCGATGGCCGCCAGCAGCGTCTCTGTTGTCGGCAATTCGCTGCGATTATACAAATGCCGTCTATAAAAGCTTCTGTGCCCAAAAAACATCTGCTTAGCTGCTCGGGAAGCCAAAAGAGGAGCAGAAAACTCAAATAAGGAGTGACAGAAGAAAAATGCCCTTAATGGCACGCCTGACGAGTCCACAATTAGAAGCGTTGATTGAACAAAGCCCGTTGGCCATCATTCCTGTGGGGCAGATTGAAGAGCATGGGCCGCATTTGCCGCTTCACGCCGATGCCATCATTGCCGAGCGTGTGGCCGCAGCCGCTGCGGAGCGCTTAGAAGATCTGCCCTGTTTGCTTTTGCCCACAATCTGGACGGGCTATTCGGGGCGGGAGCTGACGCGCTGGGCAGGCACAATCCGTGTGCGCACGCGCGTATTTGCCGATTTGATGTTCGATGTGATAAAAAGCCTGTGTGATATGGGGCTGAAAAAAATCGTGACAGTGAATGGCCATGGGCATCATCCGGCATTGCTGGAAATTGTAGCGCGAGAGATAGCTGATGCCACAGGCGTGTATATTGCCTGTGTGGAAGTGGCCAAAATGGCAGCCCCCGCTGTCCAGGCTCATCGCCAATCGCCGCCAGGAGGATGCATCCATGGCGGGGAATACGAAACATCGCTGCTGCTGTATTTCGGCGAGCCTGTGGATATGACGAAAGCACATCAGCGAGACATATTTCGCTATTCCTCGCCGCATTTTCCCGGCGACGGCTTTGCAGGCAGCAAAGCCGCTTTCTGGAGCACATGGGGCTTGCAGCGCAGCGAAACAGGCATTTACGGCGATCCGACATGCGCCACGGCGGAATTCGGGCGTCTTGTGTTTGAGGAAGCTGTGAAAAATTTAGAGGCTTTCTGCCGGGAATATCATGCTGCCCCCACGGCTGATTGGAGCGACTTATAGAACGGAGAAGAAAAATGGCCTTATCCTGTGCAGATTTTATCGCCATTTTGCAGCAGTGGCCGCGTTTTGCGTTAAAATACTGGTGGCAAGAGGCTACACGGACGGATTGGGGCTGCTTTGGCACAGGATATAATTCGTGGGGCGTACAAACGAACCAGAAATTTGTGGGCGCAATGGCCGTGTTAGCGGCTGCCTCAGAATTGGATGAGGATGAGGCGGGAATGGCGCGCGAGGAAATATTGGATAAAGCTTTGCGCGCCCTTCGCTATTCCTTAGCTACACATATAACTGGCGAACATCATTGCAGTGATGGCACCCAATGGGGCCATACTTGGATTTCCGCTTTAGGCCTTGAACGAATGCTGCACGGTATCAGCGCCATTCGAGAGCAACTTACTGAGGCCGATCAGGCGGCTTTGCGGCGCGTGATATGCTCCGAAGCGGATTGGCTTTTGGATTATCCGATTCAGGGGACATTGTGGGCGAAAGACGGCGGCAATAAGCCTGAATCCAATATCTGGAATGGCGCGTTATGTTGCCGGGCGGCCCTGTTGTTTCCTGAGGAGCCCCATGCCAGCGATTGGCTGGAAAAAGCCCATTGTTTCTTCATCAATGGCATTTCTGTGCCGGCGGATGCAGCGGCAGAAACTGTCATCGCCGGCAAGCCTGTGCGAGAACGCCATGTCGGCCCCAATTTTTTCCCCCACTATGCCTTGGATCATCACGGCTATCTCAATATTGGCTATATGATTATTTGCCTCTCCAATATTGCTATGTTGCATTATGGGCTTATGCAAGCGAATCTGCCGCCGCCGGAGAGCCTGTATTGGCATGCTAGGGATTTATGGCAGCTTGTTCGGATGCTTATTTTTGATAATGGTCGTCTGCTGCGCCTCGGCGGAGATAGCCGCCAACGTTATTGCTATTGTCAGGATTATTTATTGCCTACGCTATTTTGGGCCGCAGATTATTATGGCGATGAGGAAGCGAAACAGTGGGAAGAACAAGCGCTAGAATTAATCCGTCAGGAACAGACCTTTAATGGCGATGGCAGCTTTCTGTCGCGGCGATTGCATGTCATTCGGCACAAGAATCCCTATTATTATACGCGTTTGGAAGCGGACAAAGCTGTTGTGCTGTCTATGAATGTAGCTTGGCGAAAGCTATTATTTTCCCAAAGCGCTTCCAGCTGTGCTGCCAATAGCGCTAAAGCCGTTGTGGCATCCTCGACAAAGCCTGAAAGCTGCGCTTGGGAAGAGCTCGAACATGGAGCCCTCTTTGTGCGCTCCAGACGTCGATTCGCTTCGTGGGCATGGCGCGCATATGAACCGCCGCAAGGCCTTTGCCTTACCCTACAGGATGGACATTTAGCCGAATGGAGCGAAAATTTAGGAGGCAGCATACGCCTCGCTAGCGACGGCGAATGCAAAAGAAGCGTGTTGTGCTATCAACAACAGCTCTTCCCGGGCGGATTCATCACAGCGGGGATTATGGCCGATAGCCCCAAAGCATTGATGGCGGAAGGCTGGACATATCCGGAGGCTATTCCTCATCGCTTAGCCGTGGCGGCTTTGCCCGATGAGCGGGCACTAATTGTTTTAGAATATTGTGTCGTGCCTATTCGTACATACTTCCGGGAAATCAAAGGCCTAAAGCTAAATATCGCTAATGATTTGTTCAATGGCTTTGTGCGCCGATATTACACGCCTGAAGGTTGCGTGCTCAGGCGTGGAGAGGACAAAGGCGTTTGGCGCTTCCCTGGACGCTGGGCGAATGTGGATAATCGTTTGGGCGTTATCTGTATATATGGCAGCGAAGAAATATATCTTGTGCAGGCCGGACAACGGCGAGCGTCCGGATACGAGGCGAGTCTATATTATGACGAGCTTTGCGCACCTTATCGCTGCGGCTTGTGGGATGAGCCCCCAGGCGCTGTTGTACTGGATTGCGGAAACATTGTGCTGGCGGGAACAAATCATCCGGATACAGCGCGTGCGGCAGCAGATGCTCGTCGCTTAGCCACGGATGGCATGTCTGTGCGGGCTGTGCTTGTGCTTGGAGCAGATGGCAGGCGCTATCTTTTTGTGGCGAATTTCAACGATAGCGGAATGGAGACGAAAATATCCCTCCCCCAACAAATGGACATAACAATCCATAATGTTGTGACAGGAGAAGACATAGCCAGTGAGGGAGCTAAGCTCCACATAAGTGTGCCTGCTGCCGGAGCACTCTTATTTGTTCTTATGGAATAATCTTTCTGGGGAACGAGCTATTTTCCAAGTTCTTAATTCAAGAGAACTTTTAATGTAATCAGCCTGTCGTAAAATAACTTACATCTCTAACTTACTATATTATAACAGGTTATAGTAAAACATTCAGGGAGTTGAAACGACAGAGGCCAGGCCAATGCCTCGCTGAAGCTTTTGAATAAATAGCGGCGCAAATTCCGGATTGATTTCATAGCCGACAGAATGACGGCCTTCCAGAGCTGCGGCTAAAGCAGTTGTGCCGCTGCCCATAAACGGATCCAGCACTGTTTCGCCCCAAAAGCTATACATTTTTATTAAGCGACGCGGCAGCTCGACAGGAAACATGGCGACATGGCCTTGCTGGCGTTCCGGAGGCACATCCTCCCATATGCCGCGGAACCATTTTAGACGTTCTTGTTTGCTCAAGCGGCTTTTTTCGCGGATTTCAGCGGGAGGACGCGTGCTGCGGCCCGGCTTGCGCAAAAGCAAAATGTATTCATGCTCGTATGTAATCTGGCCATCCCGCGGATAATAGATGGAGCCCATCAGCTCGCCCCCGCCTGATGTATTCGTTGTGGAGATTTTGCGCCAGATGATGCTGCCCATAAAATCAAAGCCCACTGAACGGCTGATAATCGTTAAATCCGCCGGAATGGGCTGCACGCGATAGCGGCCATGCTCCGAGGCGCGCAGATATTGATCGCCAATGTTTACAGCAAAACGACAGCCGGGGCGCAGAACGCGGAAAACTTCCTCTAAAACTCTCTGTAAAGCTGCCAGATATTCTTCATAAGATTGTCGAAAGCCAATCTGGCCGGGATGGCCGTAATCCTTCAGGCTCCAATAAGGCGGCGATGTGACCGCAAAATCAATAGACTCATCAGCTAATGCTGACATCTGGCGGGCATCGGCTATAATCAAACGATGGATTGTATTGTTGGTGGCTGTAGAAATCCAAGACATCATCACATATCACAACATGTCAGCTTGACATGAATGCTTTATCGCTTGTGGACAGCAGCGTTTGTGTCGTTACGCTTTGCCTTTTTTGGGGCCCAGCCAGCCTGTAGCGCTTGTCGCGGGAGCACTAATTCCGCCAATTTGGGCATGACATTGGGGACATGTATGCACGCCTTTTTTCTCTGAGCCAGCGCAAAAGTCCACGCCACAGCGGCCGCAAACTATAATAGTGCGGCTGCCGCAAAATGGACACGCATAATCCTCAGAGATTTCGAAAGAGCCTGTCACATGCCCCTGAGCCCCCAGGCCTGCTGCGCCCTGAGGAGATTGAGCAGAAGAGAGCCCCCAGGCTTCAGGATGCGTGTCCACGCTCCGAGCTACAAACAGGCCCGGCTTTTCTTCTACATAACGGACAGCAAAGGCGCGGCCTGTAACAGCGCACATCGTGTAAATTGTAATGCCAGGCTGGCCCGCGCTGAGCTGCTCGGGAGTCAGCGGAGGCAGATATTCTGTTTCCGCAGCTTCTTCTTGCAAATCTTCCCATGTGATTTCTAAAATGGCAGTATCGCCTGAGGAAGCTTTTGGCGGCGAAGCTGCTTCGTCTTCCGCGGGCAGATCTTCCGCATTAATATCGAGAATGTCATCATCGGGCATAAAATTTCTCTTTTACAGGCAAAGTGTCTTGTCTATTTTATTATATCATAGTTTTTGGGAAGATCAGAACAAGGAACAGACACTAACAGAATAATCTCCACGGATCTCTTAAACATCCCACAACTTTAAGGAGAATGAAATGGCGAGACAATTAGACAAAAAATGGCAGATATTTATGGGGGGAGGATGGCTTTGTTTGCTGCTGATAGGGGCGGGAGGCTGCGGCGGATCCGTATCATATGATTTGCCTGGCTATGCCCAATTAACGATTATCTTACGCGTACAGGATGCCGAGGGCAATCCTATTGGCAATGCGCGTGTATATGTGGATGGAGAGCGGGATGAATGGACGACAGCGCCAGAATTCTGGCCGCTCGGCGGGACGGAATATCCGCTTGCCTGGCAGGGCTTTTTGCATAATTGGCTCAGCGAGGCTTATTCGTTGCCCCAAACACAGGAGCCAGTGCGCTTTGATATTGCCGTGCGTAAAGTGGGCTGGAGCACGGATTTGTCCCTTGTGCAGATGCCCCGTGTGACTGCAGAACATTATTTCATTCGCGATGTGATGACATTATATCCTGAGGGCGCCGCGCCGCAGCCGCCTGTGATTCATTATGCCGAAGTGCTGGCGGCGCCTTAAGCCGCGGCAGCTTCTGCATTGTCTGCCTTCTTCCGTTAGCCCATTGCGCGCTACGCAAAAAATCTCCAAGGAGCCGCAAGCCGAGAATGCTACGGCCTTTTGCCTTTGTCGGGACGAAAAAAGAGGGAAAAAATTTTCTATAAAGAAGGAATTTGCAGTCTAATACGGAAAATTTTTCAGCACGACATTCTCCAGATTGTGAGGAGGGATAAGCAATGGCCAAGCAGCTTCGTGTGGGGCTCGTCGGCTACAATTTTATGGGCCGGGCGCACTCTAATGCCTGGCGACAAGTCAAATTCTTCTTCCCCGAGCTGAAATTGGAGCCTGTAATGGTCGTTTTGTGTGGACGGAACAAGGCGAAAGTAGATGCCTTGCGGGAGCGTTTTGGCTGGGCAGAAAGCTGTTATAGCTTTGAGGAGCTTGTCGCCCGGGATGATATTGATCTTGTGGACATTACAGCGCCCAATAATGAGCATGTGGACATGATTGTCCAGGCAGCCGAAAAGGGCAAGCATGTGCTTTGCGAAAAGCCCCTGGCCACGAGCCTTGCCGATGCCAAGCGAGCTGTGGCTGCTGTCAAGAAAGCCGGCGTCATTCATATGCTGATGCACAATTATCGGCGCTGTCCGGCTGTGTCTCTAGCAAAGGAAATGATTGCCAGCGGCGAGCTGGGAGAAATTTATCATTGGCGGGCTTTCTATCTGCAGGATTGGCTATTGAGTCCGGAAGTGCCCATGATGTGGCGCGTGCAAAAGAAAATTGCGGGTTCCGGGGCGCTAGGCGATTTGATGGCGCATAGCATAGATCTGGCGCATTGGCTCATTGGCGACATAGACAGTGTGGCCTGCACGATGAAGACTTTTATCAAGAAGCGGCCGCAGCTGGCGGATGTGGATGCGGGGCTGGGCGGCAAGGCTGCGAAGGGCGCCAAAATGGGCACTGTGGATGTGGATGACGGCGTCATCACGCTTGCCCGCTTCAAGAACGGCGCGCTGGGGACATTCGAAGCCACGCGTTTTGCCGCGGGCCGCAAAAATTATAATTCCTTTGAAGTTAACGGCTCCAAGGGCAGCATTGTGTTCAATCTGGAACGGATGAATGAGCTGCAATATTATAATTGCAGCGATCCGGATAAAGCCGTGGGCTTCCGCACAATTCAAGTCACAGCGGATGTGCATCCGTTTATGGGCTTGCCGAAGGGCGGCGGCCCGCGTTATTGGCCCGTGGCCCATATCATCGGCTATGAACACACATTCATCAATTCCATCTTTGATCTCATTCAAGCCATCGCCGACAATAAGCCTGTAGAGCCGAATTTTGAAGATGGCTTGAAGACACAGGCCGTGCTGGAGGCCTGCGAAATAGCCGCCAAAGAAG
>CAZUOJ010000039.1:0-29907 GCA_964622325.1 uncultured Armatimonadia bacterium
AATGGCTATTGAGCGCCCACGCCACAGGCGCGCGCGGCTCCCCCACAATTTGCCAGCCGTTATACAGCCCCGCTGGATCCAGCCGCACCGCCTGTATATTCTCAAAAGAGCCATTTTGCAATAGCGGCGGCGCAAGCGCCTGCCCCCAGCCCCAATGTCCCCCCAGGCTCAAAACAGCTAGCCAGAGGAACACAGCACGCATTTTTATTTCTCCACTTGGATTTGAAAGATTTCGTCTTTGAAATAGCACAACACGGGAAACAGGCCCTCTTTGATGCCCAGGCTCGTGTCTTCTAACACGCCTTCGGCGGCTTTTTCAATGCTGAGCGCCCAAATAGAGTCTCCTTGCTGCGGGGGCACTGACACAGCCAGTTCGGCATCATTCTTTTGGAGCGTCAGCTCCACGGCGCCCGCTTGTGCGCCCTCAGCGTCATACACTGTTAATTTGGCTGTTTCCACGCCGCCTCCGCCTCTTAGGCGGAATGCAAATTGCCTGCATGCCGCAGGCACCGCGAAATACAGACGGGGCACTTCATATATAAAACGCGCCGAAGGATCGGCATATATGGCTAATGATGTATTCGCTTCCTGCACGGCGTAAGCATTCCCGCCCGCCTCTAACACTAAAACTAAAAAGGCTTCTTCCTTGGGCATATAACTGATGACGCCCGTTTGGCCCACAGCAATTTCGCCTTTGGCCAGCTCCTCCCAGGCAGCATCCCGAATTGTCCATTCCAGCGGATCCTCGTTGCGGCCAATGCGGAAGACCTGCATTTTTATTTGCAGCGGCGTATTGGGATGAGCGGCCACAAGCAACGCATTGGAGCCGCGCAAGCGCACCAGCGGAAAGGAGCGCATTTCCGTGCGCGGCAAGGGCTGGCCGCTAATTTTCAGCTTGGGGAAGCCCCAGGGATCTTCTGTGACGCGGGGCTCCCAGGCGGCGGCGAAATGGCCGGCTTCAATGTGTTTATTGGCCCAGGCAAACCATTTAAAATATTCCGGATGATCCTTGTCATAGCGCGGCCCCTCATAAAAGATCCAGTAGCCGCCGCACAGCCCGGAAATCATTACAGCATTCTTGCCGCAAAACTCCGGATCCGCGCCCTGCACGACAGGATCAATGCCCCCTAAATAAATATGATTGATTCCGCGCTCCTGCGCGATTTGCATGCCACGCTTAAGAATATTCTCATTGAGCTTAAGCGCCCTTTCATGCGTTGTGAAGCGTCCGGGGCGGCCATATGTCCACGGATCGGCCAGCAAAAGCGGCGCTTGCGCTGTCGCCCATTCGGGATAGCAGGCTTCCAGCATAAACATCGTCCCCGGCGCCGGATAAATATTGAATTGAAATCGCGGATTGATTTTATCCACGGCTTGCCGCAGCTCCCGACATTTTTGCCGCCAATGGGCGATCTGGAAGGCGCTAAATTCCTCATGCAGCTTTTGTTCCTCCAGCCATGCTTTCCGTTTGTCGGGAGGCAGGGGAGGCAATGTCAGGCCCTTGGCCGCCGCGAATTTGTGCATAATGACATCATCATACGACAGCGCATACAGATTCCCCATCCCGCCTGGCCAATAATTCTCAAAATCCAGAAACACGCCCATTAAAGTCTCATCCTGAGCGCTGATTTCCGCATAGGGAATGATATAGGACGCCAGCCATTGCCACAGCTCCTCGGAATTCGGACTCCAGATCTCTTGTTCGCTGCCATTTTCCCACAGCATCTTCTTGCCGGCGCTGGCTTGCGGATTATCTTTGGGCACATCCTGTGCGCCGCGCATCCACACTTGATGATAAATCCCGTATTTGCGGCACCAATTCGTCACTTGTCGGACTGCCTGCAAATCCTCATAGCCCCGCCGGGGCGAAAACACATTGAAGCCCGCCTCTGCAGCCTCCCGCACCATCCATTCCTCTGTCTTCCATCCTCGCGTCGGCTGCATCACTTTGTCCACAAGAATGCGGATTTTGACTTTTCGGCCCATCTCTTCCAGGGGCGGACGCTCCGCCGCGCAGCTTTGTCCCAAAATGACAAGGACGCTTAATAGGCTTGCCCCAATGACGCCTTTCATAGCCTGTCTCCTGACTATTTTTTGCTTGCTGCAATTTTTCTGCAGGATAAGCCTGCCCGAAGCCTGTTTCTGGCGGCCTCCAGCAAACGAAGATTTTTTAATCCCATATTGATCGCGCTTTTTCTTTCGGCGTGCGCCCGTCTGCCTAATCCACTAATTCAATAATCCCCGCATTGTCC
Organism: uncultured Armatimonadia bacterium; assembly: GCA_964622325.1. Lineage (GTDB taxonomy): Bacteria > Armatimonadota > Zipacnadia > Zipacnadales > UBA11051 > JAJFUB01. The sequence goes on from CAZUOJ010000039.1 coordinate 2,253, forward strand.
ACTTGCCATGTGTAGGAATTTGTTCCTTGCCATTCCACCCACAGCTCATCCGCTGTTTTCCGCACGCTCAGATTAAAATTCAGCTTCCGATGTTTTTTCGGATTAAGGCCCAGCGAGGCCCAGGGCACGCGCCATTCGGCTGTCCAGCGCTTACTATCCACGATTATGGCTTTGTACTGTACGCCCTGGACGGCCCTTTTGACTACTTCGGGCGGCGTGCCGGGCTCATCGCTGCTTTCGAAATGCCCTGACGGAAAGCCCCGCAACACGATGATAGGCGCCATCTTATTGGCAAGGAAATTCGCGAGAGCAATCTCCACGGCATCATCCTGGCCCCATTGATTGCCGGGCCGCAGGGGAAATTTGGGATTGACAGCATTATCAAACGCCACATAGAGCGCTTCGTCATCCCACAGGACAAAGGCCAGACTGGGCGGCGAAACTTTCTCCCCGCTAAAGCCCTGTTCCAAAAGCAAGCCCTGCTTGGGATCTAGCCCGAGCCACTCCTCCGGCTTAAGCTGCCCATCGATCGTAATGGGATGTTGAACGCGTCGGACCGGCGCCACCGAAAGCTTTTGCCGACTCGCCCGTTGCAGAACGGCCGGCGGCGTCTCTTGCGGCCGCACTACGCTTTTAACCGGCCAGGAGGCTCTATCTGGGCTTTTATACAGGCCAATTTTTTCCAGGGGGAGCGGCTGAAAGCCCAGCTTCCACACGGGCGAATCGGGCTTCAGCGCAAAGTCCGTCGGCCGCGGCGTGCTCTCCAAATTTTTGAGCCTGTCCGGATAAACGAAACGCACTGCCGGATCATTTACTGTCTCCACGATGACATTATCTGTAAATGTGACCAGCGGCTTAGCTTTGCCCTCAAAATCTCCCCAGCGGCCGCCCACTGCAATATTGCGGGCAATGACATTGTATTTGGGAGCCATCGGCTCATCTTCCAATATATTGACAAGATACGGATAGCGTTCGCTCCAGGGCGGCTGCTTGTAGGGGAAGGCTTCCAGCCTTTGTTTTAAGTATTCAAAGCCTCCTGCCGCCCAACCCAGCCCACGTGCATCCACATGCGTGGCAGGCACACAGCCAATGAAGATATTGTTTTCAATGCTGCAATTGCGGCCCCCGCCAATCATTGCCGCCCGTGTGACATTGAAAAACAGATTGCCAAACATCTGCGTGCCGCCAAATTGATCATCCAGATACATCCCCACGCAGCCCTTGCCCTCGCGGCCGCTGATGTGATGCAAATAATTATAGCGCAGCACTGTTCCACACATGCTCCAGTCGCGCCCTGTATATATGGCGCCTGCATCATTAGATTCGTAACACACGCTGTGGATTTCGTTGAATTCAATCAGATGATCATTGCCGCTAAAGCCCATCGCCATATGCGGCGCATTATCAATAAGATTATGGCGGGCGATGTTGCCCACACCGTGCAATACGATGCCGGGCTGATACACACGCTTCCAGCGGGAATAATGATGAATATGATTATTTTCCGCCACGAGATTGCCCGGGATGAGCTTTGTGCGATCCCCGCCTGTGAAACTAATTCCGCCACACGCTGTTTCGTACACATCGCAGCCCACGACCGCACTATCCTTTCCTGAAAGATACACAGCCCATTCGCCTGTGTTGCGGATTGTGCAGCCGACTATGCGCACATGATCCGCATTGCTGATTTGAATGGCGGTGCCGCGGCAGGCCTCGCATATCAGGCCGCGCAGACTGACATAGCTGAGATCCTTGCCGAGAATCAGAGCCGGCAAAACGGAGACGAGGGCTTTTCCTGTATGGAGCGGCGCGGGAGGATAAAAATACAAAATCCCTGTCTCCCGATCCACATAATATTCCTCGGGCGCATCTATCTCGCAAAGCATATTAAAGGCCGCCCACCACGCCCCCTGACGATAGCCATAATGATGATAGGGCGGCTTTAAAGCAATTGTCTTTTTCTCCACATCAATTTTTTCAATCGGCTGCCGCTCGTCCGCCCAATCCCAAAACCAATAGCCATGCAGCCAGGGATCTTTTTCGTCCAGCCAGCGCGCCGGACGATCCCCCTCGTATGTAAACAGGCCAATTTTATCGCCGGGAATGCCGTGGATTTTGTGCGGGGCCCCGCCCACTACATCCACAATTTTCGCCCAGCCTTCATTCGGCCAGCGCGCCACTTTCATCGGCCGATCCTGAAAAAATAGCTCCAGGCGCGCGCCATCCCGCACCGGATGTCCCAAATCTGTGATGCCCAAAGCCTTCAAATCGGCTTGCACAACTTTTTTGCGGGCTTCCGCGGGCAGCTTCGCCAGAATGGCCGGATCCGTCACGGGCACAAAATTTGTAATCTGCTTGCCCCCTACAAGCCGCACTTCCGCCCCCGGCTTCGCCATATACACAATGGGCGCCTCCGCCGTACCAGAATCCTCTGCTGTCAACTCCAGGGGCGCCGCCATCTCATATACGCCAGCTTGCAGCTCCACAATCACGCCGCCTTTGGGCAAAGCGCCTGCTTTCTTTAAGGCGCGAATGGCATCGCGTGCTCCTGTTAATGTGGCCAGAGGCCCATTGACTCCCTTTCGTACAGGCGCCCGTCCATTCCAGCCGTCATTGCCTTTTGGCGACACATAAAGCTTTAAGGGCGCTGTTGTGCCGATGGCGCTGATGCCCAGCAAAACAAACAACACAGAGATTTTTTCCCACATCTTAATCCTCTTTTTTTATAATTTTATTATCCTAATGGAGCTGACAAATATGTTGTTTCCCTTATTTTCGGCTCTTACGAGGCATCTTTGGCACAGCGAAAGCCCAAAAAATAATAGGCCTGCTCCGGAAACAGCCGAAAACGATATGTTGTTGTGGCAATGTAGGGCTCGCCTGTAAAACTGCCGCCGCGTGCGACACGACGCTCTGATGTATTCGTTAAATCCTCCCGGCCGTCATCAGCGCGATAGGGATAGGGGCGAAACAGGCTGCTTGTCCATTCCCAGGCATTGCCGGCCATATCCAGACAGCCATAAGGCGAGGCGCCGTCAGGCTTTTCGCCTACAGGGCCTATGTTGTCCTGTCCAAAACGCATCAGACTCATATTGAAGATGTCGCCCCAGGGGAATTTCCGCCCTTCTGTGCCGCGGGCCGCCTTTTCCCATTCCGCTTCTGTGGGCAAGCGCTTGCCCGCCCAGCGGGCATAAGCCAGTGCCCCGTGCCATGTGATATTTGTCATCGGAAAGCGCTCTTTGCCCGGCAAAGGCCGCCATTGGCCCGCCTCCTGAAAAATTGGCATGTATGCAGGCAGGCCGAAAAAGCTATGTCCTTGCGCATCCTGCGTCTGTCCTGTAGCATTTAAGAATTGACAAAATTGCGCTGTCGTGACTTCGTATTTATCAATCCAATACGCGGGGAGAAAAATTTTATGCGGCGGCGCTTCGGCTTTATCTTCATCAATTCCTTTTCCCGAGCTGCCCATCAAAAATTCCCCAGCTGGCACGAACTGCATTTCTGTGCTGTCATCAGCATATCCTGCCTTGTTCAATCCGCCCAGCTCCCATAGCCCCAGAAAAAACACAAAGAGAATAGCAACGCCTCGCATTTTTCTTTTCCCAATTTTTCTTTGAATGTGTCTTAATGTGTTTTTTGCGACTTATTTTTATCTCTGTATTTCCTGCAGGCTTTCATTGCCAGCTTTCATTTATTTCGTTTACATAGAGGCTTTAATAAGCTCAAAGCTGAAGCCATTATCACACTAGTTCTCCGCCTCGAAAGCCTTTCCTGCCTGGAGGAATCTTTTATCCACAAGCGAAATCAACAATGAAAAAGCGTACAGACGATTTGCCGGCAGTGTAATCGTGCCCATACAGCTTTAGCGTATTAAGGCTTCTCATCCTTAATCAGGAGGGCGCGCATGTTTCGCTTAGAGCATATGTTGAGCTGTTTGTGGCTTTTAACAGTGGCGGCCACAGCTTCCCTGGGCGCGGGCTTGACGCTGTATATTTCGCCCAAAGGCAATGATAAGGCCAATGGCCTAGCGCCGCGGCCGGGGCCACACGGAGGGCCGTTTCGGACTTTAGAACGGGCGCGCGATGAAATCCGCAACTTAAAGCAGGCCGGGAAATTGCCTGCCGGGCCTATTGTTGTAGAGCTAGCGGCAGGCATTTATGAACGCAAAGAGCCCTTTACATTGGAAGAGCAAGATTCCGGGACGGCGGAGACGCCCATCATTTATCGGGCGCAAGCGGGGACGGAAGTGCGCCTCACAGGAGGCCGCGTTGTGCGCGTCTGGAAGCCCGTTGCAGAGCCTGCGCTTCTGGAAAGGCTGGCGCCTGAAGCGCGCGGCCATGTTTTTGTAGCTGATTTGCGGGCTTTAGGGATTACAGATTATGGCCAGCCAGGCGGCGGCTGGGCTGCGGGCATTGTGCCGCGGCTGGAGCTATTTTACAACGACGAGCCAATGACATTAGCGCGCTATCCTAATGAAGGCTTTATGTATATTCGGGATGTGACAGACGAGGCGCCTGTGGATGTGCGCGGCACAAAGGGCTCCAGGGCCCCCAAATTCTATTATGAGGGCGATCGGCCGGAATATTGGCTTAGAATGGGCGAAAAAGATGTCTGGCTGCAAGGCTGGTGGTTCTGGGATTGGGCGGAAGAACGCCAGCGGATTGCCCATATTGATCCAGAAAAGAAGCTGATAACATTAGAGGAGCCGCCCAAACATCCTTATGGCTATCGGAAAGGACAGTGGTTTTACGCCTACAACGCGCTCTGTGAACTGGATCGTCCGGGCGAATATTTTTTAGATCGGGACGCCGGGCGGCTGTATTTTTGGCCGCCCACGCCCCTCTCACATGGCGTCGCGCTCGTTTCTGTGATCCCCCAGCTTGTGTTGATGAAAAACACTTCTTATGTCACATGGCGGGGGATTACATTTGAAGCGTGTCGTCTGGCCGCCGTATCTATTACAGGCGGCCGGGAAAATCGCCTTGTGGGCTGTGTCATCCGCAATACAGGCGGCTTTGCCGTGCACATCAACGGGGGCACCAAAAACGGCGTGTTGGGCTGTGATATGTACAATATGGGCGCGGGCGGCGTGACTGTGGAGGGCGGCGATCGCCATACGCTCACGCCCGGCGAAAACTTTGTGGAAAATTGTCATATCCATCATTACAGCCGCTGGAATCGCATTATTAAGCCGGGCATCATTTTAGGCGGTTGCGGGAATCGCGCCGCGCATAATCTTATCCACAACGCCCCGCACAAAGGAATGATGTTTTCCGGCAATGATCACATTATTGAATTTAATGAATTTCACAGTCTCGTTTATGAAGCTAACGACGCGGGCGTGATTTATTCCGGCTTTGATTGGACAGGCCGCGGCCACGAAATTCGCTACAATTTCTTTCATCATATCTATGGCTTCCAGGGCCGCGGCTGTGTGGGCGTTTATCTGGATGATATGTTTTCTTCCGCCCATATTTATGGCAATGTCTTTTATCAAGTGCCGCGGGCGGCCTTCATTGGCGGTGGGCGGGATACACTGATTGAGAATAACATCTTTGTGGATTGTCGGCCCGCCATTCATGTCGATGCACGCGGCCTGGGCTGGGCGGCCGGCGCTTATGACACGCTTGTGAATCGTCTGAAAGCCATGCCCTATGACAAAGAGCCCTGGCGCTCTCGCTTTCCTCAATTGCTGACGATTTTAGAAGATGAGCCAATGACGCCCAAAGGCAATGTCATTGCGCGCAATATCTGCGTGGGCGGACGCTGGGATGAGATTGAAAATAAAGCTCGCCCGCATGTGGCTTTTGTGGACAATTTGCTGGATGAAGATCCCCAATTTGTACGGCCTGAGCGCTTTACGCCGCCCGCTCTGGAATTGCGCCCGACAGATTTTGCGCTCAAGCCTTCCTCGCCCGCCTTTCGTCTGGGCTTTCAGCCCATCCCGCTGGAGAAAATTGGTCTGTATCAAAGCCCTGAGCGCGCCTCGTGGCCTGTAAAACACACAGTGCGGACGGACGAAATCAAAACAGCAACGGCTGCGGCCGCTCCCAAGCGGGGCCCCTTGCCCGTCTTAAAAGTCGCCCGCACGCGTCAAGCGCCTGTCATTGATGGCGAAATCCAGCCGGCGGAATGGGGAGGAGAAGAGAAAGCAGTGCCCATCGCCCAGGGGCTGGATGGCCGTCCTATCGCGCCCGCCAGCCGCGCCTTTTTGCTGCATGATGGCCAGCATTTGTATGTCGCTGTGGATAATCTTGTAAATGCGGAGCCGCCGCTGCGGACAGAGGATAAATGGGGCAGCAATGACGCCGTGGAATTAGCGTTTCGGGCGCTGGGCAGCGCCACAGCGCCGATATTGATTTTGCGCGGCTATCCCAATGGCGTGTTTCATAGCGACGACGAAGCTGGGGCGCCGCCAGAGCTTGTGGCAAAGGCGGCGCAAGGCGTCGTTTATAAATGCCGAATTGTAAGCCCGACGCGCTGGACAACGGAATGGAAAATTCCCCTCGCCTCGATCGGGCTGGCCAGCGCCAAGCCGGCAAAATGCTATTTTAATCTCAGCGTGCGCAAGACAAGCGGCTTTTTATGGGTCCTGTGGCAGGGCACAAGGGATAAATGCACATGGCAGGCGGATGAAGCAGGCTATCTGGAGCTGTTGCCATGACGACAATTGCTCAAATTATGCGCGATTCATTGGGGCTTGTGATTCCTGTTTGGTTTGCCCCGGATATGCCGCCGCAGCAGATGCAAGCGATTCTGGAGCTGACACTGGCAGACAATGAGCTCTTCGTTAATCCGCAGCGCCTCGTGCTTGTTGTGGATGGCTGCCCGCCAGCTGAAGAGCCGACGAAACAAGCCGCAATGACATTTGCGCAGCGCGCAGGCGCGTCGCCTGTTGTCCTGTGCAAGCCGCATAATGAAGGACAAGCGGGCGCTGTATGTTATGGCTTTGAATGGCTAAGGCAACATACACAGGCCGCCTATTTCGCCTCTCGCGATGCCGATGGCGATCATGACATCTATGATTTGCCGCAAATGTTTCGTCTGCTGCGCCAGATGGAAGAAAAAGAAGAAAGCTCGCTTGTGTATGTTTTGGGCCAGCGCGGCAATCTGCATCGTCCTATGGGCTTTGCCCGCGGCGAATATGAATGGCTGCTCAATGAGCTAACGCTCCAGGCTGTCAGCTACACATTAGCACAGGAGGGCCGTACGCCCGATTTCCGTTATTGCCAGCTTCTGCCTTGGCCGCCCGATTTTCAAAGCGGCTATAAACTCTATACACGCCCCACAGCAGAGCTGTTTGTGAAGGCATTGCGGGAGGCTGACAGGCAGGAGCCGGAGGCAGAGATTTTGCGCTGGGGCGTACAATTTGTCTCTACAGTGGAACTGCTTTTGGCGGGAGCAATTCCCGGGACGCTTTATCGTCTTACATACGATGAACAGCCTCAGACAACTTTTGAACACGCGGATAATCGCTTATTGGCGTACGGACGGCAGATCGTGTGGCTGTATCGGCGGCTGCAAATTCCGGCCTTCGCAGGTTTTGTTTGGCTGGATGCTGCTATACGGCGGATGCTCTGGGGGACAGTGTCAGGCGGCTGGACAGAGCTGCTGCAGATACGTGAATATGTTGCCCATCATGTCTGGCCTGGCGCGCCGCTTCCTGCTCCTCCCACAAAGCACGAGCTTTTCTAAAATAGCCTCGAACAATTTGTGTTTTGTTTTTGTAGAAAAGCTGCGGCGCCGCGGCCTAAATCACAGCACACAAAAAACAGCAAGCTTTTCTTTCCGCTTCCTCGACCTCCTAGTTAAGGATTATCCTTCTTTTTTCGTTCACCAATTAATAGGATATACTTTCATCGAAGAAATAAAGCAGCCCAGAATTGTGTACAGAGCGCCGTTGAGAAAATCCCCTACAATCAAGCCCAAAAAGAAGGGCTGCGCCTGACGATAGAGCTTCGCGCCGCCATAGCGTAAAATGAGGCTTTTTATGGCCCAGGCGAGGAAAAAGGGGAACCACTGAGAGATCATGCTGTTCGTATTAGCCATTGCATAGCCTACAGGATGGAAGGGCCAGAAGGACAGGCGTGTCCGCATGACAAATAGAAAGACTGTAAACAGAAATCCGCCCGAGACGAAGCCCAGCTCTAAAAGATTAGGGGAGAGAGGATTTTGTAAATAGCCTTGCAAGCGATCGAAGGGCTGTTTGCCCATCAGCGTTCGCCATGTATCCCCTTTCGCCAATGCGCCGATGTGATGCCAGATAAGCAAGGCCAGCCAGAATGCCACGGGGATGCCGAACGCGAGCGCCAGCACGAGCGCGGCTGTGAGGCGTTCCCGCGGAATCTGACGCGCCTCCGCGAGCTTATAAGCATCCAATTGATGGGGCATGGAGACGCAGCGCAAATCAAAGCTGGAAATGGCGTTGAGATACGCCATAATAGTCAAATCCTGGGGCAGAAAGCGGCGTGTGCCCAGAGCTGTAATCAGCAGCCGCTGGGGATCAATATCGGGCCCAAAGAGCCAGGCATTGCCTGTTTCAGCGCGTATGCGTGTGGCTGCAATAAGATATAAAAGCGAGAGCGTCAGAAGGACAATTGGAGCAATGTAAGACATCCCCGCGGCGCGACAAAAGCTCAGCAGCGCGGCGAAGCTGAAAATAAAGCCCCAAACGCCCCAGCGCGCTGTTGGATCTGGAATTTGAGCTGGCCGGGATGTTGTTGTCTCCTCCGTCTCCGGCAATTGCAAGGCTGCCCGGAAAGCTTCTCGAAAAGCGTGCCCCAGCGGCCGACGGCCAATCCACAAAGCCAACAGCGCCAGCGCCACAAATGCGCCTGCTCCTTGATGATGCTCAAAGGGAAAACGGGCCAGGCCGCCTGTGCCCCATTGCGCCACGCCTAACAGAGCTCCGAGGAGCCGTTGCGCCTTTGTTAAAAGATAAAAGAACCAGCAAGAAAAAGTCGTCTCTGTAGACAGCAAAAAAGCAATGCCAATCACAAAAGGATAGAAAGCAATGGCTATTCCGCCCATGGCATTCCAGGGGGGATCCGCAAAACGCGAAGACAAATCAATGCGACGGACTTCAATTTTGGGGAAAGCAGGAAAATTCAAATGTAGCGTATTAATAGTGCCAATGATAAACGGAAGGGCAATGCCCATCCAGGCGAGTCTGTTGCGCCAGAAGGCTCCTGTGGGATCTGTAAGGCTCAACGGAACATAGACAGTGGGGAATGTCAGGCGTTCGCTTTCTATCCATTGCCGCCGCAACAACAACACAAGCGAAAGCGAACAGAGGGCATACGCAAACACAAAGCCTGTCCAGACAGACACAGGCACAAGCCATAAGGAAACAGGCAATTCGCCGCCCTCAAAAAAACGGCGTAAAAGTCGCGGATCATCGGGCCCTATCCAGTGCGGAATATATTGAAAAAATAATGTCTCCCAACGATTTTCTGGCGAGGCGAAGCCCAGGGGGGCCGCCATTGCCGGCACAAGAAAATGAATGGCGCCTGAGGAGGCCAGCACTGTCGCCACAGCTGTCATTGCATAAATGACGATAAGCTCAGCCGCTGAAAGTTTTTTATCGCGCCTCCATAGGCCGATGAAGCCATTAAGAACAATAAAAAACATCAGGGCTGTAAAGCTCCCCAGGGGAATGCTTGTATTGGCCATGGCGCTATGTCCGCGCGAGCCCCCAAGCACAAGCTCTGCCCAATGTATGAGCAAAATCACAGCCCCTACAGCCCCCAAGCCCAGGAGCACGGCCCGCGTTGTTACAGTGCGCGGCATTGAAGAAATAGAGGGAACAGCTGCCTCGATTTCAGCTTTCGGGAGATTTTCTTTTTTGGAAAGAGACGCAAATCCCTTCATTTTTCGTCTTGCGCATATTGTGAATGAAATGCTCTATGAATATGCGTCGTTTCTGTTGTTTTATCCTTTTTTATAGCAAAAGCAAAGCAAAAATGATTATGATTCTCCCCATTCCTCAAAGGAAAAACACATTTTGAAGCGAAAGAAAATCAACAGAAATTCCATTGTATCAAATGCTTAAAAAGTTAAAAAGAAAGGAACAATGATGCGTAATCTGGCCTGGATTTTCATTGTTTTGGGCGGGATTATAGGAGGCGCGTGGGGGCAGGAAAATCCTATCACGAATGGCTCCTTTGAGGCTGTAGATTCAGCGGGCCGGCCGATAGACTGGGAGATTTTAGGCCAGGGCGAAATTGTGGCGCAAGCCCATTCGGGGCAAAAAGCTTTGCTCTTAACGCGCACAGCGGAGACATCCGGCGAAACGGGGCTTAACAGGCGCTGGAAAATAGGTTCAGGCGAGCAGGGCGCCATGCTGACGGAGCTTGCAGGGGGGCTGGAATTTTATTATCAGGTGCCCCATCTGGCGCCCGAAGCGCGTATTCTCATTGGCGTCATTCCGATGGATAAATCGCCCCTAGAGGGCACAGGCGCGCCGCGCACAATGTTTGAAGTTCCGCGCTCGCATATAGGCGATGGCCGCTGGCATCGCGGACGCATTCGTTATGATTATACAAATAATCCCCGTGTGAAATGGATTCATGTGTCAGCGCGGATTGTTGGGGGGCCGGGACAGCTTCTTCTGGATGATATACGCTGGCTGCCCACTGTGGGGCCGCTTCTGCAAATTAAAAAGCTCACATTAGCAGAAACGCCAGGCAAAGAAGGCGAAGAAGCAATCCTCACAGCCCACATTGCTAATATCGGCGATCAGCCGCTCCAGACGGGAATAATTACAATCCGCACGCCACAGGGGCTTTCGTTAGTGGGGCGGCAAGGCGAGCCTGCTCCGCCGCAAGGCCACTGGCCTTTAACAGCGATACAGCCTCAGCAGGAAATCCCCATGCAATGGCGTCTCGTAGGCCCGCGCGAAAAGCCGGGCACGATTTTTGTGCATGCGAGCGCAGGAGAAAACGAAGCAGAGGCTTCCCTGGAATGGCACACGCGTCTGGCGACAGAGCCTTTTGTCGAGCGATTTGTTCTGGCTCCAGGAGAAAAGACGACAATCAGGCTCACAGTGCGCAATGAGGGGAACACGATAGCCAAAAGCCTGGACGCCCAGATTGCGCCTGGCGCGGCATCAGTGCAGGGCGAGCTCCAAAAAGCGATTCGCTTTTTGCGTCCTGGCCAAAAAGATGCTGTCTCGTGGATAGCTTCGCTTGCCCAGCCGGGAACAGCGCGACTGGAGATAAAGCTTACAGATGGCGATACGCTTGTCGCCCGCAAAACTGTTGAGCTGTATGGCGCTGTTATGCCGCAATTTCCCGCGTTGTCGGGAAAAGCCTATGCGCAAATCAGAGACAAGGGAGCTGTCATTGGCAATCAGCGCTTGCGACTAGTGCTGGCGCTGAATGAGCGCAAGGAAGCAGGCCCGGCCTGGCTACAAGCGGCGCAAGGCGGAAAATGGCAAACAGTAGGCGTGCTGCCTCGGCTGGCGAGCATTGTTCTTGCGCCGGCCAGTCAGAGCGGCGAAATTCAGCCGATTCCATTGCGCGCAGACAAGGCAATTGTGCACGGCTTGCACGCGGCTTTACGATTAGGGGGCGCCGCGCAGCTGGAGATTTCCTTATCAGCCGATAGCGATACAATAGATTATCGGCTAGAAATGCGGGCCCCGAGAAAGCCGCTTTATGGCGTGCACGGGCCGCTTTTATATGTAGGCGAAGGAAGCTGGGGAGGACAAAAAACAGAAGCTATTTTCCCGGGGCTGGAATGGCTTACGGCGGAAGAGGAGTCTTCTTCAACATTAGACATTGCGGACACGATGCCTCAGCGTTGGCGCTGGAGTCCGCCGCCGCATGCCATCACAATCCCCTGTATGAGCGTGCATCATCGCGGCCTCACAGTGGGGCTTTTGTGGGATCATTTGCAGCGGCTTTCCGGCGAGGACACGCGGCCTCGCGCTCTTTTTGCCGCGCCCGATCGTTTTGAAGGCCGCAACGCCTGTCTGCTGGGGCTGATGGCGCCCGGCGGCCTGGACAATGAGTATTGGCTGCCTCCGCGTATGGCCACAGAAAAGCCCTGGGCTGTGCCGCCGGGACAGCCAATACGGCTGCAAGCTCAGCTTTATATTCGCGCCGGCACACAGAATGCGCTGAGCGCCCTGGATTATTGGTTTTCACGCTATGGCGTGCCAATGCCGCAGCGTTTGCCCCATGGACATAATTGGCAGGATGAAATATCTTTCAGCGCGCGGGGCTATCTGGAGGCGCTCTGGGATCCCGAAACACAAAAATGGTTCGCATATCTCAATGGGCCTTATCAGCATGAATCTCTCGGCTGGCATGCTTCTTATTTATATGATGTCGTCTATGCCGCCCAATTGGCTTCAGCAGCAGCCATCCGCCAGGCGTGTGCAGAACGGGCGGCGCTCGTGGAGAAGCTCAGCGGCCAAAAGCCTGTTGCGGAGGATCTGGGCTTTGAATACGGCAATCCTATCAGCGGATTGCAGGGCACAGCACAGCGGATTGCCAGCCTTATTCGCTCGCAGGGCGACGACGGCTCCTGGCGCTTCAAGGCGCGTATTGAAACACAGGGCATATTCGCCGGCAAAGATTATGGCGAATTAGGGCCAGATCAGGCAGCGGAAGTGGGCACATGTGCGGCGAATGCCTTTACAGTGCTTCGTTATGCCCGGATGACAGGCGATCCACAAGCGATAGAGGCGGGCCTAAAGGCACTGCATTTTATGGATCAATTTACGGTGCCGCGGGCGGCGCAAGTGTGGGAAGTTCCCGTGCATACGCCTGATGTGCTTGCATCGGCAGACGCCTGTGAAGCGTATCTGGAGGGCTATTTGCTGACAGGCGATAAAAAATATCTCCAGAGAGCCGTCTATTGGGCACGTACAGGCCTGCCCTTTTTATATATGTGGGATGTGCCGGGCTATGAAGTGCTGCGCTATGCGTCCATTCCCGTATTTGGGGCTTCCTGGTTTACATGCAGTTGGTTTGGCGTGCCTGTACAATGGAACGGGCTGCGCCTGGCGCGCGCTTACACAAAGCTAGCGAATTACGATAAGACATATCCCTGGCGGCGCATGGCTGAAGGCATCACAATCAGTGCTATGTGGCAACAGCATGGCAAGCAAGTTGGGGGCCGCGATATCTGGCCGGATACGAATGAAAAATGGATTGGCCTATGGCCGGATAATTTTGACAGCATCAGTCTGCGTCGCTGCGCCTGGCTATTTGCCCCGCGTCAGATATTGGATCTTGTCTATCGTTTTATGGGCCTGCATCCGAATCCAGAAACAGTGGCTATAGGGCCATTAGGCCAGCAAATCTGCCTCAATGCCTGCGCCGCCATCAGCAAAGCCAGCCTCACAGGGGATACGCTGGAGGCGACTTTGCAGATGACTCCGCCGCAAACAAGCCGCATCGTGATATGCAATATTTCTCCGCCTCGAGCTGTCCGCATCAATGGGCAGGCCCTGGCCGAAAAGGAAAATCTTTTGCAAAGCACAGAGCCGGGCTGGAAATATTTTCCCCACTATAAAGCGTTGCTCATTCAGCCGGGCGCTGTCCGCACAATCCAGCTGGCGCTTCAGGGTGTGCGCTATTCTCAGGGGCGCTTTTTTGCTCCTGTCGCCTCTACAATTGATTTTAATTTTGAGGCGGATGAGGAAGGCTGGCTGGCTGTGCATGATCTGAGCGAGCCTGTTGTGCGTGAGGGCGCTTTGACAATGACAGTGACAGGCCCCGATCCGTATGTTGTGCGCAACAATCTGGATGTGCCGGCTGAAAAGGCGCCCGCCGTGATTATCCGGATGGCTGTGTCGCCCCAATGTACAGGAGGGCTACAAGTTTTCTGGACGACAGCAGATTCGCCGAATTATGAGGAAGCCAAATCTTTACGGGCATCGCTTATTGCTGATGGACAAATGCATGAATATCGTTTGCCGATGTCCAGCCATCCCCTGTGGGCGGGCAAACGCATTACAGGCTTTCGCATTGATCCGGGCGGAGGCCCGTCTGGCGTGTCTGTGCTGATAGATTATGTACGCGGGGCGTCGGAATAATTGTTCGGAGCGTACAGGAAAAATCTGGGGAAGAAATAAAAAATATCTGCCTGTTCGGGAAAAAGCAGCTATCAAGAATAGCTGCTTTTTTCAAAAACAGTTTTCTGGAGGCTATATGAAAGTTCCGGGGCGTTTTTTGAAGTATCTTGCCCGCTATGGGGGAACGGCCAGCCGAGAAGGCTGGCTGGAAATTGATATTCGAGCGCTGGATTTGGAGGGCGTGGCCAAAATTTATGTCAATCTGGATGATGTGGCGCGGCTGAAAGAGAAACGCGAGGAAGCAGCCTTCGCTGTAGAGGAGTGGCTGGCTCGTCTGGCCACGGACAAAAATGACGAGGAGAGCGGCGAAGAATCTGCAAACGAAACGAAGGAGGAATAAGAATGGCATTGCTGGCTGGCACAGGCTGTGTAGAAATCACGCCTCCTGTAGGGACGCCGCTTGCCGGCTTTGCGGCGCGGGATCACGGCGCCGAAGGCATTCATGATCCTCTTTATGCGAAGGCGCTCGTGTTGGATGATGAAGAAAAGCGAATTTGCTTGATTACAAATGATTTGATAGGCCTTCCTGGCTCGCTGGTCGCCCGCATTCGCGCTCACATTGAAGAGGAAACAGGCCTGCCAGGCAGCCATGTTATGCTGAATTGCAGCCATACACATTCCGGGCCCCAAATCAAGCCGGAAGAGGATTATGCTGCTGTATTAGTGCGGCAGATTGCTGGCGCGGCAGCGATGGCTGTGCGGAATCTGCGCCCGGCCAAGCTGGGCTTTGGCCGCGGGCCTGTACAATTAGGCATTAATCGGCGGGAATGGCGCAATGGCGAGATTGTGCTGGGACGCAATCCTGAAGGGCCTGTGGCGCCCTATGTGGATGTTGTGCGGATAGATGAGACAGAGGGGCGTCCCCTCGCAATTTTGTTTGCGCATGCCTGTCATCCTGTAACACGCGCCGCTGATAGCTATTTGATTTCTGCGGATTATCCTGGCCAGGCGCAAGCTATTGTAGAGCTTGTCTATCCAGGGGCACAAGCGATGTTTGCCCAGGGCTGTAGCGGGAATGTGAATTCTGAGCCTGTAGGCGGCTCCTGGGAAGATGTGCGGCGTCTGGGCACAATGCTTGCTGGAGAAGTCTTGAAAGTGCGGGAGGAAATTGTCACAACAGCGGATGTCCGGCTAGCTGCAGGAGAAGAAATAGCGCTTTTGCCCATCGCAAAGCTGCCGGAAAAGGACGAAATCGACAGGGAGCTGGCAGCGGCAGAGGAAAATCTGGCAGCGGCACAAGCCAGCGGCGTGCAAACACGCATTAATGTTCAGAAAGCCTTTCGCGATACATGGGCCAAAATCAAAGAAATGAAAGAAAAAGGCGAAGAGTTCCCGCCGTATGAATTCCCGCTCCAGGGCCTGGCGATCGGCGATCTGGCTATTTTAGGACTGCCGGGGGAGATCTTTGTGGAATATCAGCTTTTTGTAGACGAAATTTCTCCTTTCCGGCAGACATTGACATTAGGCTGTACGAATGGATCGGGAGCCTACATTCCCACAGCTGCCGCCCTGCCCGAAGGGGGCTATGAAGTGCGCTTTACGCCCTTATGGTGGGGGCGCCTGCCCTTTGCGCCGGAGCTGGAGGCCAATTTGCAAGACGGCTTACGCAAGCTGCTGGAAAATTTACAAGCTCAATTAGCTTCGAGGACGGAAGAATAAGAACATTTCTGCGCGCTGTTTTTCGGCTGAGATATACAAGATAGCCCCCAACAGCCAGCATTATTCTTTCAGGGCAAAAACATCAGGAGCTTGCTAATGATACAGCCTAAGGAGTCTCATCGTTTTGTCGTGACAGTGGATGATGCGGGCGGCCTCATTCAAGATCTGGCGATTTTTGAACGCGTGCAGCGTTTTTTGGAGGAGGAGTGCGTGCCGGGCAGCTTTATGATTGTTCCGCGGGGCAAAAATGGCTGGCAGCTGGATCAGCAGCCCCAATGGCAGAAGGCGCTCCAGGCGGCAGCAAAAGCCGGGCACGATTTTCAGCTCCATGGCTATGAACATGCGTCCTATGAATTTGGGCCCAATCATGAAATTGTCCGCTGGCTCAGCGGCGACGCGGAAGCCGAATTGCGGCGCTGTACAGCGCAATATGGGCATTTGTGGCGGCGTGAGCTTTTTGCCGCAAAGCTCCGGGCCGCAATTGAAATTTTTGAACGCGCTTTACAGCGTCGGCCGCTTGTCCTGCGCACAGGGGCGCTTTCCCAATGTCCCGCCTTGTATGAGGCGATGGCGGATGTGAGCCTCAAATATGCCTCAAATCTTGTTACGGATCCGCGCGGCTGGGCCTATATCGTCGGCCGCTACGATAATCCCGGCGATTGGGATCCATGTGTGCCCCCCCATCCGTATTGGCTCACTGAAAATGTCATTAATTTGCCGATGGCCAGCGAATATGCCTGGCATCTGACAGAAGATAAAATGGAACGCCATCTGGCGTTAGCGCTGGAGGATCTGGAGCGCATTTATGCTGAAGATGGAATTTTCATTTTAATCTGCCACGTCCAATGTGTTGGCGCAGAGGATGGCCTCTCCCAGCAGCTTTTGCATCGCCTTTTTGCGGCCGCGCGCGAAAATTATGCCGTGGAATTTCAAACATTAACACAGCTTGTTGAGGACATCGAAGCCGGGCATTTAGCTGTCTGGCCCCGGCCAGAAAGCGCGTTATAGCCTTTAAATGACATTTAAGGGGGATTCAATACGCTTATTCTTCTCCCCTCGTCTCTGAAGAGGACATTTCAAAAAAATCATAAAATAATTTTGTCAATATTGCGACGCGATGATACATTATAAAATTGCCCATAATTGCTTTGAGAGCGCGCTTTTATTTGTGGGACTATTTGCAGGGCTTAATATTGTGTGTGGAACATTTCAGCCGCTGAGGAAGAAATTTTTTCGGGAGGCGTAGAATGAAAAAAGGAACAATCTATACAGGAAGGCATTTGCGCCAGATTTCTTTTCCCTTAGGCGGCATAGGCAGCGGCTGTGTGGGGCTGGCTGGCAATGGGCGCTTGATTGATTGGGAAATCTTTGGGCGGCCAGCCAAAGGCAGCACAAACGGCTATTCGCATTTTGCGATTAAAGCGGAGCGGGCAGGAAAGCTTGTGGATGCGCGCGTGCTGCAGGGCGATGAACAGCCGCCATATGTGGGGCCCCAGGAAGGCGCGGGCGTGCCTCGCGAGACGCTTGCGGGCTTGCCACATTTTCGGGATGTGACATTCCGGGGCGAATTTCCTATTGCAGAGCTAAGCTTTCGCGATCCTCATTTCCCAGGCCGCGTCCGTCTGCAGGCATTTAATCCCTTTATTCCGTTGAATGATAAAGATTCCAGCCTTCCAGCAGCGTTTTTTGAATTTGTCGTGACAAATACAAGCGCAGAGGAGCTGGATTACACAATAGCCTTCACAGGGCGCAATCCTGCGGCGCACAACGCCATCAATGTGTTTTCACGCACGCGGGGCCTCAAATTGATAACAATGAAGGAGGGCAGGCTGCCCGAGGACGATCCTGCTAAAGGGGAGATCGCAATCGGCACAGACGCCGCGCGCGTGAGCTTTCAAGAATATTGGTTTCGAGGCAGCTGGTTCGATACGCTCGGCGTCTATTGGCGAGATTTTCAGCGCCCGGGGAGGCTAAAAAACAGACGCTATGAGCCAGACAATCGAGGCCATGATCATGCGACATTAGCGGCGCATTTCACATTAGCCCCAGGGGAGACAGGCAGCGTGCGTTTTGTCTTGGCCTGGCATTATCCGAATATGACAAATTATTGGAATCCGGAGCGGGATGAACGCGGCGAAATTAAACGAACAATATGGAAACATTATTATGCGACATTGTTTTCGGACGCCACAGCTACAGCCCAATATGCTTTCCGAAATTGGGAGCGTTTGTGGACGGAGACATCGCGCTTCAAAGAAGCCCTTTTTCGCTCCACATTGCCTTTTGAAGTCATTGAGGCTGTTTCCGCGAATCTGTCCATTCTGAAAAGCCCGACAGTCCTGCGCCTTTCCGATGGCTCTTTTTATGGCTTTGAAGGCTGCCACGCCTCCTCCGGCTGCTGTGAGGGCAGCTGTCAGCATGTGTGGAATTACGCTTACGCTCTGCCGTTTTTGTATCCCAATCTGGAACGCTCCATGCGCGAGCTTGATTATCGCTATAATCAAGGCGAAGACGGCCGGCTTTCGTTTCGGCTGCAATTGCCGTTGGGGCGCCCGCGCTCGTCTTTTCGCCCCTGCGCTGATGGGCAATTCGGCGGAGTCATCAAAACATATCGGGAATGGAAAATCAGCGGGGACACAAAATGGCTGAAATCGCTGTGGCCCGCCATAAAAAAATCAGTGGAATTCGCCTGGGCGCCAACAAATGAGGATCGCTGGGATCCCCAGCAAACAGGCATTTTGTGGGGCAGGCAACATCATACGCTGGATATGGAATTGTTCGGCCCCAATGCGTGGCTGTCCGGCTTTTATTTGGGGGCTTTGAAAGCCGCTGCCGAAATGGCGGAAGCCTGTGGCGAGCCGAATACGGCTGCACGTTATCGGGAAATCTTTGCACGGGGACAAGCCTGGCTCGAAGAGAATTTGTTTAATGGCGAATATTATTATCAGCGTATAGATTTGCACGATCGTTCTCTGCTGGAGCCTTTTGTGGCCTCTGATCCGAATGTTGTCCAGACATATTGGGATGAGGAACATCAGGAGCTGAAATATCAAATTGGCGAGGGCTGCGGGATAGATCAAATCCTGGCGCAATGGCATGCCGATTTATGCGGATTGGGCGACATATTCCGCCGCGATCGTGTGCGCCAAGCGCTGCAAGCGATTTATCGCTATAATTACAAGCCTTCCTTGCGCGAGCATTTTAATCCCTGTCGCATTTATGGCCTCAATGACGAGGCGGGAACTGTGATTGTGGAATGGCCTGCGGGGAAGCGCAAGCCCATTGTGCCTGTGCCATATTCGGAGGAAACAATGCACGGCTTCGAATATCAAGCCGCCTGTCATCTTATAATGAACGGAGGCATAAAACAAGGGCTGCAAATGATCCGCGCCATCCGCGATCGTTATGATGGCGAAAAACGCAATCCGTGGGATGAAATTGAATGTGGCCACAATTATGCCCGCTCTTTGGCCAGCTACGCCCTGTTATTAGCTTTTAGCGGCTTTCAATATGATATGCGTATAGGGCGTTTGGCTTTCAATCCGCTCCATAAAAAAGAAGGCTTCCGTTGCTTTTTCTGCCTAGAGGGAGCCTGGGGCGTCTTTCAGGCAAGCAAAAGAGAAGCCAGCCTGGAAATCCTATATGGCAAGCTGCGCTTACAGCGCTTAGGCTTGCCTTTTTTAAAGCTCAAACAGCCGCAAGCACGCATTGGCGCCCAAAAAATTTCCTGCACAATATGTCAGGACGATATTTGTTTTGAAAAGCCTGTGGAGATATCCGCTGGAAAAAGGCTTATAATCCGTTAGGCCGCGCACAAAGACAACGAAAATTAGCAGCTGAAATGTATTGAGCTTCCCGCGGCTTTCGCCATTAGATCCGCGCATCAATCGTGTGCCACGCCAAGCCGCAAATAAAATCGCGCCTTGTCTTATTTATTTTATGCCAAATAGCTTCTTTTAGATGATAATTATTCCCAAATCACAACGCGGAAATCATGCTTTTTGAGAAAGAAGGCTGCGGCGCCAGGCGCTGGACTCTCCAGCGCTTCCCCCGTTTCTAAATCCCGGGGCTTAATTGTGGATGGCAGCTTCAAGCGCGTAAGATCTAATTGGACAGTTGCCTTGCCGCCTTCGCCATAATCTGTCACAATTGCCAGGGCTTTGTTGCCGCGCAGGAGCAGAAGCGCCCTGCCGTTAACGCCGCTAATTTGCAGCGGGAAGCCCTCATCCCAATAATTAAACACACGGCAATCCGGCTCGCCATAGCCAAAATCAAATAGCTTGCGATATAGCTCCCACATCTCTTTGGGCTGCCAATCCCACACGCGCAATTCATGCACAAGACATACGCCTGTACGCGTGCGATTTATCCAGGCCTTCACATCATCAGGCGCATTCCAATAGCCGCCCGATAATATGAGCGGGATGTTGCCGCATTGGCGGCCAATTGTTTCTGCGACTGTAAGCTCCGGCGTGAAACGATCCTGAAAATCACGATGGCCATATTGCCATTCCCAATCCAGATTAATATTGGCAAAAGCCATAATCGGGACAATGCAGGCATTTGTCATATGGATGACATTGGCAAACACAGGGCGGCCCTCTTCATGGAACAAGAAGGCAGTGCGCTTGACAAGCTCCCGCATTGCCCAGAGGCCCATGCTGGGATGAATCCGGCCCTGTTCATCTATCCAGGCGCCGCCTGCAATTGGATCAAAATTGCAAGACAAATACAAATTGTCCCAATATATTCCGTCAAAACATTTCATCATTTCTTTGTATCGCCACATTGCCATATCCTGATAGCTGCGCACAGGGCAAATTTCGTAGGAAATTTCGCCGCTTTTTGAACGCTGATAATAGGGGAATTGCAGCCATTCATCCTGGAATGTAGGCCATTCAGGAATATCAAAGCCTGTGCCGCGAGGATTTGTATAAGGCGTCAAAAGCCAGCCGTGCTTGCGTAGTGTGCTGCTGGCTGTGCGCATGCCGCTGCGAATATGCGCCTCGAAATATTTCCAGCGCTCCGTGCCGGGCTCTGTAAAGCGCTTGTATTTTTCCAGCCATTGTTGGACGAAGGCTTCGTTGAATTGGCCGTCCTCGCGTGCCTGGCTGAAGGCCTCATAAATGGACAGATCATGATCCAGAGGCGTCAAATTGTAGCTTACAGCCCCATAATATAATGTGGCGCCTAAAATTGTAAAAGGCTGCACGCGTTCATCCACGCGGCTGCAGAGCCAGCGCCGCCAATTCACAGGCTTTTCCGGCATAGGCTTTACAGGCGTTGCCTGCAAGCCAAATTCCAAAACGCGTGGCTGCTGCAATTTTGTGGGCTTTGTAATGAAATTCACGCGCAAAAGCAGCGTATCTTTTTGGCGAATAAGCTCAATCATAGGAGCTTTTTCGTCCAGACTATAGCCTTTATCAGTATCAGCAAAAAAAGCCAGTCCGCGCTCGCCGCCGCCAAGCCAGATGTACGGATAAAATGCTCCCACAATTTCATTGCGATTGGCTTTGGACGAATCCCATATCCGGCCTTCGCCGGCAGGCGTAAGCCCCGCATAATTGAAGCGCAGCCCGTCGCCGCAAGCATGCATATATTTCATCTGCGCTTCATCCAGAGGAATTTCCAGCGCTAGCCGTTCCAGCTCCATTTGGGGCGCCGCGGCAATTTCCAGCGTCATTTTAGCCATCCCATCCTGCTCCCATTCGCTGCGCAATGTCGCTTTGGCCGCGTCAATAAAGAATTGCGCCTCTGTCACGACATAATCGTCACGTCGTTGCCTGACGCGTACGGCTCCCGGCTTCACAGCCACAGGCTTGCCTTTCTGGAAGGCTGTCCAGCGCATCGGCGCCTGCAAGAGCGGCTTGCCCAGACTCACGATTTGATCCCACAAGCCCACATTATTCAGCGTGTGTTCTCGCAACACAGTCGAAAGCACATTGTTTTTAAGCGAAATCGGCGTAAAGGGGGGAATAACGCGGGGCGCAAGGCCTAATTGATTGTGTTCCCAGGGAAACACATGGCGTTCATATATGGCCGTAATCGGCTCTGCAGGGACGCCTTCGCCTTTGAGCGTTACAGAAACAAGATAATTGCCTTCTTTGAGCTCTGGCGTATCTAATGTTGCCTCGGCTACATAATCCTTGAAAAGCACGTCCGCTTGGGCAATCGGCGTAGCGCCGTTCGCTGGCTCAGGAAAAAATGCCACATGAACGCCGGATGCATTGTTTTTAGAGGCAAGGGCCGAAATATCCACACGCACGCGGAGCTTTTGATAATAGGGATATACTGCAAATTGGAGCTGAACAGCCTGCTTATCCTCTTTAAGGATTGTCCAGCGTTCTTCAGGCCGTTCAAATTTCCATATAAAATCCCGCAAAAAATAGATTTTTCGTCCATCCGGCGATGTGAGGCGAATGATTGTATGATGATCTCCTTCAGGCCCGCCATGAGGCGGCGTGAATCGAATGATTTCTTTCTGTCCTGGCTTAAGCGAAATCTCCTGAGATAATTCTGTAGGCGGATTATGGCTCCAGACATCGGAAAGGAAGGCTTTCACGACAAGGGGCTGACGACTGATATTGTGCAGGCTAATTTGGATATCTGGCCCCTTTTCTCCGCGCAAATTGAGCATTTGCACAACAGGCGCCGAATCATCGAAGCTTATTTGGGGCATTGTCGGCACATCTTCATAAGGGGCGCTGACGCCCTCCCAGCGGCTTTGATCCCAGCCCCGCTGCCAATTCCGACACACACGCAGCCCCCAGGGATGCTGCAAATCCCTCTCCGTGGCGCCAATCGCGGAAAAGGGAATGGCCATCTCCACATCCCAATAGCCTTCGGCTAAACGATTTTGAAATTGCCACGGCTTTAGGCGCCAGGCTTGTGAAATGGGATTTTGCGGCTTAGAGGGATCAAAGCTGCGATCATATATGGCTCCTTGGGCATTTACGATAATATGGAAATAACGCTGATCGCCGCTTGTAGCGCCTAGATGGGGATGAATGACAAGCTCCACGCTATCATCATACAAAGCAGCAGGAATGTCGCGATCGCCATCTGGCACAGCACGCGTGAGCAATTCGCCTGTGGGCGGCAATTCTGTTTTCATCGCGATATACAAATTCTTCCGATCCACGCCAATCCAAAAGATGGCTTCGCGGGCTGTCAATTTCATATCATGTTGGCTATTCAGGCCAATGATGCGCACAGCCTCTGCCCATTCTTGCTCCTGAATAACGCCGTCAATTGTAGGCGGCTTTTGCATAGCCGGCAAAGCGATTCTGGGCAGCTCTAAAGCGGCCCAAACAGGGACAGATAGAAAAACAAAACATAAAAGCAAGCTGGCCATGGCGCGCATTTCTATGCCTCCGTTTTTGCAATGGCTTTTTGCCCGGGGGATTTCGTGTTGTACAAGCATTATTCCCATATGCCTCATATAGGCGATAAGCCCCCATTTATGGCTTAATTTTGCGGCTTCAGCGCCTCATACAATTTTTGTGCCTCGGCATACGATAGCGGCCGTCGAAAGAAGAGAATTTCATCTAACAATGTTTTTTCGCCTCCGGAGGCGCCCACAACAATAGAGCCGAATTCCTCCGCTTTTGGGCGACCCTTCACTGTAAAAGCCTGAAATTCCCCTCCGTCCAGCGAAAAGGACATTGTGGGCCAGGCCCAATTGGCGACAAGCAGATGCCATATTCCGTTCTCAAATTTTTGCGTCCCGAACATTAATGTGCCGTTGCCCACACTTTTACTGAATAAAAGAAATTGCAGGCCCTCATGTCGTTTAAGCACAGGCCCTTCAATCCACGGCCCCTGGCGCTGGATATAAAAGCTGGAATTGCTTGTCATGATAAATGTTGTGTTTCCGCCTTTCGTATGCGTCCAATCTGCAGGACAAATCCACAATGCGATTGAGCCTTGTGTGTCGAATGTGGCGTTGCCTTCGCGCGAAAAGATGCCCTGTCCGCTTTTTTCGCCCGCCACGAGTGCTTGGCCCCGCACGCCTGGCGCGAATTGCGGCGTGCCTAGTATTCTGGGCTGGCTGGCACCGCATGCCATATCCGGCTGCAAATTGCCGCCATCAAATGTGAGCTGAAATATCGCCCATTCCATGAGCTGGCGCAATTCAGGCACAGCAAAATAAGGAATTTGGCGGGGATCCTCTTGTCCGAAAGAATATCCTGTAAGCCCGCTCCCGGCAAAAACGCAAAGACAAAACAGCAGCCCTATGCGTGCCATTTATCTATCTCCATTCCCTGAGGCATTCGAGCTCATCACAAATATATAATAAAAGCGTAATTATCTTTTTCCCCGTGCTCCCCTTGTTTCATAGCCCTGCCACAGGCGCCCTATTTCCTCTATAAAGTGCAATCCCAGCCATCCGCAAATGCTTGTGGCAAGCGATCCGTTGTCCCCCGGCCCTATTTAAAGGCTTTGGGATTCTGAGCGCAAAACGCGTCGTACAGCCTCCACAACAGCTCGGGCACAGGCTTTCTGTCCGGCGATGCTCAAATGTAAGCAATCCTCCGCAAGGAACACATCGGGATCAGCCCACACAAGAGCATGCAAATCGTTAATCAGGACTTTATTTTCGCGCATCAGCTTGGCCGCCGCCTCATTGTAGCGAACGATGTCTGCATTGTCCCAGCTCCATTGTTCAATGGGCATCGGCTTTGTGGGATGGACAGGCGTTGTTGTTGCCCAGATGAGGGCGGCGCCTGTGCCTTGCAGCCGCGCCAGTATCTGCCGCAAATTCTCCAGATAATCTTCTAACGGAAATTGGAGGGGCACACGCTGCTTATTTTTCCCAATGTCATGCAGGCCATTATTCCAGTGAATGACATCAGGCGGCCCCAGCTCCTTCAGCCAGAAATGAAGTCGTCCTGATGTAAAAGCGCTTGTTTGTCCATTTTCGGCCGGGCCGACAACTTCCATCTGGCCTGCCAAAAGCTCCGCCACATGCGGCTGATAGCTCAAGCGAATGGAATCGCCTAAAAGCAATAATCTTTTCATCAATGCCTCCGGCTTTTTAATAATCCTTCAATACAAAACGCAAAGCTCCTTCTCTTTCGCCTGCTGCCTTCCTCGTGTTAATGAAGAAAGCCCTTTTGCTTTCGAGCCTTCAGCCAAGCAAAAGCGGCGACGCATTCTTGGCGTCGCCGCTCCTTATTAGGCGGGCACGATGATTTTCGCATGTTCAAGCTATTTCATCTTTCCCAGATATTCCGCAATTTGCTCCACGCTGACAGCAGGATAGCCGTAGCGCTGGATAAAATTTTCCAGGGCTTTTCCCCGCGCCATATGGCCATCAGGGGCGAGCATTTCGCACATCACAACGGCGGGAGAGAGGCCTGCGGCCCGAGCCAGCGCCACAGCGCCTTCTGTATGCCCTGCGCGTTCGGCCAGGCCCCCAGGGGCCGCCGCCAGCGGCAGGAGATGTCCGGGCCGCATAAAATCTTCCGGCCGAGCCTGTGGATTTGTCAGGGCCCTGGCCGTAGCGGCGCGATCGAAGGCCGAGGCGCCCGTTGTCGTGCCGATTTTATAATCCACTGGCGCAGCGAAACGGGGCCAATTGCGGCCCGTGTGCGCCGGCTCCAAGAGCGGAATGCCCAGCTCCTGAAGACGCTGTTCTGTCAGGGCGATTGTGACAAGCCCGCGCGCTTCGTTAATCATCTGATTGAGCTTTTCGCCGGTGGCGAATTGCGCTGCCAAAAGCAAATCCGCCTCGCCCTCGCGCTCTGGATGATCCAGCAAGATCACAAATTCTCCCCGCTGCAACGCTGCCATCGCCTGTTCGACAAGCCTGTAATCTGACATATCCATATCCTGCTCCATCACATTTTAAGCGGGCGCTGTTACGCCCCAGGGCCAGAGGAGCTGATACGCTCTCCTTGTGTTATTTGTGTCGTATCTTTTTGTGGCTGGCTGGCTAAAAATACGCCTGTGAGCGTCAAAGCCACGCCCAGCAGTTGCCAGCCGCTGGGCACTTCCTTTAGCACAAAATAAGCCACGATGAGCGCGAGCGGCGGCACAAGATATTGAAACAGCATTGTTTTGGCCGAGCCCAAAATCCGCACGCCGCGATACCATATCACGAATCCATAAATGCCCGCCAGCCACGCAAAATACAGCACACAGATCCAGCCCAGGGGCGCAAGATGCAGCCAATCAATCCGGGCGGCTTCCCGCCAGCCCAGCGGAATTATCAGCAGTGCGCCCAAAGCATGCGCCCAGGCCGTGACTTTCAGCGGCGAATAATATTTGAGCAGGGGCTTGCTGAAAATGGCGTACGCCGCCCATAAAATGGCCGCCCCGATCATAATAACATCGCCTAAAACATGCGTGGAAGGAATTTGCGCGGAGCCCGTGCCACCGAAAATGACAAGGCTAATCCCGCCAAAGCCCAAAATCACGCCCCCCAGGCCCAGCAGGCTAAAGCGTTCCCAGCCCAGCCAGAGGGTGATTAAAAAAGTGAAAATCGGCGCGCTGCTAATCAGCAAAGCCGCTTCGCCGGCGGAAGTCAGTTCTATGGCTTTGGCAAAAAGATATTGATATATCCCTACGGTAAATAACGAAAACACGGCGAAATAACGCCAGTGCTCGGCACGGATGAACATATTCTTTTCCAGCAAAAATAATAACAACAATAGGGCAGGGACCATTAAGATATAGCGAGCCGTCAGAAGGCCGGCTACTGTGAAGCCAAAATGCTGATACAAAATTTTCAGCGCCACAAAATTAAAGGCCCAGGTCAGCGGCACGGTGGCGAGCCATAGATACACGCCTGCCGGCAAAACTTTTTGTTGAGAAATTGAGCTGGAAATCGTGGCTGGGGAGTCAGAGATCATCGCTTGCGTCCACAGAAAAATAAGCGCTCCCGCCGGAGCGCCTTTATCCTGTATTATAAATCCTCTTCTGCTTGCCCGTCAACAGCCAGCCTATTGCCTTTAGCGCCTGTCGCTTTGCCGCCCCTCTCCCGCCCCATTTCTGTGTCCCGGCCCGGCTGAATTGTGGCAGCCCGGAGCGGAAAATACACTATAATAGCCTTCCTTAGCTCTCTTTAGTTCAATGAATTGGCCGGGGCAAAGCAAAAATAAATGCAGCCGGTCCGCAATGCGATATCCGGGGGGGAGCGAATATCGGGGGGTGCGAACCGGCTGCAAAAGCTATGGCAAAATGCTTCTACTTTTTATGCAAAAAATTATTCTTATATTCTTAAGACACTAGAGACACTAGGGATTGTACTTGGGATTGTAACTGTATTATTAAATTATACAAAAAGTTTTGTCAAGACATTTTGGCTAAATTTATTGATTTAGTAAAATATTTTTTTCTGTGATTTTTTCTGTATTTAATTCCTAATTTTTGTTTGTTTTTTTACTTTTTGGCCACTAGTGCATCATTAAAACGACTTTCACAAATGTTACATTATTATATTTTAGCAACTCTTTTCAATTTAAATTGTTTTTCTCAACTTTATTTCATTAGCAACTCTTTACTAGTTCTTTGTTCCTAATTTTGCTCCTATTGAGCCGCTTTTGTTCATTTCTAAATATTAAGACTTTTTCCGGATGTATTTGTTCCCGATTTTTAAAAATGTTCCTCCATTACACAACGCAAAATTTCACAATTTTTGCGCATAGCGGCATCATCATTCCAGGGCATGACGCCAAAGATAAGCAATTGCTGGGCTGTAGCTTCGGCGTTAGGACAAATTCCGGGGCGATAATGCACATAATCGGGCAGGGGAAGGCCCACGGCGGTGCGGCGCGCGGCTTCCATCTGTTGATACACTACTTCCAGATAATTGATTTCGTTGTAGCGTCCCACGCTGCCGCCTTTCTCGCTCACCCATTGCGCCACTTGTTCTGCCTTTACGCCTGTTTCTGGATCTACAATGAC
>CAZUOJ010000040.1:0-22209 GCA_964622325.1 uncultured Armatimonadia bacterium
CACGGGGAATTTTGAGAAAGCGTAAAGCGGGATTTTCGCCATGTTTCCATTGCAGGCAATGCGAGCCTGAATGGGGCTGCGTTGTGTGATTTATGGCCCCGCTGACAGGCTCCTGTTCTGCATATATGATTTCGGGAGGCGCCGCCCAGCTTCCCAAGGAAAAAATAGCCCCAAATAGCCCCATTATCATTATTCTGCATACAGACATCCTGCTGCCTCCTCCGGCCTTCCTCGGCGCAGCCGCATAACTTCCTGTAAACAACATTTCCCTAAATTTTTAAGCCTGTCCTGCTTTTTTCATAACATCCTTGGCCTGACAGAACAATTTTAATTTTAAAGATATTGTAAAAAAAGAAATACATTCGTGTATTCCTTTTTATCTTAGCTAAAAGGGGATTCTCTGGAGGATGATTTGCTGCAATGTGACAAATGCAAAAGAACAGGGCTTAGCCGTAAGCGGCGATGGCCACGATGCCGCCGATCATCAACGCCGCCCCCAGCGCGCGCCATAGCACATTTTTCTCTTTCAACGCTACAGCGCCCAGCCCCACGCTCAACAGGATGCTCAGATTCCTAAGCGAAGCCACATAGGCGACATTGGAAAGAGTCATGGCTGTTACAACGAGAAAATAAGCCGTAAAACAGAAAAACATCACAAGCAGCACTGTTGGCCAATTTCGCTGCCATTCTGCCCTGATTTGCTGAGGCGTACGCGCCTTCAATGTGAAAACTGACAGAAAAAGAAGCAGCCAAAAATGCATTATCGCCAGATAGGCAAATGGCATGTCCGCGCGGATCGCGCCTGCCTTATCAATCAGATGATAAAAAGCGATTGCTCCTGAAGCCAAAAGCGCCACACGCGCGGCGGGCTGGGCCAGCGCTCGCAGGCTATTGCCATTGATTAAATCATGCCACTGATTAGTGTTGAGCACAAGGCTTCCAGCCATCACAAGGCCAATGCCCACAGCCCCAATAATTGTCAGCTTTTCGCCCAAAATCAGCCAGCCCAGCACGGCGATTAACACAGGAGCGATCCCCCGGGCCAGCGGATACACTTGCGATAAATCTCCGCAGGCATAGCCTCGGCCCATCAAATAGCAATAGAGCGCTTGAAACAGCCCGCCCAGAATCGGCAAATAAAGCGGCCCAAAATGAACGCCGCGCCACAGCATCCACAGCAGCGGGCCCAGCCAAATTAAAGGACTCGTGGCCATCATCAGAAACATGAAAGCTATCTGATCCTGGGCTCGCTTCGCAAAATAATTCCAGAGCGCATGCAAGCAGGCAGAAAGGCCCACTAATGTTAAAGCATAGAGTTTCATAAAAGCTCCCTACAAACAAAAAAACGGCTAGCGGCTACAGCTAAGCCGTTTTCTGTTGATTGCCCTCCGGGATTTGTTAACGGCGCAGCCGCAAGGGCGCCACAGCTTCCACATTTTCGCCTGCGGGGCCTTTGGCTTTAATTTGCAGCAAATAAAGGCCCGCGGGCGCGGCTGTCCCCAGCGCACTGCGGCCATCCCATAAGACAAGCTGATTCCCTGCCGGGCGTAATTTGCCTTCTTCAAGGACACGAATAGGCCGGCCAGCGATGTTTAGCACTGTGACAGTGCAGGCTGCGGCCTGGGACAATGTGAAACGAACAGCCGCGCCCGCGCCAGGCGTTTCGTAAGCGACAAGCCCCTGAATTGTGAGCAGCGCTTGTGGCCGCGGGGAAACTGTCAATTGCAATATGCGTTCTTTTTCTCCAGCCCGCGGCGTGAGCACATAGCGGCTGGCAGTGCGCAAATACACGCTCTCGCCTGTAGCTAAATCCCTGAGAATAATGATGCTGTCGGCGGGCAAACGAGACAGATCCGGGGCTGTCAATTCCACGGGCTGTCCGGCCTGTAAATTCGTGACTTTCAGCCTCCATGTAATTTCTTTGCGTCCATGAGAGGCTACAGAAATCGCATATTGCCCTTCCTGGCTGTCGGGAGAGCTAAGAAGCAATTGGGGCCCTATTTGCGCAGCGGGCGGCTTTTGGCCCAACATCTGCGTTGTGCCCACGCCAATAATTGCAGCGCTGTCACAGGCGCCGTTGCTTTGTATGCGCAACGGCACAATCCACTCTGTTTGCCAGTTGTTTATCGCACCAGCAGCCTTAGGGCCGGGAGACTGGGCAGATGCCGCAGCGAGGCGAGCGGCAATGCCCTGCGTGCTGGAAGGACGTGTCAGAATTAATTGACAGGCCTGGCGAGCGAGAAGCCAAAAGCCCTGCCAGGGCGGCACAATTGTGGATTGGCTGAGCAGGGGCGGATATGCAAGCGAATATGCTTGCTGCGACGTATCATATCGCCAGACAAAGGCGGCAATCACATGGGCCCGATCGGCGCTCCACAAATCCATTGTCGCGCCATTGTAAAAAATCGTGGCTTCTTGCAAATCGACGGGAGAAAAGAAGGGATTGCCCAATTGATTCCAGCCTGGCTCTAAATCGATAGCGAAATCTCCGGCCGGCGCTGTATTGCCTTGTGGCGCAAAACTCACAGGCTGCAGGAAACGAATCCAGAAGCCGCGCCCCAAACAAATCTGCAGGGCTTCTGGCAAGGGACGCGTTTTCGGATCTAATTGATAATTTTGCAGGGCTGGCGCCCAACGCGCATAGGCAAAGGCATTCAGGGGCAAATTAAACAGCGTGGCGGGATCGCCATCCGCAGGAGTCGCTGGCGAAGCCATAAAATACAGCCCCGCCGGGAAATTAACGGCTGTGTTTGCATAGGATTGCACGGGGCCGACTGCGGAAATATTCCGCTGTTCATTGCCCGCCGTATCGCGCACGCCCACTGCATAATAATAATCCACGCCATCACTGACTTGCGTATCAATGTAACTTGTGGCTGTTGCCTCTGTAAGTTTCGCCAGAGGCGTCATGCCAGCTGTCGAACTGAAATAGCTTGTGCTCCGATAGATGCAGAACGCAGAAAAATCAGCCGGCGGCGTGTAAGCAGCCCATTGAATGACAATGGCGCCGCCGCTGTCGTTCGGACGATCCATCGCCCGGACGCCCTGCACAGGCAAAGGCGAAGCATCGTTGCGGGATTGCACAGGCCCCACAACATTTGTTTCGCTGCTCAAAGTGCCGTCAGTAACTTCCACTTTATAGTAATAATTGGCGCCATCAATCAGGCCGCTATCTATATATCGTTCGCTGCCTTTAGGGAGCGTGGCGATGACTGCAAAGCTGCCACTGACACCTTTTTTACGATGGACGCGATAAGCCACGACAGAATCGCGGCCGGCGCCGTCATCGGCGGATTTTGTCCATGTGAGCGTAATGCTGCCTCCGTCATCTCCGGGCGTATCGCCGGCGGAAAAATTCGTCGGGGGGGCGGGAGGCAACACAACGCCCAGCGCACGCGCGCAATTGATTCGCCCGCCGCCCAATTGCCCGGCTAAGCCTGGATTAATGGCATCAATGTTGTCGGCATTGCTGGCAATCATGGCCATTAATTGGGCGGGGGTGGCGGAGGGAAAGAGGCCTTTAAGCAAAGCCGCCAGTCCCGCCGCCATGGGCGCGGAAAACGATGTGCCGCTGTTTGTGCCGAAATACTTATTAAATCCCGGCACGCTGGGCATATACAGCACAGGCCCATAAATATCATCGCCGGGCGCCATAACATCAATGAAATGATAAGGGGAGCCATCGACATTGCTGTACCAAGAACGCTTATCCTGACGATCTGTAGCGCCTACGCCAAACACAAAATTATCTGTGCCCAAATTAGGGCCGTCATTACATACAGGCGACTCCCATGTGCTGGGAGAGGCTGTAAATGTAATGCCGCTATTGCCGCCTGCGCAAACAATCAACACGCCCGCTTGATACGCCGACTTAAAAGGCGCTGTAAACATATTCGAGTAGCCGCCGCCCATACTGAGATTGATAATATGGGCGCCATTGGCCACGGCATAATTCACGGCTTCAATGACTGTCGAGACAGCCGTGCCGCCATCATCTGGAAAGACTTTCAAAGCCATAATCTGAGCGCCCCATGTTACGCCCGCTGTGCCCCAGCCCTCATTGCCCACAGCAGCGGCAATGCCCGCCACTAATGTCCCATGCGAAGCCTGCTCATCCGCAATGCCATCGCCGTTGTTGTCTTTGCCATCCGGCGTAGGACGGGGATTGTTATTGCCATCATAAAAATTCCAGCCTCTAACATCATCTACATAGCCGTTGCCATCATCGTCTACGCCGTTGGCAGGGATTTCCCGACTGTTCTGCCAGATCCGGCTGGCTAAATCCGGATGTTGCAGATCCACGCCCGAATCAATAACAGCGAGGACAACATTGCCCGCGCCTGTTGTGACATCCCAGGCTGCAGGGGCCTGAATAAGCGGCAAATGATACTGTTTAGGATATTCCGGATCATTAGGCACAAGCACGGGATACAGGAGCAAATCGGGCTCCGCCGCCAGCACGCCGGGCGTCAGCCGCAGAGCTGTCGCGGCGGAAATGATATCGCTGTCTTGGGGCAATTCCACGATAAATATGCCGTTGCCCAGATAGCGGCCAAGGCGCCCCTTCACATGTTGAAGCACAGCATCAGTCGCCTGGGGCTGTATTGTCGGCGTGAATTGGACAAGCACGCGATCTGCGACGGCCTCCTGGATGCGCCATTTAAAGCCCTTTTGGAAAGGCACGAGCTTCGCCGGGCCAACAGGGACAGTGCGCCAGCGCCCAGATTGCGCCTGAGCCAAATCTAATTGAGCTTCAAAGCCTAAAGCAATGATACAACAGCTCAAAAGAAGCAAGAACGAAAAAAATCTTTTTTGTATCATTTTTTCTCCATAGCAAAATAAAGAGGCATTATGTTGTTGCAAATGTCTTCATCCTTTGCCACAAATGGGGAGGGCTCATATAAATTTGATTCGCCAACAGAATAATTATTTCTCAGGGAGTCCGTCAATCGTTGTTTTTGATTCGGGATTTGGGCAAAAAGTTCCCAAAGAACAGGCTATAGAATATGGGGGCGCGGATAAAGCGATTTCCTTATTCGGGAGACGAACAAAGAAGGAAAACTCTGTCCCCCTAAGGAAAACGAAAAGAAAATGAGAGCAATAAAGGAGCGGGATAAAATGCGTTTTTTGTTTTGGCTTGTTGCCGGGAGCCTGTTTTCTTCGTGGCTGTGGGGGCAGAATTTATTGCCCAATCCGTCCTTTGAAGAAGGGGAAAAACAGCCCGCTGGCTGGCAATTACGGGGCGGGGCGGGACAATGGGCGATGGGCGGACATACGGGCAAGCGCTGTCTGCAAATCCATGGCGACGGACAAAGCTCTGATTATTGGTTCACGCCGCTTTCGGAGCTGTCCATCATGGGCGTATATCGTTTTTCTTTTTGGGCGCGCGCTTTGCCAGGCACGAGCGGCGGCTGCTTTGTCTCAGGGCCCAGTTTTTGCAATCGCGATTATCAATTAATGGAGACATGGCGCCAATATTCTTTTGTGTTTTGCGCCCCTGGCAAATATCCCGAGGCGATTTGCCGTTTAGGGCAATGGATGGTGCGGGGCAGCGGCCAATTTGATGATGTGGCCTTGCAGCCTGTGCTGCCTGTCCATTATCACGCCGGCGCAGGCGATATTGTGCTGGGCGAGGGCGAACAAATCAGCGGCAATCAATATATCTGGGCCACGAATTTTGGCGGGATGGGCAGCAATTATTCCCGTTGCTTGCATAGCGCCACGGCCTCGTTTAATTCTAATCGCTGGGTGTTCGGGCCAGGCAACGAATTGATTTACAAGCTGCAAGTGGGCCATGTGCCGCAGACAGCGGCGCGTGTGACTGTAACAATTGGCTGGTACGCGGCGGGCGTATGCGTTGTGGAAGTTGCCCGTTCTCTGGAAGCAAACGCCTGGGAAGCTGTGGGCCGGCTGGACGGCGTGGGCACAAAAACATTCTCCCTGCCAGCTGCCCTCTTTCCGACGCCCACAGTTTATTTGCGGCTGCGTTCCCCTGGCGCGCAGGAGAAAAGTCCCGATTTTGCGCCTGGCTCTTTTCAAGTTTACAATATCCGCTATGAAGCCACATTAGCGCAAGAATTAGGGCAAATCAGGGGCCAAACAAGCTTTCTGGATATTTTGCAAGCCTCCGCGACGGCTTCCGTGGAGAGCGTGAATATGGAGCCGCTATTGCCTGGACAGCCGCGGCATGTCACATTGCGGGTGCG
The DNA here is from genome assembly GCA_964622325.1 of uncultured Armatimonadia bacterium. Classification (GTDB taxonomy): domain Bacteria; phylum Armatimonadota; class Zipacnadia; order Zipacnadales; family UBA11051; genus JAJFUB01. Next base: position 6,207 of record CAZUOJ010000040.1, read on the forward strand.
GCCCAGCCAGCAGGCCGCTTTGGAAGCCGTCGGAGAGCTAGATGGCCAGCAGCGCCACACAACGCGCGCCTTGGGGAGGGCGCAGCAGCCCTGCGAAATTGTTGTGCCTGTGACAATTTCTTCGGCGGGCGCGCACACACTGAAAATAGCCGTGAAGGCGAATGGAACAGTAGTGTGGGCGGCGCAAACAGAATTCTTCGTGCCCCTGCTTTACGAAGCGAATTATGGCTATGCCTTGCCGGCAGGACATAAAGCCGAATTATGGTGGTGCGAGGGGACATATAAAGTCAGTCAGGAGCGCCCGGCGCCCACAAAGCTGGCGCCGCAAGTGCGACTGGCTGCGGCGCGCAATGAATATGAGCCTGTGCAGATTGTTTTGCGGCCCACAGCGCCAGTGGCGCGGATGTGGGCGGAAATGAGCGATCTGACAGGCCCAGGCGGGAGTCGCATTCCTCGCTCAGCTTTCTCTATCCGGCTAGTGGAATATCTGCATGTCACACATCCGACAGATGAAAGCAGCTGTCCGGGCTGGTGGCCCGATCCGCTGCCGCCGCTCAAAGAGCCCTGTGCGCTGGAAAAAGGGCGGAATTATCCCCTGTGGCTGACAGTGAAAGTGCCGGCACAGGCGCGGCCGGGCCGCTATCACGGGCAATTGTTGCTCCGGCTGGATGACGAAGTCAGGGCCATTCCCATCGTGCTGCAAGTGTATGATTTTACAATGCCCGCACGTTCGCATCTGAAAACAGCCTGGGGGTGGTCGTGGGGCACGGTTCGTGAATATCACAATCTGAAAGAGGCCGCAGATCAGGCGATCGTGCATGATTTGTATCTGCAAAATTTCCGCGAACATCGCATCGCCCCATATGATTTTGCGCAATTGCAGCCAATAAAAGTGAATATTGAGGGCTTGCACTGGAACGGCGGGCAGATTGTGTCCGAGGAGGCGGCGGAGGGGCGTTATAGTCTGAAAGTTGTGGATGACAGGCCGACGGCGAATGTTCAAGCGGCGGCGGCGCAGCGTCTGCCTATTGAAGCGGGCGTCACTTATCGGCTGTCCTGGGCGGTCAAAACGGCGCAGGCGGGACAATTGTATCATCTTACGCTGGGCTGTCATGACGCCCAGGGCAATTGGTTTTCGGGCCGCAACATCGATCTTGTTTTTGAAGGCACAGGGGAATGGCAACGCCATTCAGTGACGCTGGGCCCGGAGCGCTTTGCTGAAGGCACGGCCAGCGTGAGCCTGACGCTCTGGGGCGCCCGCTGGAGCGAAAAAGGCGAGCACACAGGCATCACATATTGGGATGATTTGTATTTTGGTCGGGCCGACGGCGGGCCGAATCTTATCCCTGATCCGTCCTTTGAAATCGGCTATCAGGATGTGAAAGTAATTGTGGATTGGAGCGGGTTTGATCAGGCTGCCCATAAATATCTGGACGAATATGGCTTTAACAATTTCCGGCTGCCCGTGCAATTTTTGGGCTGGGGGCGCTATCCCGAATTTTACAAAGGACGGATTGGGCCCTTTGAGGAAGGCACGCCTGAATACGAACGGCTCTTTGCAGGATATGTGAGGGAGCTGCAGGATCATCTGGAGCAGAAGGGGTGGCTGGAGGAGGCGTATCTGTATTGGTTTGACGAGCCGGAGCCCGGGGATTACGAATTTGTGCGCCGCACGAATGAGCGCATCCATAAATATGCGCCTAAACTGCAGCGCATGCTGACAGAAGAGCCGGTGCCGCCGCTTTTTGGCGCTGTAGATATCTGGTGTCCCGTGACGCCCAATTACAATCGCGAGATATGCCAGGCGCGCCAGAAGCTGGGAGAGAAAATATGGTGGTACATTTGCTGCGGGCCCAAGGCGCCCTGGGCAGCCCTTTTCATTGATCATGGGGCGACAGAGCTGCGCATCTGGATGTGGCAGACATGGCAGAATAATGTCGAAGGATGTTTAATTTGGGAGAGTACATGGTGGACATCTCCCGGCGCCCCGCAAAAGCCGCAAAATCCGTGGCAGGATCCCATGGGCTGGACGCCCGAAGGCGGGATGTGGGGCAATGGCGATGGCCGCTTCTTGTATCCAGCCAATCGGGATTATCCCCACGACAAGCGCCCGTATGTGGAAGGGCCTGTGGATTCACTGCGCTGGGAGATGTTGCGCGAGGGGCTGGAGGACTGGGAATATCTGTATTTGCTGCGAGAGGCTATCCGGAGGAAGCTGCCGGGCGCGGCTCAATATGCCGGGCTGCTTCAAGTGCCGCCCAGCATTTCCGAAGATATGACGCATTTTGCCCGCGAGCCGCAGCCAATTTATTCCCGTCGGGCGCAATTAGCCGCTGCTCTGGAAAAATTAAAAGTGGATCGGCTGGGGATAAAATAAGCTGTCTGCAGGGCGCGGCAAAGAGCGCGCGGCGCACTGCAAAAACAAAAAATCATGTTTGAAAGCCAAAACAGCTAAAATCAGCCGGAAAGCGCCATAAAGCGAAACAAGCCCAGGAGCAGGGCTCCTGGGCTTTTAATTTGTTTTGTTTTCGCCAGATTTTTCATTACGATGGAGGGGCGGCAAATGTTCCCTCTCGACAAAGCTGCGCCGTGCGCTGCAGACGCCGAATCACAGTCTCTTGAGGAAGCAATTCCAGAAGATGAAACAGGCTGGGGCCAATCGGCGTTCCTGTCACAGCCGCCCGGAGAGGATGTATCATCTCTGCAGCCTTCAGGCCGTGTTCAGCGGCTAATTGGCGGACAGCGGCTTCAATCGTTTCGGCATTCCATTCTTCCAAAGCGCTCAGGCGCTCCGCCAGAGCCACAAGCTTTCCCTCCGTATCCGGCCGCGCGAGCCATGACTCAATGGCGCGTGGCTCATATTCATAATCATCCGTGAAGAAATATCGCGCCCATGTCGTGAAAGTTGTCAGCAGCCGCACCCGCTCCTTCATCAGCCCCACAACGCGCACAAGCCAGTGCCAGCGTTCGGGCGTCGGCTCGGCTTCAAAAAGGCCTGCTTCGCGCAAGAAAGGCAGCAGCCGCCGCGCTAATTCCTCATCGTCCAGGCGCTTGATATATTCGCCATTAATCCATTCCGCTTTTTCGGGATCAAATACAGCGGGGGATTTGCTGCAGGCTTCCAGACTGAAGCGTTCAATAATCTGCTCGCGGGACAAAATCTCTTCCGTAGTGCCCGGCGACCAGCCTAATAAAGCCAGGAAATTAAACATTGCCTCAGGCAGATAGCCCTGCTGCTGATATTCCACAACGCTCACAGCGCCGTGGCGCTTGGACAATTTGGTGCGATCCGTGCCCAAAATAATCGGCAAATGCGCATATTGCGGCGACGGAAAGCCCAGCGCTTCCTGAAGCTGGAGATGTATCTGCGTGTTGGGCAAATGCTCCACGGCGCGAATAACATGCGTAATTTTCATCAAATAATCGTCCACGACAACAGCAAAATGATAGGTGGGGAAGCCCGATGTTTTGCAAATCACAGGATCGCCAACAAGAGCATTTTCATACACGACTTCGCCCTGAATTAAATCATTGATGATTGTTTTGCCGATTTCTTTCATCTTAAAGCGAATACAATAAGGTTTGCCTTCCTGGGGCTCGGCAGTGCGACAGCGGCCATCATAGCGAGGAGGCAGCCCCCGGGCCTGCATAATTTGCCGGCGCTCTTCTAATTCTTCAGGCGTGCAATAACAACGATACGCCAGCCCTTTGTCCAAAAGCGTCTGCACATAATGTTGATAAATCTCCAGGCGTTCGGATTGAATGTAAGGGGCATAGGGCCCGCCAATGTCTGGGCCTTCATCCCATTCCAGCCCCAGCCATTTCAAGCCTCCGTAAATCACATCCAGGGCTTCCGGCGTGGAGCGCAATTCGTCTGTATCTTCAATGCGCAGGATAAATTGGCCGCCTTCTTTGCGGGCGAACAGATAATTAAAGAGTGCTGTATGCACATTGCCAATATGCATAAAGCCTGTTGGGGAGGGAGCGAAACGCACACGCACAGCCATTGTATGAATCATCCTCACAAGCAATGATGTAGGCGCCACGGCCGTGGCGCCTGTCCAGATAATCTTATTTTACAGGATTCTTTTAAAAGAAGCGAGAGGGGAAAAGCTAAAGGGGAAAAATCCAGTGCTGTCACAATACGCTAGCTTCCCGAAATTATTTATGCTAACAGGCGACACGCTCTCTTTGAGAAAATCCCTATCAAAATCAAAATCCCACATAAGCGAGATTCTTTCCGAAGGGATATGTCTGAAAGGGCTTGCCAGAAGGCCATAATTTGCGCTATCCTATAAGGAAGAAAATTAAATATGGAGGTGAAACGAAGGCTCTGTCGCAGAGCCTTCGTTTTATGTCTGATTATCTGGAAGCGGAATTTTATAGCAGGGCGCAGATTAGCCAGCTTCAAGAGGAGCGTCTGCCGCAGGCCGTGAGGCGAGCCGCTCAAGCGCCCTTTTATGCGCAGCGTTTTGCTGCGCTGCAGCTTGCGCCTGAGCGCATAAAGAGCCTGGCCGATTTGTCTTTATTGCCCTTTACAACAAAAGACGATCTGCGGGCCGCCATGCCTTATGGCTTGCTGGCTGTGCCGCGCGCACATGTCGTGAGAATGCATTATTCGTCCGGCACAACGGGCATGGCGACGGCTGTTTTCCACACAAGCCAGGATTTGCGTCTATGGGCAGAATGTGTAGCTCGAGGGATGCAGGGCGTGGGCGTGACAGCCAATGATGTTTTTCAAAATATGATGAGCTATGGGCTTTTCACAGGCGGCCTGGGCTTTCATTATGCGGCAGAATTAATCGGCTGTCTGACAATTCCGGCTGGCGCCGGACACACGGCGCGGCAAGTGCAATTGATGCGTGAATTTGGAACGACTGTCATCCACATCCTGCCATCCTACGCCTTGCGCGTAGCCCAATTTTGTCAAGAAAATGACATTGCGGTGGAGCGCGACTTGGCCCTCCGGATAGGCTTTGCTGGCGCGGAGCCCTTTTCGGAAAAAACACGACAACGCATTGAACAAGCGCTCCATATTAAGCTGTACAATTGCTATGGGCTTTCCGAAATGTGTGGGCCTGGCGTGGCCATGGAATGTCCTGTCCAGGAAGGCCTGCATATTCGCGAAGATCATTATTTAGCAGAAATTATTGATCCGGAAACATTGCAGCCTGTCCCGGACGGCCAGCCCGGCGAGCTTGTTTTGACAAGTCTGACGCGGGAGGCGATGCCTCTTTTGCGTTATCGCACACGGGATGTGACACGCTTTTTGCTGGAGGCCTGTCCCTGTGGACGGGCGCATCGGCGGATCGCGCCCATTATGGGAAGAACGGATGATATGCTTATCGTACGCGGCGTCAATTTTTATCCGCTCCAGGTGGAGCGCGTGCTAATGAGCATTCCCGAAATTGGCAGCAATTATCTCATCCGTCTCAAAACCGTGCAGGAGATGGATGATATGATTGTAGAAGTGGAGCTGCGCCCTCAGCTCGCCTTTGACGATATGCGACGCCTGGAAGCCTTGCGCGAACATATTGTGGAACAATTACGACAGGAATTGCTGTTTACGCCCCGTGTAGAAATTCATCAGCCTAACACGCTTCCTGTCAGCGACGGCAAGGCGGTGCGGGTGCTGGATGAGCGAACAAAATGAAGCTTAATTTTTGCCCCGCTCATGCCCAGCCAATCACTAACAGATTTATGGGATGTGTCAGAAGCAGTTTGTTTGTCAAATTAAAAGAGATGTGAAATGTCGGAAATGAGCCAGATAACTACACAGAGAAAAATTTTGCTTTCAGGAAATGAAGCCATTGCCCATGGCGCCTGGGCGGCAGGCTGCTCCTTTGGCAGCGGCTATCCGGGAACGCCGTCTTCAGAGATTTTGCCCGCTTTAACAAAGCTGGGCGACGCGTATACGGAATGGGCTGTCAATGAAAAATGCGCCCTGGAAGCAGCCTCCGGCGCTTCCCTGACGGGGGCTCGTTGTCTCGTGACAATGAAACATGTGGGACTCAATGTGGCGGCGGATCCCTTGTTTACGCTCTCTTATACAGGCGTAAACGGAGGAATAGTGATTGTGTCTGCCGATGATCCGGCCATGCACAGTTCACAAAATGAACAGGATAATCGGCATTATGCACGGGCGGCCAAAGTGCCGATGCTGGAGCCAGCCGATTCCCAGGAGGCTATGGATTTTACATATTTGGCTTTTGAATTAAGCGAGCGCTTCGATACGCCTGTGATTTTGCGTGTCACGACGCGCGTGTGTCATTCGGAAAGCCCTGTCATTGTTTCTGGCGAGCGCCGAACTGTATCGCCTGTTTCCTTGCCTGCGCCCCAGACGGAAAAATATGTGATGATCCCGGCGTTTGCCCGCAGGCGGCGCCAGCTGCTTCATCAGCGCCTCGCGGCTGTTCGGGCCTGGAATGAAAACAGCGCCGTGAATTGTCTTATTGAGGGCTCCCCTGAAATTGGCATTATTGCCGCGGGCGTGGCCTATCAATACGCGCGTGAAGCAGTGCCTCAGGCCAGCTTTTTGAAATTGGGCATGACATGGCCGCTGCCCGAACAACTTATTCGGAGCTTTGCCCAAACTGTCCGCAAGCTATATGTGATAGAAGAGTTAGATCCCTTTTTGAGCGAAAGCATTCGGGCCTTGGGCCTCCGCGTGGAAACATTATCAGAGAGCCTGTATGTGGGGGAGCTCAATCCCCAGCGGGTGCAAGCAGCGCTACTGGGCGGGGATGTCCCAGCCACAAAGGAACACGCCGATTTGCCTTTGCGGCCGCCGCAATTGTGTGCGGGATGTCCTCATCGCGGCGTTTTTTATATTTTGCGTCGGCTCAAGCTCTATGTCACAGGCGACATCGGCTGTTATACGCTCGGCACATTGCCTCCGCTGCAGGCTCTGCACACCTGTTTGTGTATGGGCGCGGGCGTAGGCCAGTTGCATGGCATTCAGCAGGTGTGCGGCACACGGCAGCCCGTTGTGGCTGTGATAGGCGACTCGACATTTTTGCATAGTGGCGTTACAGGACTACTCAATATTGTATATAATCAAAGCGCTTCTGTTGTAATTATTCTGGACAATGGCACAACGGCAATGACAGGAGGCCAGGATCATCCGGGCACAGGACGCACGCTCTCCGGGCGCCCGGGCAAACGCATTGATCTGGAAGCCCTGTGTCGGGGGATAGGCGTTGATTTTGTTTGTACAGTCAATCCCCGCGATCTGGCTGCGACGGAAAAGGCTATTCGGGAGGCATTAGCTTATGAGGGGCCGGCTGTGATTATTGCGCGCGCGCCCTGTGTGCTTCAGCAGCGTCCTGAGAATAAGGCTTATCAGCTGGATGAAAGTTTATGTGTCCAGTGCGAGGCGTGCCTGCGTTTGGGCTGTCCGGCTATATATGTTTCAAAAACAGAAAATGAAAAACGACAGCCCCACATTGATCCCGTGCTGTGTGTGGGATGCAGCCTCTGTGCCCAAATCTGTCCCAAACAGGCGATTAAGGCACCTGATAGTTAAAAATTCGCAACAAGTCTGCCCAAAATTTTATGGCACGTATTCACAATCAGAAGAAGAGCTTATGTAGGATAGGATGTAGATGATTACGAATGTGCTTTTTTCTGGCGTAGGCGGACAGGGCCTTGTCACAGCTTCCCGCGTTTTAGCCGAGGCCTGTGTGCTTCAGGACTGGCATATCAAAAAAAGCGAAATTCACGGCATGAGCCAGCGCGGCGGCAGCGTGGAAGTTCATTTGCGTTTTTCGCGGGAGGAAGAAGTTTTTTCGCCTGTGATTTCTCCGGGCGAGGCGCATTTTTTGCTGGGCTTTGAATTGCTGGAAGCCCTGCGCAGTCTGCCTTATTTGCGCCCTGAAGGCTCGTTGTTTTTGGATCCGCGCCGCATTATCCCTGTATCTGTGACTTGGAGCGGCAGGCCGTATCCAGAGAATGCTTTGGAACGCCTCCAGGCCAGCGGGCGACGCCTTATTGTCGTCCCCGCGTCTGAAAAAGCGAAAGCTCTGGGGGATTTGCGTCTGGCGAACATCATCTTGTTGGGCGCAGCGGCCTTTAGCCTGGGCGTCGCTGTGGAAGCTCTGCAGGAAGCGATTAAGCGCACACTGAAGCCTCAGCTTCAGGCGCTGAATTTAGAGGCTTTATCGGCTGGCGTCTCCTTGGGAGCCCAGTGCGTGGCCAGCACTTCATAAGACACACATGCGGCCAATTATGCATTGGGCGCTTTTTAATTTTCGCCGGCCGGTGGCGGAGGCAGAGAATGATTTGGGATCCGAAACATGAATGCATGTCTGTTGAAGAGCGGCGGGCCCTGCAATTATTCCGTTTGCGCGAACAATTAGCGCGACTGTGGGCGCTGGTGCCATTTTATCGGGAGCGCTGGCGGGCAGCAGGCGTTACGCCAGATGAGGTGCAATCGCTGGATGATTTGCGCCGATTTCCTTTTACTGTTAAGGACGATTTGCGCGAAACATATCCCACAGGGCTTTTTGCCACGCCTATGGAGGAAGTCGTGCGCATTCACGCCTCCAGCGGGACGACAGGCAAGCCTATTGTCGTCGGCTATACGAAAAGCGATATTGAACAAATCTGGGCGGAGACAATGGCGCGCACGATTGCCTGTGGCGGCGGCACCTCCCGTGATATTTTACAGGTTGCTTACGGCTACGGGCTCTTCACAGGAGGGCTGGGGCTGCATTACGGCGGCGAACGGCTGGGCTGTACGGTTATCCCGATGTCCGCGGGCAATACGGAGCGTCAATTATTGATGATGCAGGATTTGGGCACGACAATCCTGGCCTGCACGCCCTCTTATGCCCTCACGCTGGCGGAAGCGGCCGCCGCAGCGGGTCTGGGGCCACAGGATTTTCGCCTCAAAGCCGGCTTGTTTGGAGCGGAGCCGTGGAGCGAAAGAGCGCGGGCGCTTGTGGAAGAAAAACTGGGATTGTCGGCTCATGACATCTATGGCCTGACGGAAATCATTGGCCCCGGTGTTGCGGCTGAATGTGAATACAAGGGCAGCCTGCATATCTTTGATGATCATTTCTATCCGGAGATTATAGATCCGGAAACGCTGGAGCCGCTGCCGGAAGGCGAAGTCGGTGAGCTTGTCTTCACAACGCTCACAAAGCGCGCTTTTCCTGTAATACGCTTCCGCACCCGGGATTTGAGCGCCCTGTATTATGAGCCCTGCCCGTGCGGGCGGACACATCCGCGGATGGCGCGGATTATGGGGCGCACGGATGATATGCTGATTATTCGCGGCGTGAATGTCTTTCCCTCACAAATTGAGCATGTCCTGATGGGCGTTGCGGGCGTGGAGCCTCATTATCAGCTTGTCTTGACAAAGGAAGGGCATCTGGACGCGCTCGAAGTGCGCGTGGAAGTCTCGCCGCAATTCTTCTCGGATACGATAGCCGGGCTGGAGCATCTGGAGAAACAGGTGGCCCAGCGTATTCATGCCGCTTTAGGCATACAGGTGAAGGTGCGGCTGGTGGAGCCACGGAGCCTGGAACGCAGCATCGGCAAAGCCAAACGCGTCGTGGATTTGCGATCAAAGGAGTGAAGGCGATGTCTCCTGTCCCCCACATTGTCCAGCAAGTTTCTGTATTTCTGGAAAACAAGTCCGGGCGCCTGGCGGAAGTCTGCGCCACACTCGGCGCGGAGCAAATCAATATCCGCGCCTTATGCATTGCCGACACCTCAGATTTCGGTATTTTGCGCCTGATTGTCAATGATCCCTTCGCCGCCAGCCGTATTCTGCAGGAAGCGGGCTTTTCTGTGGGCCTGACTTCTGTTATTGCCTTGTTGGTTCCGGATCGCCCCGGCGGCTTGGGGGAAGTACTTAAAGTCCTGGAGGCGGCGCAGATTAATGTCGAATACATGTATGCCTTTTGTGTGCGGCGGGGGGATGAAGCGATTGTAATCTTTCGCGTGGCGGATGAGGCGCTGGAGCGCACTATCGCGGCCTTGCAACAGGCGCATATTGGCATCCTCCCCGCCGAAGAAGTCTATGCCCTGTAAATCCCCATGGCTTACATGATCTATGTTTTTGTATTTTTTCAATATAAAAATCACTTCTTTTGGGAAAAGCCAGGAAAATTTCTGGCTAAGAAAAGAAGCACAGATATCAAAGCCCCCTAGAGGCACAAAAAGAAAGCCAGAGGCCCCGCCTGACATATTCCATATCCAGTGGAGGAGCTTTCTTCTCCAGAGGAAACAAAAAGTCCCAGCGCCTTGTAGAGAAGGGCTGGGACTTTTGGGATTGGCCAGCTTTTAAGGCAATTTCAGTCTCGGGAAAGCAGAAAGCCTGAAATTAAGGGGTGAAGTAGCGGCCGGAGCCATTGTCATAGATGGTCGTGGCGCTCAGCCATTTGGCATGGCCATCGCACATCGCCACATTGGAGCCGCCATTGTGAACGGTCGACGGTTCCTGGGCCGAAGGCGTTGTGCGCACATTACAGGCATTTGGATAGCCGCCCAGAACGGAAGGCGCCTTGGGCCAGGCAATTCGCCAGTCCGCCCCCATCGGATGGCAGCAATCTCCGATGATAATGCATTCCGCCGGAAAGCGGATGTTGCCCAAAGCCGTCCCGTTATGCAAATTCGGATTCATCCCATAAGAAGGCATCAGGGGAAACACACGATCCCAATAAGTCCAGGAAGTTTGCTGGCGAACATAGCTGGGACACACATAAACCTGATAATTCCGAATATAGGGATACACGCCCTGCCACCAGGAGCATCCGGACCCCGCTGGCGAAGGATTTGTCCCCCAGGGCGGGAAAAAACCTGGCAAACGCTCATCATAATCCTGGGCATACTGCATAAAAGCCAGGCCCAGTTGTTTGACATTGCTCAGACAGCTTGTCTGGCGGGCTTTTTCCCGCGCCCGCGCAAAAACCGGAAACAAGATCGCCGCCAAAATGGCAATAATCGCAATAACTACCAGAAGTTCAATCAAGGTAAATCCGCGCTTCGACATTTAAAGGACCTCCTCGTAAGAATGTTGGGGGAAAATTTTTGTAATCTTAACAGACCGAAAATGTCCCGTCAACATTTTTGTCCGAGGCAGCCAAAATTTTTGGCTGCAGGCCAAATTTTGCGCCGTTCTGGGCAGGCTTGCGGCGCGTTTTACCGAAATTATTTACTGATATTGAGGTGTATGTTCAATTTTAAGGAAGGTGAGCGTATGCCCCACGCCATTGTCATTGATTGCGGTTCAACGAATATTCGCGCGATTGCTGTCGATGAACAGGGCCATATTATCGCCAGTGCAGGCCGGCCCAATGAGCCCGTGCCTCAGCCGGGCCAGCCCAAAGGCTATATCATCTGGGACATCAATATGCTCTGGGATAAAATCTGCCAGGTCTGTCAGGAAGTGGCGCCCCAGGCGCCGGATCTGCGCGCCGTGACTTTGACGACCTGGGGCGCCGATGGCGCGCCGGTGCGGCCCGACGGCTCTCTCGCCTATCCCCCCATCTGCTGGCAGGATAATCGCACGGAAGAAATCATCGCCCGACTGGATGAATATCGTTCCGCCTGGGATTTTTATCAAATCACCGGCTATCAAATCATTCCCTTCAATACGCTGCTCAAGCTCATCTGGCTGCACGAGCACGAACCCGCCGTGCTGGAGGGCACGCAGTGGCTGATGATGCCCGGGCTCCTGTCTTTTATGCTCTGCGGCGAACGCTCCATTGAACGCACTGCCGCCGGGACCATGATGGCGATGGATATGGCTAAGGGCGACTGGGCGGATGAGCTGTTGCAGCTGGCGGGCCTGGATCGCTCTTTTTTCCCGCGCTGGGTGTTGCCGGGCGAAATTATTGGCTATGTGACTGAGCAAGCGGCGCAAGCGACAGGACTGCCCGTCGGGCTGCCTGTAGTGGCGGCGGGCCACGACACACAATTTGCCGCCATTGGCTCCGGGGCCCAGCCCGGCGAAGCTATTCTGTCTTCGGGCACCTGGGAAATCCTGATGCTGCGTCAGGAGACTTTCCAGGCCACGCGCCAGGCTTTTGAAGATGGCGTGCTGATTGAATGTGACGCTGTTCCTGGAATGTTCAATCCACAGCTTCTGATGATGGGCTCAGGCGTCCTGGAATGGCTTCGGGATTATTTTTATCACGATTTGCCGGAGGGCGAGGCGGGCTATGCCCGGCTGGTCGCGGAAGCCACAGAAGCAGGGCCTGGCGCCGGCGGCGTGTTTGTGCTCCCCTGCTTCGTATCTTCCACAGGCCCTGCCAAACGCTATCATACGCAGGGCACCGTGCTGGGCCTGACTATCACGACCGCGCCGGGGCAAATATATCGGGCGGCTCTGGAAGGCCTGACATATCAATTCCGCCATGCTCTGGAAGTGCTGGGAGCCGCCGTGGGCGCCCAGCCGCAAGTCGTGCGCGTCGTGGGCGGCGGCAGCAAAAATGAATTGTGGAATCAATTGCGGGCGGATGTCACCGGCTTGCCCATTATCACGATTGAGCAAAAAGAGGCGACGGTGCTGGGCGCGGCCATGTTTGCGCTTTTGGGTGCCGGAATATTCTCTTCTTTGTCCGAAGCCCAGGCCGCCATGACCGGCGCCCCGACAATGATTGAGCCCGCAGGCGATCGCGCCTTTTACGAAGAGCAATACTCCCGCTATCGGCTGCTTTTGGACCGCCTCAGCGAATTTTACAGGGGCGCCTAAAATTAAGGATTACTTCGTGCTTCACAGAATATTATAATATAAACTGAGATATAAATTTTCATTAAAACAAAGTAGAGCGCGTCGCTCTACGAAAAACCTACACGAAAGAAGGTGCAGGCCGTGAAACGATTATCGTTGCTTTGGCTTGGCGTCTTGTTTGGGCTGGGGATATGGGGCGCAGGGATGTTCGCCTACGCCCAGGCGCCCACAGCCCCCTTGCCAGGGCAGGCGCTGACGCCCTTGCCGAACATTGCCCCGGAGATTTTGCGTGCTTCGCTGGATCGTTCCCTATTGCGCCTGCAGCTGAATGCCCAGGAACGCCAGCAGCTGAGGCAAAATCTGCAAAAATTGCCTTTGCCCGCCCAGACAGCGGCTTTAGCAATGTTGGACGCCCCAACCGCAGAGGCGATGGGCCAGCCGGATTTGTATAATTTTCGCTTACAGACGCAACTGTCCGACATTTTACGCGCTTTGCCTCGGGAAAGCCTTGTTGAGTTAATTGCGCCTCGACTGAACATTCTTTATCCGCAGGGGGGCGGGACCCCCAATGCCTGGGCTTTTGCGATTGGCCAGAATTTCACATCCGATTCCGTCGTGCAAATCAACAATGTCAATCCGCCGGAAAATCATGTGCTCACGAGCAAGTGCATTATGTTCCGGGTGCCTACCGGCTTTTCCTATGGGACGAATGTAACAGTCCGTGTAATTGTTCCACGCACGACGCGTCACAGTAACGATTTGTCGTGGCGGATTGTGGCGCCCCGCGGCTATCGCGGCGTGCATGGGCTGCAATTCCGCAACTTCAGCGCCGCCACCATCCCCTGGGCTGTATATCGCTTTGTCTTTGGGGCTTCTAATGTGGAATTTCCCGATGGCACACATCGCCCCAGCGCCCAAGCCTGGTACGACAGCACCTTTAAAGGCTGCGGCGACGGCGGCAACTGCTTTGGCATGTCCCAATTGAGCCTGCGCCTGCGTGAATTCACGCATTGCGGCAATTTAACGGCCTTGAATCGGGTGATGCACAATGCGTGGATCAGGGATAATATCACCTGGGGCGCCTGGACATTGCCCTGGGGAACAAATTCCAAGGAAGCTGTGCAATCGCTGCAGGGAATCCAGTTAGTGGAGCCGATGCTGACACATATTCGGAATCAGCGTAATAGCCAGGATAATAAATCAGCCTGGGAGTACGCGAACAATATGATTAATAATCAACGTCGGCCCGTGCAAAACTCTACATACGGCCACGCCGTCGTGTGCTTCAACACCGAAATAGACGGAAACAATCGCAAATTCTGTTTCTATGACAATAATCATCCCTACAGCGAGACAGAAACATGCGGCTCCGATCCCGATCATGGCATTACGAATTGGAGCACGGGCACCTTCAGCTACGGCAGCTATACGCGTATTGCCTCGTATGATCCGCATCAGCTCATGGGGCAGCCGCAATTGCCGCCGGGCGTGGGGCCGGATACAGGAGCAGAGGGGGCGGCGGGGACACAGGCGCGCTTTGAAGTGCCGCGCGTGTCGGGGCTTATCATCCGCGATGAAGCGGGGCGCGGCGGCCCGGATGGCGTCGGAATCCCCGGCTTGTTTGAAGTGGAAGTGGATATGGGCCTGGGGCCTACGCCGCCCGCATTCCCGCGCATATTTATCCTCACACAGCCCGCCAATCGCGCCCTGACTTTCCAGATTCCGGGCGGGGCATTGCGGCAAATTGCCTGTTATACGCGTGGCGGCGTTCTGTTGCTGTCAGCCAATGGCGCCACAATCCAGGCGACTTTCAGCCAGCTCGCCGGGCCTAACGCCCAATTGACGCTGCCTAATCCGGCCGCCGCCGGGCTGCAAAACATTCAAATTATTGCCCCTATCGGCGCCAATGAAGAGCGTCAGTTCGTGGCGGATAATTTCACAGGCCTGGGCGCCACGCCTCTGGGCGTGTCTCTGAACGCGCAGCGCAGCGCGCTGGAATTGCTGAATGCGCCGGGCGCCCAGCCGATCCGTATCCGCTTGCAGCTACAGCGCTTTGTGCCCGGCGGCGCCCAGACACGGCCGCCGATCCAGCAATCGCTGGCGGCCGGGCAATTGCTGCGCCTCGGCCCCCAGAATTGGGGCGCGCTCAGCGGACAATTACGACTGGAGCAGCTGGCCCTGCCCACTGGCCGCTTGCCGCGCTAAGAACAGACAGGCACAGCCTTAGAGACAACGGGGCGTCTTCGTGAAGACGCCCCGTTGTGTGAAAAAGCCCCAAAGAGAAAACAATTTATGCCCGCGTCAAACGGATTGTGGCAATTTCCCAGGGGCGCAAGGGGAAGCGCAAGAGGCGTTCTTCCCAGGCCAATGGCGGGCCCTCCACGGGCTCGCCATTAAAATCTACAGCCTGTGCCGCCCTGAGGGGCCAGGGCAATATCATTTGCGCCTCGGCAGCGCGCCCTTCCGCCTCCCATACGCGCACATACACGAATCCCTGCTCGTGATACAGGGCGCTCAACATCACATGCCCGGGCTGCAGGGATAAAAAGCTGTGCTGGCCGGGCAGCTCGCCGGTCGTGCCCTGCGGCAAGATGATTTCCAGCGGCTGGCGCAGGCGTTCTGCCCATTGGCGGATATGGGCTTGCCGCCAATCGCCCGAATGAAACATTATGCTCCACATAAATTCATGCCGCCCCTGCCCCTCCCGCTGAACATTCACATGCTGCTCCCAGCCCTCCTGAATCGGCTTCACACTGTTAATCAAAATGTGGGCTAATGATTTCTCCGTTGCGTCGTAAATAAAATAACGATCGCCGTTATGGGTGATGAAGCTCAGGCCGCGCTCGCCGTCGGATAGGCTTACGAATGATTTGGCGTAAAACATCCCTTCCCGCAGCCGCTCCACATTTTCGGAGAAGTGGCCGGGAATGTATCCATATTTGATTTCCTCCAGCCTCTTTTCTTCCGCGCCGAAAGGCGTATCCGCTTCCAGACGGCCTTCAAAAGGCAAGGGACAGAGTGCGGCCAGAAAGCCGTCATGTCCAGCCCAATAAACTGTCAAAGCAAATTCGATGCGCGGCTGCCGGGCATACAGGCGCGTTTCCAGGCGCAGCTCGTGGGGCCCAATGTGTCCCTGAGCTATAGCGCGCCAGCGCAAAGGCCCCTGTTCGCAGATTTCTCCTGCTTCCCATTGCGGCTCGTATGTGGCCGTGATGGCCCCTACATGCAAAGGCCCGCTGACATCCACATCATACAGCCGCAGCCCGCCCCAGGGGACAGCGCCCTGGAGCTTCTGCCCATTCCACACAAGCTCGCCCACAG
>CAZUOJ010000040.1:22309-29663 GCA_964622325.1 uncultured Armatimonadia bacterium
AGCTCCTCCAGCTCATCAAAATCCCGCTGAAAAAGCCATTGCGTGGCGTGAGCGCTGAAGAGCAGGACATTTTCCCACAGCATATCGTAATCCAGAGCAGAGCTATTTTCATCTAAGAGCGCCTCCCAGAGCTGGGCGCCCACAAGTTCCGCATCCGCCACAAAGCGTTTGCGCCACAGCCCTCTCACGCCGCCCCAGGCCGCATTGTAACACACATCACAGGGATCCAGCGTCCCCGCGACAATAGGCACATCCGCCCGTCGCCTTTCTAGCTCCTGATAAAACTCCACAGGCGTGGCAAAGCGTATGGGGATGTCTTCGCGCCGATTCCATTCGGCGATGAAGCCCGGAATGTCCAGCGGCACATCTGTGTGCGCGCCGGCGTAGGAGGCTTGCAAAGGCAAAGCGTCATCCATTCCCTGGCTGAGCCAAAGCAAGCCGGTGGGCGAATGACGGGAAATGAGCTCCAGCTCTGTCTTCCAGAAATGTTCCACGGCGGCGTCCCAATTTTCGGCATATTTATCCGGAATGGCATTGGGGCTCCACAGGCCTGCGTAGCAGCCGCGAGAGCACAAAATTTCGCTGCCGTCCAGGCCCCGCCAGATGAATTCATACGGCACGCCCGCCTCGCTTAAGCCCGCTTGCGGCCGCCAAAAACGCCCATAGCGATAGCCGCCTAATTTCAGCAGTTGCGGGATTTGCGGATGGCCCAGGGCCACATCCACAATGTCAGCATGCACAGACAAATCCGCCTCGGGAAACAAAGCGCGCCAGCGGCGCCGCCCGTGGATTAAATTGCGAATGAAAGTTTCCTCGCCCGTCATATTGGGCCGTATATTCGCATACGCTCCGCAAATGGCGATGCGTCCCTCCGCCACACGCTGACGCAATTCGGGCAGCAAATCGGGCCGAAGCTCTAATAGCGGCGTCAGCTCTGTAATATAGCTGTCAAAGTACCAGCGAAAGCCTTCGTCATGCCGCATAATTTCCAGCACGCGCTCAAACACATGGACATAACGCAGCTTGTGCCATTGACGCGTATGCGACCACGCCCAATCGGCATGGCAATAGGGCACGACAAAAATATGGCAGCCTTTCAGGCGCTGGCGAATTTCGCTTGCGTTCATAGCTCTGCCTCTTCTGTGAAGTGGATTAATAGAAGCGAAAGCCTCCGAAAGTCAAAAAGAATTTTCCCGTTTGCGTGGAATAAGTGAGGCTGATCTCCCGATTGCCCAGCATGCGCCGCAGCGAAATTTCCACATCCTGATAGGAGGTCTGCTCCATATCGTAATAAGTGGCGAGCAAGCCCAGACGCCATTGCTTGCTGAGCTGATAATCAAAATTGAAAAAGCCGTACAAATCGCTGCGGGACAAATCGTAAGTGGCGCTGAGGAAGCTGGCCCAGCGGGCGCCCTGATTGGCGCGCAAATCTAAGCCCACAAGCTGTTGCAGCTGTGTATCCCGCTCTGTGCTCGCCTGCCATTCCGCACTGTATTCCAGGCCCATTAAGAAAGTGGGCTGAAATTGATGCTCCAGCCGCAAATCTGCCCGCAGGCTATTGCGCGCTGCGCCGCTTGTGTCCCACGAAAAAAGATTGCTTATTTGCGGCTCCAACTTCGTTTTTTTCCCCCAGGCTATATTCCCCAGGCTCAAATCCTGATACAATTCATTCACAAGGACAGTTTCATCTTCTCCCGGATAACGCCGGGCGCCCAGTGACACGCCCAGCCGATAAGCCAGGCGGCTCTTGCCCAGCGGCTGCGGCTCCATCAGCCAGTCCCCCACAAGCCCGTAGGAAGTGCTGTAATTTTGCGGGGCATCAAAATAGGCGCGCAAATTCAGTCGGCCGCGGCTATTGTAATCATACACATTTGCATCGGCAAAGACGCTTTGATGATCCGGCATGGAGAAATTAAAATAGCCAAAGGCATTGCCCCAGAGCGGACGGGAGTCGCGCCATTCAAAGCCCCAATCGCGGCGCGGCAAGCCCGACAGCAAAAATTCCCCCTCCACGCCGCTGGCCAGTCGATATTCCTCGGAAAGAGCGAGCGACCAGCCGCGTCGCGCCATCACGCTGCCGGCGCTGGCGCCGTGCTGAATGCGCACAGACCCTGTGGCTGTGTCCGTGACGCGATAAAAAAACGGAAAATCCAGCGCCAAGTCCCCTGACGAAGTCATGCCCACCGCTTCCGTATTGCTGGCGCCTGTGTAGCCGGGCAGCGCAATAATCCAGTACGGGGGGAAGCTGAACATCTTCTTCTCCCCCATCCACAAAGTGGCGTTGCGGAGTACAATTTTTTCCTGCAAAAAAAAGCGAATGCTGCGGGCCACGAACCAGGTTGCCCCCTCGCGCTGATCCAGACGGAAGGCGTCGGAAGGGATTTCCCATTCTTCTGACAGCGGCCGTAAGCCAATGGCATCAAAATATACGCGCTGCAGGCCTCCCTCGGTGAAACGCCGTAAGACGCCCCGCTTGGCGGCCAAATCAAAATAGACATCTTCGCCTTCCAGCTGCGCCTCCCCGCGTCGGAGAACGACATTTTGCGCCTTCACAACATTTCCTTCCACATCAATTTGCGCCACTGCGGCGCATTCAATCAGCAGCTTGCCATATTTCAGTTGCACGCGGTCCCGCGCCTCAATCAAATTCAAATCGGGGCTGTAGCCGACCCACTGGGCTTTAATATCCAGCAAGCGCACTTCTGGCGCGGCGACTTCGCCTTCGGGCAAAAAATCCAGATACACGAAGCTGCGGGCATCGGCGACCTGGATGCTGATGGTGGCTGTGCCCGGAATATTGCTGGAGGCGTACACGGTGGCAAAGCCTCCGGAGGTGCGCGTGGTGAGGGATTGCACATAGCCGGCTGCCCCGAGAGTCAATTGCCCCAAATTCGTATGCAGCACAATTTGGGTTCCGTCTGGGGCGGCGCCGCCCCGGCTTGTTCGTACCTCCACACGAATGCGCGCCTGGCTTTTGCCATCAGCGGGCACCTGGCGTGGAGTGACTGTGGCCTGGAGGCGATAAAAGCCGGCCCGCTCCATTTGGGCATCTGTGGCTCCTGAAGCCAGGATCAACAGTCCCAAGAGGAATGTGCGTCTAAAGCAAGCGCTGAAGCGCATAAATTGCCGTCCCGGGAGAAATTTAAAAAAGCGACAACGCCCCCGTCGAGCGGACGACGAGGGCGCAGCAGGCGAAAAAGAAAGCATATTCAGTTCAGCCGTTTCTCCTAGCGGGTCACAACAATGGCGCCGCTCACTGCCCACGGCGAAACAGCCCCGTTCGTATAGACGGTGCGTAAGCGATATTGATAGATGTGGCGGCCCGTGAGCGTGTCCACATCCAGGAAGAAGGTGGTGCCCGGTCCTAAGGTCCCGGGATCAATGCGTGTAAAGGGCCCGCTATCCACGGCTCGTTCGATATGATAGCGCAAAACCGTGAGCGTTGTGCCTGTAGGCTCCTCCCAGGTAATCCGAATTGCGCCATCCTGCTCTTCTAATGTCACATTGCGCGGCGGCAACGCGTCTGGCGTCGGCTGCGCGGGCCCCTCGCTTTTCTCGCCACTGATGGCGATTAACGCCCCGGCGAGAATAAGTCCCAGCAGGAGGTATTTATAAGCATCGCTGGTCTTCTTTTTGGCCTGGACTGGGCCCGTAACCGCCACTCCGGACAGCGTTTGCGCAGCCTTATAGGCGGCATCCCGCAACGCCTCCTGGACGAGTACGGCCTCGCGGCCTGTATATTTAGCCCGTGCCGTGCTGGCGCCCGACACGCCGAACGCCCGGAAGACTTTGGGCTCGGCGACCGGCTCGCCGGTTGTCGGGCTGATATTGGCCGCCACTTCATACATCTGCCCGGAAAAGACAATCTCCACGCCCGGTGGATCCGTCTTGACAGTGAAGGACTGGATAGTCGTCATTACAATATAATCCGCCTTCAGGGCAGCGCCGATGCTCAGGCCCGTGGCTACATCCTGCACGCCTTCTTGCACATCGACCTGGCGCACGCGCCCCTCACTTACGGCGCGCCGCACACTGGGCGAAGTCGGCAAAAACTGCATGGCGTCGAATCCCGGGCGCTCATCGAGCGCCAGCGCCAATGCGCCCATCGCCCGCTCTGCCAGATCCCGCGGCGCCTCCTCCACAGCGACTTGCGCCGGAAAGACTAAAACCGTCTTGGGCGGCGCCTGAGCCCAAACAACCGGGCTGACCCATCCGCTTACCAGGATGACAATTAGCCCCAAACTCATGCTCCGACTCAAGTAGTGCGATCGAATGGCCTTCATTATTCGTATCTCCCTCCAACATTCGAGGCTTTGTGCGCTTTTTGACCCGGCTAGGCCCAGGCCGCGCGTTGCTGTCTGGTAAATCGCCCTCTCGGGCCTGTTTTTACCCCATCCGCCCCCAGCTTATTCCGTTCTTCTGACTGAAAGCCGCGCCTGTGCGGCGTTTACTTGCAGTATAGCGGCTGTACAACACTCACTTGCTGCCCGGTCTCGGGCGAACGCGCTGTGATTTCACACAGATATCGTCCCGGCGGCACCAGCAAGCCGCGGCTGCTGCGTTTATTCCACAGCACGGTGTTTTGCCCGGCCGCCGCCGCTCGCTCCCGCGCGACCTCGCTGATCACAATCCCCGCAATATTGCGGATTCGCACATCCACGACGGCGTCCGCGCTCAGCCCGTAGGTTATCATGATCCCCTGCCCGCTGGCCACGGCATTCACATTGGCGATAGCCAGCCCCTGGCCTGTGCGCGGCTGCACGATGATTTTCAGCACGCGTTCAGACGGCTCCTCGCCCGTTTGATAAGTATAGCTTGTTGTCGTGCGCATATAACGCCGCTGTCCGGTGGCCTCATCCACGAGGGTTGCCATCAGGTTTGCGGGCAGTTGCTCCAGCGAGGGCCAGGTGACGGTGATGGGAGTGCGGATGGCGTTTGTCTTGATGACAAGGTGCCATTCCTGCGCGCCGGCCTGGCTGCTGCGCGCATCCACGATGAACGGCAGCCCCAACGCGCTCGGCCCGGAATAGAACGCCGACTGCAGGTACACTTGCGCGGTCTGCAAGCTAGGCGGCGGCTGCGGCACATCAAAACGATCCAGCCCTGTTTCCGCCTGGGGCTGGGCAGCCATTGTCTGCTGCGTCGCCGGCATTCCCGGCGCCTGCACGAATACATCGACTTTCCAGGCATAGCCCGGACGCGTCGCCGCAGCCTTCGGGGCGCTGAAGGGCGACGCCGTGGCTGCTGTAGTCAGCGTGGGCGGCGGGAAAATCAGCGAGATATTCTCCCGCGCCAGAATCCAGTAGCCCATATAAGGATCCAGATAGGTCTCTTCTGGCGCAATCTTCCAGGTATATTTATTGGCGCCGGGATCATAGGCAAACAGTGTGGGCAAAAGCAGATTGCGCGCCACGGCTTCCGTAAACGACCACTCGCCGCCATAAGCCCCCGCCACGCGCACCTGATCCAGGCGAATCGTGGAGGTAAAGGGATTGCCGATTTGATTCCAGCCCGCCCGCAAAGCGACAATGTAGCTGCGTGTGCTGTCGACCGGCGTGGCGTCAGGCGGCAGATTGATGACCGTCCGATTGCGATTGAGCAGCCAGTAGCCCAATCCGGGCGCAATCGTGGCCACCTCCGGCTCCGGGAACCAGCGATAATCATTGATGCGCGGATCATAACGAATGAGCGCCGAGGGGCCGCCCGGGAGCAGGGACCCCAGGCTCTGGAATACCCATTCCGCATCATTATTGCTGAATTCGTAGGGAACCGACACCATCTCCAGCCCGGTCACCGCATCGGGCCAGGGATTCAGCACGGGCAAAGCAGGAAGGCTGATTTTGCGCGTCACGACTTTGCCCTGCGGGCCTGTGAATTTGATGTCGGTTTGGCCGGGCCGAGCGGTCGTGGCCAGCACATTCCAGCTGATGCTTTTAATCTCATTGCGCGCAATCGTCCCGACCGATTTGCTGGCCGACTCTCCGGAAGCCAGTTCAAAGCCTTGAGGCAGGCGAATGCGGGCGCTGGCATCAAAAATAGTGCTGGCGCCGAAATTGTCCATATATACGGATACCGGAAAAGGCGACCGCCCCTGATCATCCACCCAGTAATATTCCTCCACCCGGTCAGGCGTGGCGGGATTGTCTCCGGTTTGCGTTTGCAACACATACGGGGCGAACGCCATCAAAGCATAGGGCGCTTCATAATCGCTCGCGGAAGTGCCCATACCGTAATAGGTGACATAGCGCCGCGATTCGCCGGGACTAAAGGAACGGGGCGCCCACCATACCGCATAGGCCCAGTCCTCGCCCTCCAGAGGCGCCCGCGCATTTGTGTTCGTGTAATACTGAAGATCCGCGCCAATGTTGCGCATCTGGCCCCAGATAATCTGATCTGGCATGCCGGCCGCCGAATTGGCTATCCCGGGATCAAACACTTCGCTCGTGCGCAGCAGCCCCCGCACCGCCATTGTCGGCGCCTGCGGATTATCGTAAGAAACCCACCAGTCAGGAACAGTGGCGGTCTGCGCATCGGGAATAGTGCGCTCGGTCACAAAAGAGCTGCCATCCGGCAAAAACACGCGGCTGCCATCAAAGGGAGAAAGGCCGCCAAAGCCCGCATCAATCAAAATCCGCAGCCCGATGTCATGTCGCTGGGTCGAAGTATTGGTGATGATGAACTCCATCCGCACCATGTCCCCGATGACCGTAAACACCTGCCGCACGCGAATCCATTCCGCAATCTGCAAGGTCAGCCGATCATCGTCG
The DNA here is from genome assembly GCA_964622325.1 of uncultured Armatimonadia bacterium. Lineage (GTDB taxonomy): Bacteria > Armatimonadota > Zipacnadia > Zipacnadales > UBA11051 > JAJFUB01. The sequence goes on from CAZUOJ010000040.1 coordinate 29,077, forward strand.
GCCGGCACTAAAAATTCGCCGGCAATGTCCCGCACGCCCGGGGTGGGCGCAAGCGGCCAGATGTTGATTAAATTCGCCGGATTGCTGACAGTCCCATAGGCTTCCGCCAGATAATGCGGATCCTGATAAAACCCCTGCCGCGCATCCGTGGGGTCCGTATCCACGGCAATCGTGACTTTGCTCGTATATTTCACGCCCCAGTTCGTATCCCGCATGGGCGTGGTGAGGCTGGCAATCAACCGATTTTCATCACCGCTGCGCGTGGGATTGCCGCCATCGGGAGCAATATCGCTCGTCTGAATTTGCCAGCGGCCCGCGGGCAGATAGATATAACTGGGACTCGTGGCCGTCCCCAAAACAAGCAAGCGCGGGGTTTGCTGGCGCAGCTTAATCATTGCGCGATTAATAGTGGGGACATCCGAGGTCACGCCTAAGGGCTGTGGCCCCACTTGCCCCCATCCCGCGGCCGCCAGCCAAAGCAGCCCCAGCGCCAGCAAGCCCAGCACCGGATATTTTGAGCGGCGTTTGGTAATCCAGTACACGGCTTTCGCTCCTCTCAGCGCTCAGCGACTATCGTTTCACCGTTA
>CAZUOJ010000041.1:0-29609 GCA_964622325.1 uncultured Armatimonadia bacterium
ATTTAAACACAAGCAATGATTCCTGGCCGCTCCAATCCGAACGCGCCGAAACAATTCCCAAATCGGCAAAATGGCGCAGCGTAGGCAAATCCGAAGGAGGCCGCGCCTCTAAATGAGGATCGCGCCAGAGCAGATTCAGCCACGGCGCGCCGCCGGCGGCAATATTGGCGGCGAAAATTTCATTAGCCAGCCATTGCGCATAGGGATTTTGGAAGCGACGCGCCAGCTCCCTGAGCAAATAATCAGGCCCGTACCAATTATAACGCGGGCAATCGGCAATATCCACAATGCAATTCCGCCGCGTCCAGGCTTGCCGCGGCAACTGCAAATATAAGGCATAATAGGCAGTGTGGCGCCACCACTCATAATGATATAAATCTCGCTCCAGCAAATCCTTGGCCAGTGCCATAAATTTGAGCATATATTCCACGCCATATTGCCAGTAGCCTACGCCCTCATGGCTGGCCCCGTCAGGCCCCAGATATTCCATTGTCCGTGAGAATTTGTCCAGAGCAAAGCCAATCCAGCGCCGCGCCGCGGGAATCTCGTCATACAGAGCCAGCCCCGCCACCGCTAATCCCGCTGCGTTCACCCATAAATGATTTTGCAAATATGCCCCATGCCACCATATTTCTCTTGCCGCTGCTGCCTCAAACATGCGGGCTGCTCGTTTCTGTATTGTTTCGCGGATTGTCTGGCGCGCTTGCGCCGATAAGGCGCCATAGCACCAATCATAAACAATTCCCAGCCCAACGAGCTGATGCCCAGCTGCCAGATCCATCCCATCAATCCGGCCCAGCCCCCATGTGGGATAGCCGCAGGAGGCTAGAGCCCACGCCTGGGCGCTTTCCAGATAACGCTTGTCCTGCGTGATGAGCCAGGCCAGGGCTAATGTGGGCATCGCATTGCCCACTTCACGCTGCCAGAGCTGCTCCTCGCCGCTATACGAATCGCGTTCCCTGTAGGCAGGCGGGCCGCACTGGACATATCTGTCAGCCAGCGCCTGCAGCCTGTGCCATTGCGCCGCATGTGTTGTCTGGCTGGCCTGGCGCAATTGTTCGATTTGTTCCGCCTGCAAATACAGGCGCGGATGTTTGCCTGTATATTTTTGCAGTGGCGCCGGCAATGGCTCCAATTCATATTGCTTAAAAACTGTTAGCTCGTTAATCGGCTCCACAAGCACTTCATCGATATACATATCAATGCTCATGGGCGTATTGCCGCCCTTTTCCACTGCTAGCCAGAAGCTGCCCACGCCCGCAGGCGCCCGAAATTCCGTTTCCAGCTTCTGCCATTCGCCGAGCCTGTTGACATCGTAAGCCGGCGTTGTGACGCGTCCCAATGTGCCTTGTCCGTTCGCAGGAACGAATTCACATTTCACAGCGGGCGCCTGCGTCTCCGCCGCCATTTTCGTCACGCGCATAAACACAGAGAGCCGATAGGCTTGTCCCGCTTGCATCGGCTGACTCTCGGAGAGAGCATAATTCCAATTGCTCTCCTCTGTGCCTGTAATATGCAGGGCGCGGCGGCCATGAGGCGTTTGGCTTTCTTCGCTCAGTTCCAATTTCACGCCCGCAGATCGGGGCCGCCATGTGAGATTTTCTCCTTCAAAATCCCATTTTATTTGGGCCTCCACTCCGCTCAACAATAATAAACACATCCCTCCCCAAATGCCGAAATACAATCGGCTTTTTAACATTGCCCTCAGGCCTCCCGTGTGTTTCCCTAAACACGCCATTTAGCCTCTTCGCGGGGAGCTATATTTATTTACGCTGACAATATTGACTGCTCTGGCTTTCTGTCGCCTGTGACTGCCCCATGCAACAAAGAATAGAAATTTTTCACATATTCGCTTTTGGGCAGATGCATTCCTGTATTCCGCAGCCGTGAGCGGCAAATCTCAGAGCTTCCGATAATATGTCACATAAGGCAGACAGCGATTAAAGCCTGCAGCCTCATAAGCACGGCGGGCAGGCGTATGAGCCTCGTCCAGCCCTGTTGTCACCCGTACATATTCCATCCCCTGTTTTTTCAATTCGGCAAAAATATATTCGTATTGTTGACGGCCGAGGCCCTGCCCCTGAAAATCCGGATGCACGGCGTTATTGCCGATTTCCCCGATTTTCTTTTCCGCATCCGCCACAAAAAATGTCGCAAAAGCCACAACGCGCCCCTCACATTCTGTGACAATCATGCCTTGCGGATTCCGCGCAAAAGCCTGCCTGATTTCCTCTGCCTTGCTTTCTTCAGGATGGGGGCGCAGGCGCTGCATTAAATCTTCTCCCAGACGACGGCGAAATTCCGCAAAAATGGGGCGCCAGGCTAATCGGGCAATTTCACAGACAACAGGAATATCTTCCTCGCGTGCAGGCCGTATCCTGAACAAACTATTTATCGCCTCCCTTTCGTTCATTTGCTGTTTGTGCGGACATACGAATAGATAACAAAAAGGCCTCCTCACAGTTGAGAAGGCCTTTTTGTAGCTGCATTTGTCACTTTCTCCGGATGTTATTTCTTTTCGCGCTTGTATTCGCCCAATTTTTTCTCAATCCAATTCTTCTTGAACACAGGATAAGCGGGGATCTCCATGCTCACTGCCGCGGGCGTTGTGCCCAAAAGAGGCCGCACATACGCCAGAAATTCCTCTGTGACGCCATTGCGTTCCTCGTTAATCATGCTGAGCGGCACTAGCTTTGTCTTATCCGCCACATTCATTAACGCCGTTGTTCCGATTTCCCATTCATAGGGATCATTGCTCTTGCGGACAATTGTTGTCATCAAATCCGTCTCGCCTGCCACGGCACGCGCCACGGCCTCATAGCCCGCCCGATAGGCCTGTTCGTTATCCACATCGCTCATACAATACGCAAAGCAGCGCTGCAGATTGCCCAGCCGATCCGTACGGACGCGCACCCCAAGCGTCTCCTCCACCATATTGCCTAGCGCTTGCGCTACGCCGCCCAAGCGCGCATGGCCAAATTCGTCCACTTTTTGCGATGTCGTCGCTAGTTCACTCTCCGCAAACTTAAAGCCTTCGGATACGGCAATCACGAGATACCCGTATTTTTTGTAATAGGCTTCGCAATCCGCCAGGAATTTGTCTGGATCCACTTTTACTTCCGGCAGATACACGAGATGAGGCGCCATCCATTCCTCCTTGCGTCCGACAGCCGTGGCGCCTGTCAGCCAGCCCGCATAGCGCCCCATCACTTCTACAATCTCAATTTCCCCAAATGCCATCGCATCGCGAGCCGCAAATTGCACGGCTGCAGCCGCAAAGCGCGCCGCACTCCCATAGCCAGGACAATTATCCGTTTCCACGAGATCGTTATCAATCGTCTTGGGAATGCCAATCACGCGCATCTCCCAATCTGATTGCTTGGCCAGTTCTGAAATCTGATGGCATGTCAGCTGGCTGTCATTGCCACCGTTATAAAAGAAATAGCGGATATTGTGCGCTTTGAAGACTTCCATACAGCGCGCCACATCGGCTTCTGTAACTTTAATCCGGCATGTTCCCAGCGCCGCGGACGGGACATAACGCATGGCGTTGACAACATCGTCCTCTTCCTCAAACAAATCAAAAAGCTGTTCATTCAGCACGCCCGAAACGCCATGCGCCGCGCCATAAAAATGCTCAATGACGCCGCTTTCTTTAGCCGCATGAATGGCGCCCACAAGGCTCGCATTGATGACGATGCTGGGGCCGCCTGACTGGCCAATGCACGCATTGCCTTTGAGGGACATTGTCACATTCCTCCCTGATATTTTAATCTTAAAGGAGAATCCACGGGACTAAGTGCCTTTTCTGATGAGCTTCTCCATTCAGCATATTATTATACTCTTTGCCCGCCGTCAAGCTGTCCGCGCCGCAAAAAATAAATGCCCTTGGATAATGTCGACAATTTCTTGCTGATTTGCACACGAGGGATTTCTCCCAGGGCGCTTTTCGGCCCTTACTTTTTCCTTTGGGCTTGCCTCAGCATGCAAATGTGTTTAGCCGGGATACTAAGGAGATAACACAAATTCAGCCAAACGGCTCGTATCATGAAATCCGGCCGCAAAGGACGGCGTCCAGGCCAGAAGCTCCGGCCCTGCCGGGCGATGCCGATAGAAATTGGCATAAAATTTGCCTCCAGCAGCGAGCCCTGGCAAAAGCTTTTCTAACGGCAAAGCCAGCCGTACGCGCCATTGTGTGGCCTGGCTTGTATCCGTCTCCACAATGGCGCCGCTTTGCCATTCAGCTTCCTCTGTCTGCCAGGCTTGTGTGAAAATGTGGCCATTTGGAGCTACGCAAAGCTGCCGATACCATGTATTGCGTGCAGGGGCAAAGAACAGCTCAAAATCATCGCCTCCCCAAACATTCTCGCTGCTGACAAGCTCTTGGGGCCGGATATAATCCACAAACTCCACATACAAAAAGCGTCCATCGTGGGCAATTTTCGTCTGTATCCGGCGCGGGCTGGGATCGCCAGACAAACTGCCCCAGCCGTTTAAATCCGCTGCTTGCTCCCAGGAGACATCGGCAAGCTTGCCTCCTGCTTCCGGGGTCCGCGGCACATGAACAAGCGGCGGCGGGATTTGACGGATTTGTTTGTGCCGATCTGCTTTTTGGCGCCCTTCCACAAGCGGCTGCCAGATGCCCAGCTCCCACAGCCGGACGCGCTCCTTCTCTACAGGCGTTTGGGCCGCGGCTTTCGCCTGTTCCATCAGCTGGCCTAATTCCGCCATGCGCTCTGGCGTTCCCAGCCATTCCCAAACAATTTCTTCTGTTTGATGCTGATGGCCAGGGGATTTTTGTATCTCGGGCGGATAATATTTCGGATTTGTAAAAATGTCTTCTATACGATTATAGAGCGCCTTCATTGGCGGTGCCGCGTGGCCATAATAAAGCGTAAAAAATTCGTCAATAAGCTTGTTGCCATCCAATGTGGGATCATCAGCTAACTTGAATGTCACATAAAATTCAAGCTGATCCATCAAATAGGTGGCGCCCATTTCGCTGGAATTTTCCAAGAACAGCCCACAAATGCCCGCCTGATGGAAAAGCCGCATTTGCTGCACGCACTGATGAGCGAAAAATCCCGGCCAATATGCAAAATTGCCGTATTTGGCATTAAACGCCGGAAAGCAATAATAAAGCCACAGATACACAGGCCGATCCCGCCGTCGTGTCCATTCGCGTAGCACGCGCCTGTCGTTGGCTTCCATAGAAGGGCACCACCAATTCCGTGTGTGCAGACACAATTGCACGGCGACATTCTTTTCAGGCTTCACTTTTACAGGATAATAGGCGTATGTGGAATACGCCAGTTGGCCCAGCCATTTATGCGGATGCGTTTTGGCTATTTCCCGCGCCACTTTGTTTGTAAAATTCCAGATGTAATCGCTCGCATAGCCATTGTTGAACTGAGGATTATCTTTTTCCGCGGGATTCAATTCCGCCTGGCAACGCGGACATTTGCACCAGCTAGAATTATCCATTGGCACAAGCCCAAAAATATCGCCGCTTGCGGCAGCGCCTGGCGGAATGCCCTTGCCCTCAAAATAATTTCGTGCATCCTGCACGACTTGGGCAATAAAATCCGGATTCGTGTAACACATTTGCGGCGGCTGGCCTGGATAGCCCTGCGCAAACCACTCAGGATGTTTCTGTAAGAATCGTTCGTAATAGCCATAAAAAGAATGATTAAGCGTCATTGGCTCGCCGCCCAGTCGCATCCGCAGCTTCCAGATATGATTATCCCGCGCGGGCACAGGATCTTGCGGCGTGGGCATATATAATTGCGCTCCGGCAATACAGCGATATTTCATCGCGGGGCGCCGCTTCAGATCAGCTCCGCGCACCCGCAATGTTTTTGTTTGCGGACACACAAGCCCAATTTCGCCCGGCGCATACCAGCGCACACGACAATAGCGTTCCAGAAAATCATACACTGCATACAGTGTCCCATTGCTTTGAAATAGCGCCGGCGGCGCATATTGAAATTCTCCGCGCCCCGCTGCATTTGTCGCCAGCTTGCCTGGCTCCTCCATATGCATCAATACAAGCGTGTTTTTATCGGGACGATAGGGGCCTCCCTCTGCACCCGCAGAGGGCGTGCGGATGTCATTTGTAAGCCGCACTTCATCGATTATGCCAATGAAACAATTGCCCGCAATCACGCCGTCCACAAAGCTGAAGGCGCCAATGCCTAAATAAGTCCCGCGACAGTGTGTTTTTACATAATCCGTCTGGCCCACGCTCACGCCATCAATAAAAAGCTCCATCTTGCCGGCGCGGGCATCATGTGTGGCAACTACATGATGCCAGCCTTCGGCAAGCTCTCCTGAACGCACCGCATGGCCCTTTTGTCCATCATATGTTGTGTAAGAAATGCAGCTGCTTTGCGCATCTCGCTGGATAATGTGATATGTCCAGGGATTGCCACTGTCCAGACGTAAAATTGTTCCATGTTTTTCCGGCTTGGCCGCAGGCATCCAGATCCAGGCTTCCATTGTGCCAATTTCATCGTCAAAATCAAAATGGCTGACTTCAATAAGCTGCCCGCCCGAAAATTCCTGAGCCTTGCCAAATTTCCCGGGCACTGTTTTAGGAGTCGTCGCTCCCGATTGGGCGTTATCATCTCTTCCCATCAGCACAAGGGCGTTAGGGAAAAAGCGTATACAATATTCTTGTTTTTGAAATTGTGTCATGCGCAAGCCTAGGCGTTTTGTCGCCTCGCTTTCTCCCACATAGACGCGGGGCCCCTGTACGGGCACATTATCCGCCACAACAGGCAGCAAAGCGCCCGTGATTTTGGCGATGTGATATTGCAATTCTGCCGCCGCAAAGCCAGCCGCTGGGCTGGGCTCTGCCGCCAACACAATTGTTGCCGCTGGATGGCCATCTTTTGTCAGCAAGAATTCTCCGGCAAAAGCTATAGCCCCCAGCCACGATGTTGCCACGAAGACAATCAGCTTGCCTGACATTTTCCGTCCTCCATAAAAAGGCTGAACAAAACATATTGAGCTTTAAAATCCTCAGCTTTCCTGTATTTTGCCCCCTTATGACAAAAATCCTTGCGCAAAGCTGCCCGGAACTATAATCTCTATTCCCAGGAGGAAAATCAATATGTCTGAAGCAATTTCTCGCATTTTTATTACAGGCTGTGCTGGCTTTATCGGCTCCCATCTCGCCGAAGCCTTATTGCGCCAGGGCCGCCAGATTATCGGCCTGGACAATTTTGATCCGTATTATCCCCGTCTCCTTAAAGAAAGAAATTTAGCTGCGATTGAAAAAATTGCCGAATTTCCCTTTTTCGAAGGCGACATTCGGGATATTCAATTGCTGACGCAAATTTTGGCCGAACATCAGCCTGACGCTATTGTCCATATAGCAGCTCTAGCCGGCGTGCGCCCTTCTGTGGCCGCTCCGGATCGCTATATGGATGTAAATGTGACAGGCACAGCCCGTCTTTTAGAAGCCGCTCGGCAGGCGAATATCAAACGCATGATTTTTGCTTCTTCCTCCTCCGTATACGGAGGCGCCAATACATTGCCATTCAGCGAAGATCAGCCGATCGCCAGCCCGCTTTCGCCTTATGCCGCTTCGAAAATTGCCGGCGAAGCGCTCTGTCATACATATCATCATTTGTACGATATGCACACAATTATTCTGCGTTTTTTTACAGTATATGGGCCGCGACAACGTCCTGATTTGGCTATTCGCAAATTCACAGAATGTATTTTAGCTGGCCAGCCCATTCCTTTATTTGGCGATGGGACAAGCAGCCGTGACTATACATACATTGATGATATTGTCCGGGGCATTATTGCTGCTTTAGACAGCCATTTATCCTGGGCGATTATCAATTTAGGCAGCCATCAGCCCGTGACTCTCAATCAGCTCGTGGAAACATTGCAACGCCTTTTGGGCAAGCCAGCCGTAATAGAATATTTGCCCCCTCAACAAGGCGATATGCCACACACATATGCAGACATCCGGCGGGCACAGGAGCTATTGGGCTGGGCGCCGCAGATTTCCCTCGAAGAAGGCCTGCAGCGATTTGTAGAATGGCATATGCAAACACAAAACAAGGGGAATTAGCCTTGCCATTTGTCTTATTTCTTGTTAAAGCCTGCCTTTCGGCTTATTTTTAGTTTGTTCGAATGCCAGAGCAAAAGAGCCGTATTTTTCAATTTTGGGCTGTGTTCAATTGTCATATATTGAGATATCTTTTTTGTCCAACTGGCTAAAGCCATTTAATGTCCAAGGGGCGCCGCGGAGGAATTTGCTGGAAGCGTTCGGCGGGATGGCCCACAACGACAACATAATAGACTATATGATCTTCCGGCACGCCCATTTGTTGGGCGAGCGCAGGCAGCGCTTGTAAAGCCATCGAGGCATAAGCTGTAATACAAGTGCCCAGGCCCATTGTCTCCGCCATTAATGCTATCGTCAAAGCCGCAAACGCGCAGGCCGTTTCAGGCAGCACTTCATTTTTAGCGGCGTGTATTAAGATGACAGCGGGCGCTTCAAAAAATAGCCGATCACGGCCTGCGTTGGCATTTTTTACAAAGGCTGGCACAGCCGCGGCAATATGCGCTGCCATAGGGCTTTCTCCGGATTGTTCCCTGTTCTTTTGAGCCAAATTTTCAGCATATTGTCGATAATAAGCGACAATCTCCTGTCGCAGCTGCGATAATTTTTGCGGATTTGTAATCACAACAAATTGCTGGCATTGGCAATTGGCTGCTGTTGGAATCCAGCGAGCGGCTTCCAGAAGCTGTTCTAAAAGTTCGCGGCAAACAGGCTGAGGCAAAAAGCGGCGTGTGGATCGACGCGATTGCAAAAGAGCTAGCAATTCTTTGGGCGTCACATTTAATTCGGGCGCCGGCGTAAATGCTCCGTCATATTCCAGCTCTTGCAGTGATATGGCGCCTGTCGGACAGATTGCCAGGCAATGGCCACAGCCAATGCAGGCAACGAAACTGATTTTGAGCTGCCCATTCCGTTCTCTTATCATATCTGTAGGACAGGCGGCAATGCAGGCTCCGCAATGTGTACACTTTTCTTGCTCCACATTAAAACGCATTTTATGCCTCCTCGAAAAGCTTACGGGCAAAGTGCAATGTATCCAGGGCAAAAGATATTTAAGGCAATGTGGGGGATTTTAGCCGCTGCTCAAAAATCGCGCCATATATAAATGCATCCATATGGAAAGGCCCAATATGCCTGTCAGCCAGATAACAACTGCTCTCATACGCAATCGAGCGGGCCATAAGCGCCGCATTCCGGCCGCAATAAGAAAAGCCAACGCAGGCGTGGCCTCCACGGCATATCTGCCCGGACAAATCCCTGCATTCCAATCGTGCAATACAGCCTGAAGGGAAATCAGCCAGGCGGCGGGCAATCCGGCTAAACACGCTAGCAAAAAGCTCTGGCGTGATGTAGGCTTTTCCCATAGGGCGCGGCGATGTCGCCCCAAAGCATATAATCCTGCTAACACAGGCGGCCCGAGAAAAATCAGCAATACAGCCCATCCTGCTTTTGTGCTGTAATATGGCGCAAGCAGCCAAAAGGGCGTGAGCATTGTTAAGGGAAAGACAGACAACATAACAAAAAGCAATAATTGCTGAGCTTGTGGATGGAACACAATCGTAAAGAAGCCTAATGGCAATAGCCGGCGATTCAAAACGCGCTCTGGCAAAAGCTCGCCAAAAGACAGCCAGTTATATGCCAGCCAGACTCCTGCGAAGAGCATAATTGGCGATAGGCATGCCAGCGCAGGCTTGAGCCGGCGCCCGCTTTTGCGCCCATACAGCCACAGGGCTACGAGGATGACAGGCACAAGCCAAACGGCTGTCATTTTTGTGATTATTCCCAGGCCCGCAATTATGCCTATCGTTAGCCACACTGAAAATTCAGAGCGCGAGGACAAAGAATCAGCTTCCGTCAATGCTCTTTGAATGAACATTAAAGTCAGCCCAGAAGCTGCTAATGAGCCCGCGGAATTGTTGATAAGCGATGTCATCATCCAATACATCGGCAACAGAGCTAAAAAGCCCACAGCCGCTAATGCTGTCGCTTCGTCATCAGGCCACAGTCGCCGTGCACACGACGCTACAGCCGCCAGGCCTAAAAGCCCCAGGAAAACAGATACAAATTTCAGAGCTCGTTGGCCAGCTGGCGTGTCATAATCGGGAACAACATAAGAGGCGAAAGCTAATAGAATATAATAAAGAGGGGGATGTTGCGCCTGTTCCGCGCAACGAGGATCATTGGGCGTTGTGAAGCGCGGCAAGACAGGCATGTTTCTTTGTTCGCGCAACACTTTAACATATTGCAGATGATCGCCTTCGTCGGGGCCATTTAGCGGAGGCAGGCGAAAGATATTTAAGAAAGCAAAAGCTAAATACAGCAGCAAAAGTGCGCCGACGCCGGCCTTGTAGCGGCATTCTGCCTCTTTCAGGGAAAATATCCCACGCCTCGCCTTCTCAGCCTCAAACATACATTCACAATTCTATGTCCTTTAGCAATTTCCTTGTGAAACAAAAGAGCAGGAGTTTGTATCAACTGCGGGGAATTTCGCTCCTTGTCTATCAGATAGAAACAGCGCCTGGCATGCTTGGACTCATATCCGCGAAAAGCAATTACGAGGGATAAAAGTGAAAGGAGTCATTTTAGCTGCAGGAAAGGGCACTCGCATGTTGCCCTTAACAGAGAGGCGGCCCAAGCCGCTCGTTCCTCTTTTGGATGCTCCCATGCTGGAGCATATATTGCGAGGAATGAAACAAGCGGGCGTGAATCAAATTGCTTTTGTCATTGGCCATTTAGGGCATATGATACAGGAGTATTTTGGCAATGGCGCAACATTAGGCCTCAGCATTGAATATATCTGGCAGAAACATCCTGAAGGCACAGGGGCCGCGACCCTGCTGGCTGAAAAATTCGTGGGAAAAGAGCCTTTTATGCTTTCCTGGGGCGATATTGTCGTTGCTCCAGAGACATATTCGAACATTTTGCGTATCTGGGAAGAGGAGCGGCCAGACGCTGTGTTGAGTCTGAATGTGGTGGAGGATCCCTGGGAAGGAGCTGCTGTGTATGTAGATGAATCCAGCTATGTGCGGCAGATTATTGAAAAGCCGCCGCGGGGGACATCGCGAACAAACTTCAATAATGCGGGAATATTTGTCTTTCCGCCTGAACTTTTTGACATCTTGCGTTCCTTGCCTCCCTCAGCCCGCGGAGAGATTGAAGTTCCCGATGCCATTCAAACGATGCTTCACAAAGGCGCGCGCGTGCGCGGCGTCCCTATTGTAGGCTATTGGTCGGATGTGGCGCGCCCCGCAGCTGTGTTGGAACTAAATAGCATCATTATTCGTTATCGCTGTCCGGAAAAAGCAATTATCGTTTCTGAAGACGCCCAGATAGCGCCGCAAGCATTGCTGCGGCCGCCTGTGTATATTGGCGCAGGATGTCAGATTGAAAAAGCTGAAATTGGCCCCAATGTTGCTCTAGGGGCCCATACAACGGTTGGCTCTGGCGTGCAATTAGAAAATGTGGCCACATTTGGCTACAATCATCTTCGGGGACGTTGTATTTTAAAGCATGCAGTAGTTGAAGATAGAGTAAAATTAGTGGGCGAACAATATGAGGGCAGCCGCGAGGCGCCGCTTGTTATCCTGAGGCCCTGAAGCGATGTTCCCGGGCAGACAGCGATTGTGACGAGGGATAAAACGCCGTTTCTGGGGCCGAAAGGGGATTTTGGATTCTGCTGTTTTGCTGCATTTCCATAAGGCGTTCTACGCGCCCGCCCATAATTACAGCCGCAATAGCACAAAGTCCTAAAAACACGAAAGGCACACAAATAAGACAATAAATCATATTAGCCATCCCTTTTAATGCAATTGACTCGCTAACAATTGAGAAAAGTTTACGCTAAAAGTGTATGCAAAAAAGTTAATAAAAGGTCTAATTCAGCTTTGCAGAGAGCTTTTATCCCCTTCGATTTTTAAAGCAATAAAATCATTTAAACGCATAAACAAAGGGAAAGCCCTGTACATATTTTTAGCTAATTTTATATCGGCACAAATAGCGCTATCTTAAGAAGAATTTTTCAGATGTGTAATATTTATTCGCCCCCGATTCTCAGGCCGCTCAACGCCGCGGATATCCTGGATGCGGCAATCTGGCTCTATCGGCGCAATTTTGGCCCTTTTTTGGCAATTATCGCAGTTGTATATGTGCCTTTGGGGTTTGTGCAGATCTTGCTGTCTTATGTTGTGGGGCAAATGTTGTACAGGATGCCCGAAAATTCTGCCGAATTCCCCTGGGAGAATTTTGTGCCGATTATTGGCGTATATTCGGGGCTTATTTTGCTGCAATTATTAGCGGTGCCTCTGGCGCAGGGAGCGTTATCTGTGGCTGTTTCCAAACGCTATTTGAATTATCCCGTGACAGTGGCTGACGCTTATGGGACAATAGGAGCGCGCTGGCTTTCCCTGATAGGCACAGTGCTGCTGATTGGATTAATTGCCAGCCTGGGAATGCTATTTTGCTTTATTCCAGGAATTTATCTGGCCATAATGTTTATATTGACGACGCCTATTATTGCCATCGAGGGCTTGCCGGGGCTGGCCGCTATGCAGCGCAGTTGGGCGCTTGTCCAGGGAAATTGGTGGCGCTGCTTTTCCGTGTATTTATTGTTGAGCTTGCTTGTAGGATTAGTCAGCATGGGCGTAGCATGGCCTGTTAGCTCTTTGGCTATAATAATCTTGGGGCCAGACAGAATGGCTTTAGCGCAGGCTCTCTCTACAAGTCTCAGCCAAATAGCGACTATTCTTGCCCAGCCTGTGCTGATCACAGGGCTCGTACTGCTGTATTATGATATGCGGGTGCGGAAAGAGGGCTTCGATTTGCATATTCTGGCGCAGACATTGCATTTGCCCATGCCCGTGACAAAATATGAAGAAACATTTTCTGCTGCTCCATTGCCATCTTCCGCTAAAATGCCCGAGCCAGTTGCGGCTGAAGCTATTCCTCAAGCTTTAATTGATTATGTTTTGCACGCCTATGCCGCAGGATGGACATATCATCAAATCCAAAATGAGCTTCTTAAAACGGGCTGGAGCCCCTTGCAATTGGAAACGTGGCTGCCTCACGCCTGGAGCCTCGCCAGCAGCCACAAAAACGAAACTTCCAGTGCAGAAACTTAAGAAAAAGTTAATAGGGAATCTGGGAGGAGCTAATAGCGATGTCGCAAAATAAGGCCTACATCTATACAGACGGCGCTTCTCAAGGCAATCCAGGCCCGGCAGGCGCGGGCTTTGTCATTACAAACGAGCAAGGGAATATTCTTGTGCGCCGCGCTATTCCGCTCGGCGAGACGACAGTGGGCGTGGCGGAATATCGCGCGCTGATAGCCGGGCTGGCGGAAGCCCATGCGCGCGGTTGGCGGCATATTCACATCTATACAGACAGCGAATTTATGGCCCGGCAATTGCAGGGCAGCTATAAAGTGCGCACGCCCGCCATTCGGCCGCTTTATGAATGGGCGCAAAAGCTGCGCGCACGCTTTGACAGCTTTGTCGTCGAACATCTGCCTCGGGACAAAAATAATCTAGCAGACGAATTGGCCAAAGAAGGAGCGCGCTTATCCGCACAGGGGCCGAAAGCGGCCAATGGCCGTCGCAGCAAGCCATAATGAACATTACAAAACGCAGGACGCTTTTTAAAAAACGCCCCTAAAGAATGGGAAAAGGCGGATTCAAGAAAAAAGATGCCGCCTGTCGTAAAGGATTTCCAAGCCAGGATTACAAGCGCTGGAAACGATTCGGATGCGGATGTGAGGAGATGGAGGCATTTGGCATGCTGCAAATCCCGTTATAATTTGCCGATTTTGGAGCCGATAGCACAAGCAAGCGTTAGTCAAACAATAAAGAGAAAAACGAAATTAGCTGAAATCAAAAATGCAGGAGCTCTGGAGGCAATAAAGGCATTGAAGAAGGCTAGGCTTGTTTTTCGAAAAGCCGCAAAAGGATAGAGGCTATTTTTGTGGAAAAATTGCATATCTATATCAAAAAACGAATTCAATACAACAACGGCTAACATAAGGAAGAGGACATTGTGACAAAGCGCGAACGAGTTTTGACGGCAATGAATCGGCAAAGGCCGGATCGCGTGCCCAAAGCCGCTTCATTTACGCCGGCTGTGCAAAAGATGTTCGAAGAGAAAACAGGCTGTAAGGATCCGGCGGCCTATTTTGATTATGACGCGACAGGTGTGGGCTTTGCGGAGCCGCAAACAGCTGTGAATTGGGCTGATTGGTACGGCTATGCCCATCCTGAAGGCACGACATACAGCGAATATGGCACGGCCCATATTCCCGGCAGCTTTTATCATTTCTGGAAGTTAGATTATCCGATGAAACATGTGACCAGTGTGCAGGAAATGGAGGAATTCCCCTGGCCGGATTTTACGCCCGCGTATCGGCATCAGCATTTAGAGGAATCCGTGCGGCAGCTTCATGAGCAAGGATGGTATGTGCAGGGCGGGGTCGGCCATATCTGGGAAAATGCGTGGCAGATTGTCTCTATGGAAAAATTGATGATGGATTTTGTGCTGCATCCGGAGCAGGCGGCGTATGTGCTGGATCGCGTCACAGAGGATCGCGTGTTTCAGGCGCGGCGTTTTGCCGAGGCGGATGTGGATTGTTTGCTCTGCGGCGATGATGTGGCCATGCAGCACAAAATGATGATGAGCCCGGAAATGTGGCGGCAGTGGCTGAAGCCCCGCTGGGCAAAAGTATGGGCTGCCGCCCGGGAAATTAAGCCGGACATCCAGATTTTTTATCATTCCGATGGCAATGTGGAGGCGATAATTCCCGATTTGATTGAAATTGGAATGACAATTCTTAATCCCGTGCAGCCCGAATGCATGGATCCTGCTCAGCTGAAAGCCCAATATGGCGATCGGATTGCGTTTTGGGGCTGTGTGGGCACGCAAACAGTCTTCCCCTTTGGCACTCCCCAGGAAATGAAGCAAACGGTTAAATGGCTAATTGAGACAGTAGGCAAAGATGGCGGCTTATTTCTTGCTCCCACACATGTGCTGGAGCCTGATGTGCCCTGGGAAAATATCGTGGCCTTCTTTGAGGCCGTAAAGGAGTATGGAGATTATGGACAGGAAGAAGACTTTTAAAGCCAGAAAGGAGCATAGAGATGTCGCCACGCCGCTGGATTTTTATTCTATTGGTGGGGGGCTTCATTTTAGGTGGCAGCGGCTGTCTCAACATCACAATGGATGTTTCTGTAGCGCCGGATTTGAGCAGCCGCGCCCGCCTGGCCATTGCCGTCGATTCCTCTCTGGCTGAAATGGGCAAAGAAAGTGGCGGCTTGCAGCAAATCCCCAAGCCGCCCACGCCGAATTGGTCAGTGCGTGAATACAAGGAAGGCAATTGGGATGTTACAGAAATTATAGGTCAAGCCAAGCCAGGCGAAGCGCTCTTCCCAGATGAATCAGATAGCCCAAAGCTTGAAATGCAGGTGGTGCCGCATCGCCTGAGCACATTTTATCATTTGAAGCTCATTATGCCTACGCCTTCTCCAAAAGCGAATCCGCTATCCGGCGAAAAGCCTCCAGATACGATGGGCGCTCCGGAGCAGCTTGTGATGTCCTCTTTTGCCTCCTCGCTGCAGCTTCAGCTTTCGTTGCAGGGCCCCGGATTTGTGCGCGCCTCTACAGGCGAAGCTGCGGCAAACGGCCAGGCCGTGTGGAAGCTCAATTTGATGGATTTGCAGCCCAAAAAGAGTTTGCCTGAATTTCGGCTCACGACCGAATTGCCCAATTGGCGGCACATCGGCCATCTGGCGGATCAGCTTGTTATGCGCGGGGCGCCGCCAAATGTCGGCAGTTGCTTGCTTGAAGCCCTGCAACGCCAGCTCTTGCCCAATCCGCCGCTGAATGTCGCAGCCGCCGAGAAATTGAGCGCCATCGATTATCTGCGTTTGCTGGAGATTATCCAGAAGCTAGACGCCGCTGCCAGCCCGGCGCTCACGGAAGCTTTCTTTGCCCAGCTGTGTCTGAATGATACGGAAACGACAAGCGCTCAGATTGCGCAGATACATGCGAAAGTGATGGCTCTGGATGTGCGCCAGCTTATCGCGCGCGCCTCTTTGCAGGGCATAATTGATGCTGTGCGTTAAAAAAGTCAGTGGGCAAAGGCATAGGCATGGAGACGCAAGGAAGCTTTTCTCGTTTGCCTGTGGGATATCGAAGAAAGGAACATAAGCTGGCCGCAAAACATTGAATCAAATAGAACACAATGCGGCAAAAATAATAATTGCAAGAACGGAGCGTAAGGCAGGAAAAAGCCATGAACTTTGCCGAGAAAGTGGCGTATTATACATCGCCGGCGGGCCGCCTGCGGCTGCTGTTGCATTTGCCCAATTTAATTAAATTATTCTGGCGGCTTTTAAGGGATCGACGCGTGGGATTGCTGCCCAAAATAATTTTTCTAGCGGGTGTGGCGTATTTTATTATCCCTCTGGATTTGATCCCCGATTTTCCGCTTGTGGGGCTGGGACAAATCGATGATTTTGCGGTTTTGCTCGTGGCCTCGCGGCTTTTCATTGCGCTGGCGCCGCGCAATGTAGTCGAGGAGCATGTGCATCTGATTGACTCGGGCGCTTAGAAATTTGAAAAAAGAAGACACAAAATCCACAAATTCCATAAAGATATTGTGGGGCGGCTCGAATTGTATAGAGACTCTGTTTCTTTAACAGGTTTTCGGATTATTTTCCAGGAATAGAGGGCTTGAGGAATTGGGGCAATGGAGCCGTATTTGCGCGAATTTCGCTGGCGGACGGATCACGAGGCTGTCCTGAGTTTCCAAAAGGAAGTATATGAAACAAATTTCCCCGGCTTTCGGATGTCGCCGGTATTTTTGCGGGATTACGAACAGCAGCTCCGCCAGGCATTGCGTCATCCCAGCGAAAAATTATATGTCCTGGAGGACGAGCAGGGCGTATGTGGCTTTTTGTGGCTGGCTTTAATCACAACAATGGTGGAGCCGCTAGTGGGCTATATTAAAAACATCTATGTGGCGCCGCGGCGGCGCGGCCAGGGCTATGCGAAGATGATGCTGGAAGAGGCAGAGCGCTGGTTCCGCGCGCGAGGCTGCGACAAGGCAGCCTTGGATGCCAGCGTCTGCAATGCGCGCGCAGTGGAGATATATTTGCAGGCGGGCTATCATATTGCCCGTTATCGGATGGAAAAAAATTTGCTCCCTACAGACGAAATGGAATTATAAATCAGGCGGACGGGCAGATGGAATTGTCTTCTGAGCAGCTGGCAGAAATTAGAGAGCTTATTGCCCGGGGAGAATTAGCGCAGGCGCAAAGGCTCGTGCAGGAAAATCTGGCGCAATATCCCCATAGCGCCGCTCTGCATGCATTGATGGGGGATATCGCCGCAGCGCGCCGGCAGCCGCGGGAAGCTATTGACTGGTACGCACTGTCCCTGCGGCTAGAAGATAATCCTGAGGTACGCGCGCACATGCAGCAGCAACAGGAGCTGTTGGCTGCCGTCGTTTCCGAAGAAGAGCCCTCAGAGCCAGCTCTCACACGCCAGCGACTTGTATGGATGATTGTGGGCGGCTTTGTGGCTGTGGCGTTGATATTAACGGGCCTGGGGATTTTGGCAAGCCGCCGTCCCCCTTCTGAGCCGCGGCGGCCTTTCGCGGCGCCTGTGCGCCCGGCGGAGCAGCCCTTAATGGGGCCCGGCCGTGCGGCCAGTCCGCCGCCAGCGCTTGTTTCGCCCAGCCGTCCCCCGAGCGCGGCTTCCGTCCCTGCCCCAGCGCCTTCCGCCCGTGCAGCCGCGCCAGCGCCTTCAGTGCCCACTCCAGGCGGCAATGTGCTCATCACGCAAAGTCTGGAAGCGCCACTTTCCGATCGCGATCGCCTCCTGACGCAAGCCCTGTCAGGCGTCACTTGGCCCACGGGCGAAGCGTTGGGCTGGCGTGTCCAGGCCATCGTGGATGATTTTACAGGATATGCCATGATTACAGTGCAGACGCCGCGCAGCCTGCGGATGGCCGATGTGCCCGGCGTTATCATTGATATGGCGTATAAAATCGCTGTCGCCGCCATCCAGGCCGACCGTGGACTATTATCCCTTACTGTACGCATACTGATGCCTGTGGAAAGCGACGGCAAAAAAAAGATCTTGCTCGCCTTCCGCGGCAATACGACACGCGAACATCTGGAGTATTATCTCAAACGGGGGCAACAGCCCGATAGAAACACCATCTGGAATCATATTTTCGCCACGACCTGGTGGAATCCCTCCATCTCCGCCGCCAGCCCAGAAACGCCCTGAACGCGTACGGCCTGAAGCTGCCGCCTGCGGCTCGCGGGGAGTCGGGGGAGCGCAAGATTCCAGACTCATTCCCATTTTAAATGGCATATCTCTCTTGGACGCTTTTTCTCTGCGCTGAAAACATTGGCCATTATGGAATAGGAATTGCCAAAAAACGCCAGCGCAGGCTCTTTGCCTGCGCTGCATTTGTTTTGTCCATAAAAGTTCTGTGAAGAAATCAGGCGTTGCTGTCGCTGAGGAAGAAATTTCTGCTTCTCGCAAAATTTTATTTTTCAGGATTATAAAGAAAAGGCCACGCCCTTACATTCTTTGGCCCCAGCTTAATCGCGCTTAATCGCTGGCTTTTTACTCGCCTCGATAATCTACCGCCTGTGTGATGAGCTTGGGGATGGCGGAAGCAGGGACCCATTTTACATGTCCATCACAATATAGCACATTGCAGCCGCCCAAATGCGCCGGCGGCACCTGATCCGTCACTGCATTCACATCCATTAACAGCCATGTGTTTGCCGGATCAGAAATGCCATCCAGATTGCGATTGCACAGCTTGTCGTTGTAAAGATAACAAATGCCCCGCTGCTTAATTTCCTCGGGCGCCGCCGGACAAATGAACAATTGCTTGGGCACGCCCTGCCGCGCCATAATGTTGGCTAAATTGAATTGCTCGCGATAGGGATGATTGTCGGGGGGATAAAACCAGGCGCGCGGCAGCGGCTCATCATTCATTGCCATCATTTGAAAAGCCATATAAATCTGCCGCAATTGATTAAAACACGCCACTTGATGTGCCTTGCTGGTCACGCCCGTAAAACTGTCGCCGCCCAGCGCTGTCAAGATTCCTGTGACCAGCAGCACTTCGACAGTCGTAAAGCCCCGCTTGCTGATGCGCATAAAGAGCACCTCCTCGGGGATTTTATATAAATATTTGACAATTTGAGGCTACTTTAAGTTCGCATGTGTGTCAAGAGAAAGGAGGGCTTTTATTGAAACTTTAATTTTTTCTGATTTTCTGTTTCCGGTGTAAACAGGCCAGGAGCTTTATACTAAAATATTATGCAGAGCCGCAAAATGAGAGCGCTTTCTCCATTGTGAAGGAATTTTGTCCGAAAAAAACGAAATTTATTTATATAATATTTTCCAGGAAAGACATGACGAAGCTTGTTGTTCTGACTGGCGACTTGCAGGGCACTGTATTTACGCTTAACAAGCCCGTGATAACTTTGGGGCGCCGCGCGGACAACGATATCGCCCTGACAACAGACTTGCGCGTCTCGCGCTTCCACGCGCAATTGCAGCAGCGCGGCTCCGAATGGATTCTGGAGGATCTGGGGAGTGCCAATGGCACCTTTGTGGGCCAGCGCCGCATCCATGGCCCCACTGTGCTGCGGCCTGGCGATCGTTTTCGGCTCGGACGCACCTGGCTCGCGCTGATGTCCGAGCCTGTGCCCACTTCCGAGGCCGAAGCCCGGCGCCGGGTGCAGCTTGAGGCAAGCACTTCTTTTGCTGCGGCGGCGGAGAGGCTGCCCGCGCCCGAAAGCCTTGTCCACTCCACGAGCCTGGATGCCCCGCGGGCCTCCCTTGATGCTGCCACCGCCCGCCGCTGGCTGGATGTGCTCAGCCATGTGAGCGAAGCCTTGGCCTCCACGCTGAATCTCGCCCAGCTTCTGGACATCATCATTGATAATGTGATGGCGGTTATGCCTGCCGACACGGGCTGCATATTTCTCGTGGATCGCAAGACAGGAGAATTCCTGCCCAAAGCGTTCCGCCAGCGGGCGCCAGCTGCCCAAGATGCCCCTGTCATCGTCTCCCGGCATATTCTGGAATACGCCATCAATGAGCGCAAGGCTTTATTGACGGCGGATGCCATGCATGACGATCGCTTTGGCGATAGCGACAGCGTGCATGACTTACAGCTCCATTCGACCTTGTGTGCGCCTCTCTTTCATGGCGAAGAAGCACTGGGCGCTATTTTCCTGGAGTCGCGCTCGGCGCCCGGAGCCTTTAGCGTGCAGGATTTGGAAATGCTGCGCACGATTGCTGGCCAGGCGGCGATGGCGATTGAAAATGCGCGCTTATACACTGATGTGCGTCAGGCACTGGAAACGCTACAACAAACACAGGAGCAGCTTTTGCGCAGCGAGCGGCTTTCCACAATCGGCGCCATTACGGCCAGCATCGCCCATGATATGGCGAACATCGTCACGCCGCTCAAGCCGCTGCTGAACTTAGTTCTCCAGGATCATTCGCAGGCGCAAAATGAGGAGCTTGTAGAAGCGCTCCGGAGGCAGATGGATCGGCTAACGGCGCTGTTGGAGCGCTTGCTCTCCTTCTCCAAAGGCGAGCTGCGCTTGGAAGCTGTCCAGATCAATGAGCTATTGCCCAAGACGCTTTCCTTAATCCGCAGCGAAATTCATCATCGCAATGTAGAAGTTGTGTTGCAGTTGGACGAGCAGCTTCCTCCTGTAATGGGCGATGCGGCGCAACTGGATCGTGTCTTTTTAAATATCTGTTTGAATGCCCTGGAAGCCATGGAAGAAATGCCTCCCGAAAAAGAACGCAAATTGACGATTACAACACAGCGGGACGGCGAAGAAATCGCGATTAGCTTTGCCGATACGGGGCCTAGCATCCCTGTGGATAGGCAGGAAAAGCTCTTTGAGCCGCTTTTCACCACTAAAGAAACAGGCACGGGATTGGGCCTGTATTCCTGCAAGCGCATTGTGGAAGAACATCATGGGACGATAGAAGTGGATTCGATTGAGGGAGCTGGGGCGACATTTACCGTGCGCTTGCCCGCCCACGCGAACAAAGAACAACAATAACTTAATATCCCCCAAAAAAGCAGCTTCGTTATCCTGGCGTTCAAATAAACAGCAGCTATCGCTTATCTAGACGACATGCGCGGCTTTACAGACAGGGCGGCGCGGCAAAACGGAATCGTTGCGTTCCAGCGGCTACATGGCCCACGATATATACATCTTGGCCGCGCGCGGACAAAAAAGCCCGGAATTGTTCCGCTTCATTTTCAGCCACAATCAGCGCCATGCCCATTCCCATATTGAATGTATGATACATTTCTTCTGGCGCAATCTGTCCACGTCGGGCAATTAATTGAAAGATAGGAAGCACAGGCACAGAGGCGGGATGGCACACAGCACATAGGCCTTCGGGAATCGTCCGCGCAATATTATCAGGCCAGCCGCCTCCTGTAATATGCGCCATTCCATGAGGCCGCAATCCCGCTTGCAGCATTGCCACGATGTCTGGACAGTACAAACGTGTAGGCTCCAGCAATTCCTCGCCCAGCGTGCGCCCTAATTCCGGGATGTATTCTTGTAAAAGCGAACATAGCGCCGTGCATTCCCTATTTTGTCCGGGCTGTGCGGGCATTTTCTCAGCGTCCGCCCCAGAAGAGGCCTGAGCAGGCGTGAGCAGCACTTTTCGGGCCAGAGAATAGCCGTTGCTATGCAAGCCTGAAGCGCCTAAGCCTAAAATCACATCGCCTTCTCGTACAGCGGAGCCATCGATAATCTCCCTTTTTTCCACGACGCCCACAGCAAATCCCGCCAGATCATATTCCCCTTCGCGATAGAAGCCGGGCAATTCCGCCGTCTCGCCGCCGATTAAAGCACAGCCTGCTTTCTCGCAGGCTGCGGCAATGCCCTTAATCACTGCTGCCCCCACTTCCGGGCGCAGCTTTCCTGTGGCGAAATAATCCAGAAAAAACAAAGGCTGCGCTCCGTGTACAACAATATCATCCACACACATCGCCACAAGATCCTGTCCAATTGTGTCATGTTTATCCAGCGCGAAAGCGATTTTCAGCTTTGTCCCTACGCCATCTGTTCCGGCGACAAGAACAGGCTCGCGATAGCCCGTTAAAGCGTATAAGCCCCCAAAATCGGCTAATGTTGACAGCACATTAGCATTATGTGTCCGGCGAATGACTGTTTGGGCTTCGGCTAACATCTTCTCCGCCGCCTGTATGTCTACGCCGGCAGATTTGTATGTTTCTGCCATTTTGGGCCTCCAGAAAAAGAATCCGTGTTTTTTCGCTCAATTTGCCTTCTCAATACAAACAATTTTTTCAGGATTACGACAAGCACAAAATCAGAGAAGATTGCCGCTCATTATGCTTGCATAAAATCAACATGTGAGATGCAGCGCGGCCGCCACGTCTTTGCCCTGGGCGCGCAGATCAACAAAATGTTTCAAGGCCTTTTCTGTGGGCATGGGACGCCCATCCACGCCCTGCTGGGCCAATTTTTCCAGCACATCGTCGGGCACCTCCATCACGCCCATCTGGCCTGTGCCGATGATTAAAATGCGCGGCGGAGGGGACATAATTTCTTTTAAGTCCTTGAAAGAGAGCCGATGTCCGTGCTCACGCTTCCAGGGACATAGCACTGTATCGCCATAAATAATGACATCTTTCCGATAGCTTTTGCCCTGCCAGCGCAAATGCCCAAAGCTGTATTCATAATCCTCGCAGCCCATATCTTCGCCTCCTTCCGCTCTGGCATTAAGCCAGCCTTGAGGCAACAAATTTTGTTGCTCCAAAGAACACTTTAGATTAGCGATTGCGATACCAATTATTTATAAAATCGCGTCCGCGGGCGAGGCTTGCTTCCAGCCAATCCTGATGGGAAACGAACCAGCGAATTGTTTCCCGCAATCCTGCCTCCCATTCTATTTGCGGGGCCCAGCCGAGCGCCCTTAATTTGGCCTCATCTAAGGGATAACGAATATCATGTCCGGGACGATCCGCCACAAATTTGATAAGGCTCTCGGGCTTGCCCAGCTCATCCAGAATAATTCGCACAACTTCTAAGTTCTCGCGCTCATTGCCTCCCACTATGTTATACACTTCTCCTGTCTGGCCATGCGCAATCAGCCACTCCACAGCGCGACAATGATCGTACACATGCAGCCAATCTCGCATTTGTCGGCCATCCCCATATACAGGCAAGGGCTCATTATGCAAGGCCCGCCAGACAAAAAAGGGAATGAGCTTCTCCGGATACTGATAAGGCCCATATGTATTTGTGGGGCGTGTGATTATGACAGGCACATGATATGTCACATAATAGGCATAGGCGAGCCGTTCGCCGCCAGCTTTTGTGGCAGCGTAGGGATTGCGCGGCTTCAGAGGCGCTTCCTCGGAAAATCGCTGTGTGGAGGATGACCCGTAGACTTCATCTGTGGAAACATGGATAAAACATTGTAAGGGCTTGTCCCGACAAGCTTCTAACAAGCGAAATGTGCCTTCCACATTAGTCCGCACGGCAGCTTCAGCAGATTGTATGGAACGATCGACATGACTTTCGGCTGCAAAATGGACGAGGATGTCTATATCTTTTACAGCTTGGGCAACAGCTTTGGGATCACATATATCGCCCTGCTGGAATTCCAGGCGCGGATCTGCCCAAACATCCTGTAAATTGTCCAGACTCCCCGCGTATGTCAGCTTATCCAATACGCGGATCTGACAATCTGGATGCTGGGCGAGCACATGGCGGACATAATTGCAGCCAATGAAGCCAGCCCCTCCTGTAACAAGATAACGCATAAGCCTTTTGCCTCCGTAAAACGCTGATGAGCGCTCTTTGTTTTTTCAACGCTTCAATCTGCCCTTGCCTGTTCCTTTGGGCCTGCTTCATTTTCACATTTTACAGAAAATTCCTCGCCGTCAGAAGCGACAGAAATTGTTCCATCACGCCCTGTGATGTAAACATCGGCGCCGATAGCGGAAAAGGCGGATGCGGCTGTGCAGCTTTCTAGCCAGCGGGCAAAAAGGCTAACAAGCACAAGCCGGGGCTGTGTGGCGACAACGAAATCGGGATGTGTGTGCAGCCCATGGCCTGGCGCCATTAAAATGTCACATTTCAATTTTGGAGCAGGGACAAAGGGCAAAAGATGCCGCGCCTGATCTTCTTTTTCAATGTCGCCTGGGAAAAGGAAGACAACATTTTTGTGGATGATACGGAGCATCAATGAATTGCTGTTCAGCATATAATGTGCGGGCGGATTCCAATTTTCATGCGAGCCGGCGCCCGGATCCCAGAAGAATTCTGCAGGCGGCGAAATGATTTCTGCCTCTAGTTCCGGATCCAGACATACACGCTGTCCCGCCTGGACAGCCAAATAGCCGCCTGGACGCCGCTGAAAAATTTCTCGCAAGCGTTGATAACATGACAATTCTTCTTGATAATGTGCGTCTATCTCGCCCGAAAATACATAGCCATTATCAATTAGCGTGCGAATGGGAAGATGTTCCACAAGCCACAAAAGCCCTCCAAAATGATCGTAATGCGCATGGCTGATAATAACGCCATCTATCTCTTTTATGCCGCGAGCTATCAAAAACGGGGCAATCAAATCACGGCCGCTATTATGGCCGCCGGCCCAATCCCTGCCTTCTGGATAGCCGCTGCCTGTATCATATAAAAATGTGCGTCCTCGCGGCGTTTGGAGCACAAGCGCCAGCCCCACGCCATGCCCTACATCCGGCACATTGAGCATTGTCAGGACAAATGGCTTCATCTTTTTCCCTCATTTTGCGCTTTAGGGCTTTGTAATTTTGATTTCCTCCTTTATTGATAAATTTCTTTCAATGTGTTGTAGCCGATTGTTCACAATAAATTGCAATTTCGCCAGCTATTCGTCCAGCCTCTTTATCTAATCCTTATTGCGCTTTTAAAGCAGGATGTGTTTGAAAAGCAAAAGAAGATTGTTTTATTCGAATATGGCATGCTTTGCGCAGGAGGAGCTTATGGCCGAATTGCAGATTGTTTCGCCTCGGGATGGAGATTATTTAAATCGGCATGATGGACGTGTCATTGGAGAAACATTGTATGTGCCTGTTCGGGGAATCTGTCCCGCCGGAATGAATGTATTTGTCAATGGCGTCCCTGCCCATGTTACAGACAGACAATTTTCTTGTGAAGCGCCTGTCGGCAAATCCCAGAACAAGATTACAGCCTGCGCCACGCTTCCTGACAATCCAGACAAAATGTTAGCGGAACACACAATCTTTGTGCTGCCGGATGTATATTCCCGTCCCCGTTATCGCTTTTCTATCGATGACAATATTGAATTTTTACATGATATAGGGACGAATCCGGAGGCATATCCCTCTTTATTTAATCATTGGTATTTGCGTTTCTGGAAGCATATGCATGACAAATACGGCACAAAAGTGCATTTCAATATCTATTATGAATTATCCGATCATAGTTGGAACATCAGTCAAATGCCGGACAAATGGCGCGACGAATGGGAAGCAAACAGCGATTGGCTGCATTTATCCTTTCATGCTAGACATAATTTGCCTGCCCGACTGTATAAAGAGGCAAATTACGAGCAAATGGCGCACGATTATGAGCTTGTTGTAGAACAAATTAGAAGATTTGCGGGCGAATCTGTTTTGTCCCGGGAAACAACAGTGCATTGGGCCGAAGCGCCGCGTGAAGCGTGTCGCGCGCTCAAAGATCGCGGCATTGAAATTCTGATTGGCCTGTTTTGGATTAAAAATGGCCAATGCACAACAAAGTATTATCTGGATTTAGAACAGGCAGCCTATTGTCAAACACGAGATGCGTGGCAGGACACACAAGAGGGCCTTATTTTTGTCACATGCGATGCTGTTGTCAATAGCCTGGCCCTGGAGGAAGTTATTCCTACATTGGAACAGCAAACGGCAAATCCACATACAGGGGAAATGATTGAATTATTAATTCATGAACAGTATTTTCGACAGGATTGGCTCATCGCTGATTTGGAGGGCAGACGATACAATTATTTCCAGCATGATGTCTTCCAAAAAGTTGAAGCCGGAATACGCTGGCTCGCGGAACATGGCTATGAGCCTTGTTTTTGGTCGGAGGGGCTGCTAGGCTCCCCGTTATAAAACATATTTGAAGCCCATCTAAAGCAAATAAGATATATCTTAATCATTTCAGATAATAACATTTTATTTGCCTGTGATTTTTTTAAAAACATTGGGAGGCGTAGCGCATGTTCAAGCCTATTATGGATGCTATAATCGATGAATTTAATACGCGTTTATGCTTACGAGATATAGCTAATCATTGGCGTTGTCGCTGTACAGTGCCCGGGCCGGGAATGCGGCAGGCAGGCGAAATTCTAGTAAAACGCTATTTAGAAAATGGCGCGGCGATGGCGGAGCTAATTCCCTATCCGGCTGACGATAAGACGGAATTTTTAGAAAGGGCTCGAAATCAACTGGAATGGCGCCCTCATAGCGCCTCGTTAGAGATTGTCAGCCCTGTGCACGAACTGATATGTCGCTATGAGGAGGAGCCTTTATGTCTTGTGTGTTATAGCGTGGCCACGCCTCCAGAAGGCGTTGTGGCCGACATTGTTGTCCATAAAGGGCCGCTTTCAGAAGATGATGTGGAAGCTGGCCAATGGGCGGGCAAAATTGTGTTCACAGATCAATTTCCTGCCTCTGTCGCCGCGGCTGTAGGCAAATCCGGCGCTCTGGGGCTCATATCGGATTGTATAAGCCCGCCGTGGCTGCAACAATTTCCTCCCGTGAGAGAGCCCGAAGATGCTCCCGATCTGACAATGTGGACAATCTTCAGCGGCACACGCAATCAGCCACAAATTTTTGGCTTTAATCTGACGCCGCGGCAGGGACGGCGTTTGCGCCAGCTTATCCAAAAAAGCGCCGAGCCTGTGCGGCTGCGCGCTTTTGTACACGCCGAAACTGTAGAGGGCAGCTCAGATTTCGTCCATGCGACATTGCCCGGCACAGATTTGGCGCAGGAGGAGATATGGGTGCTGGCGCATCTTTCCGAGCCAGGCGCGCGGGATAACGCTTCCGGCTGTTGTGTGTCGTTAGAATTAGTTCGGACGCTCAGCCGCCTCATTAAAACAGGAAAATTGCCGCCCCTGCGCCGCACAATTCGCTTTATGCATGCCGTGGAAGTCAGCGGCTTTCTGCCTTATATTCACGAAAACAAAAAGCAGCTTCCGAATGTGCTGGCGGGCCTGTGTGCGGATTCAATAGCAGAAGATTTTGGGCGCTGTGGAGGGCAAATTCTGCTGTTTTTATCTCCCGAATATAATGCCTCGTTTATAGATGGATTATGCCAGACATTGCTGCAGGCCGTCGCCGCAGAGCCGGCGCGTCGCTTTTGCAGCGATAATTATGCCATTTTCCCCTGGAGCACACGTCCTTTTTGGGGCAATGATGCTTTTATTTCCGATGGCTATTTTGACATCCCGACGCCGCAAATCTCCGCCTGGCCCGACAGGCATTATCACAGCAATCTGGATGTGCCCGCCGAAATTGATGAGAACTCTTTAGGGCGGATGGGAGCCGTGATAGGGACATATTTGTATCTCCTGGCTACAGCGGGCGCCCAGGAAGCATGCTGGCTGGGCATGCTGGCAAGACAGGATTTTATGCGTCGGATAATTTTGCGTCAGCAGGAAATCATTGCCCAAGCGGCACGGCTGCCGCTGGAATATGCCGAAGCACAGAAAGCCGCCGCTGAGCTGTGGCATTTGGGCTTGCAGGGCCAGGATGCCATTACACAAGCCTGTCGCTTTGCGCCTCACGCGGCCAGCGTGCATGAAGAGCTACAAAAATTAGCGCATAGCATGGCCGATTTTGCTCAGCTACAGGCCCAAGAGGCGTTGCGCCTGCTGGGCGGAAAGGCCCAAGCCATTTTTCAGCCCTGGGCGCCCCCAGATTGCCCTGAAGCGGGACGAGTGCCCCGCCGCTTGCGCTGGCGCTTGCCTTCGGCCGCTGATGTGCCAGCAGAAATTTCACAAAATCTGGCGGCAATACAAGAAAAAATAGGCCTGGATCCAGCGCGTGTATGGCCGTGGATGAATGGGCGACGCTCTCTGGGCGAAATCGCCGCACGGCTGCAATATGGCGGGGCTACGACATTAGAAGCTGTATATGAATGTGTGGAGGCTTGGCGGCAGGCTGGCTTGATTGAATGGGCGGAAAAATAAAACATGGGGAGGAGCACACTTTATGGCGGGCCATTTAGTTTTCCGGCATGAAATTATAGATGCCGATCCGCCGGGCAGCCATCATGATGTGACTTTGCTTACGGATCTTAACGGCAATGGGCGTCCTGACATCATCATTGGAGGGAAATATGGCGAAAATACATTGTTTTGGTACGAAAATCCTGGCTGGCGCCGCTATGAGATAGGCGGCGCGCCGGATTTAGAGCCCTGTGGCGTGTTATTTGATGTGGATGGGGATGGGCGTGTGGATATCATAGTGGGGCAGGATTATCAGGGCACAGAGCTTTATTGGTTTCAGCAGCCTCCTGATCCCCGAACGCCCTGGCCCCGCTATTTGATTGAAAATCGTTTTCAGAAATATCATGATCAGGCTATCGGCGATATAGACGGCGATGGCGAAGCCGAGATAATCATTCTTTCTCAGAAAGCTGGCGTTTTGGGCTATTATGATATTCCCCCGAATCCGCAACAGGGGCCCTGGCAGGCGTATTTTCGTTTGATTGCAGAAGTAGATGATTCGCAAGAAGGGCTGGCCCTAGCTGATTTAGATCATAGCGGCAGGCTGGCGCTTGTAGCGGGCACGAGCATTTATTGGCCTCAGGAGGATGGCAGCTGGCGCAGGCAGCCGCTGGCCCCGGAAATGCGGCAAACACGCTGCGCCGTGGGCGATTTAAATGGCGATGGCTGGCTGGATATTGTGCTCTGTGAGGGAGAATCCAAGACAGGAAGTTTAAAATGGTTCGCCGGCCCCCATTGGGAGGAGCATCTGCTGGCAGAGGGGCTCGATAATCCCCATTCGCTGGAAATTGCCGATTTTGACGGCGATGGCCAGCCTGACATTATGATAGGGGAGATGGGCCTGGGGGATCATCATCCGCCCCGAATCATTATCTATCGCCATAAGGGCGGTGGCGAATTTGAAGAGAATATCATTAGCGAGGGCATTGCCACACATGAAGCGAAAGTGGCGGATATGGATGGCGATGGCCGGCTGGATATTGTGGGGAAAGCCTATCAGGAGCGTCATATTGACATATGGTGGAATGAGAGCTATTAGCACATTTACAGGGCTGGGCCGCCATCATATAATACAGGACGGCGGAAAAGCAGCCCATAGAATACAGCAAGAAAAAACATCAGGAGGCAATGCAGATGGCTAAACTCGCAATTAACGGCGGAGAGCCCGTGCGGCAAAATAAGCCTTATCCCAGCATAAGCAGCGCCGCAGGAC
>CAZUOJ010000042.1:0-1523 GCA_964622325.1 uncultured Armatimonadia bacterium
GGATCCCGATAAAAAATGGCGCCATTTTCAAAGTCATCTTTCAGGCGCTCATAGACGGTCAGATTCGGGGCAATGAGGACAAAATGCAGGGGCAGCGTGGAGCCAGGCTCGCGCAGGCGATGAAAGTAGCTCCACGCGATCGCCAGGCTCATCACTTTCGTCTTGCCCGTGCCGGTGGCCATCTTGCAGCACGCCCGCAGCCAGCGATCGTCCTGCGGATTAATCCCCGCCGCTAGCTGCTGCAGCTTTTCATCGCCAAATTCATAGAGCAGTTCTTCCACATTGCGTATCCCGCGCACCTCATACAGATAAATAATCGTCTCAATGGCTTCTCGCTGCGCCCAGTGATAATGAAACGGGATGAGATTGCCGTCTTCGTCGGGGACGCGGTGATCGCTGTCAAACCAGTACTGCAGCAGATAGCGCGTTGTTTCGCTGGCGCCGGGATAGCCGCTCTGGCGCCAGGCGCCCACGAGGGCGCGAAGCGCGGGCACGAGGGGGCACGGGCTGGGCCGGCGGCCCGGCTGGATGAGCGCGGGCCCCTCGCCCTTCGGATTGGGCAGCCGATGGCGCGTGGGCTCCTCCCACGGCTTCTGCAGCGGCATAAGCGCCCGCACATTGTCCTGACTCAGTTCATAGGGCATGGCTTACACCTCCGCCTCAATCACCGTTGTCGTATCCACCCCAAAGACATCGATGACTTTTATGCAGATTTTGTGGCGGCCCCTGTGCGCGTATGTCCACCCTATATCCGTTTTTGTTTTCAGGCTGCGGTCGCGGCGCGTGCGGAAATCCTGCCAGTGATGCTCAAAGGGCTTGCCCTCGCGCCACTCAAAATCGACGGCCCAAAAATCAATGAAATCAAAGGGCGACTGAATTGCCCGCTCCTGCAGCGCCTGCATTTCTTTTTCCGGCACTTCCGCGAGAGAAGGCGCAAAATGCAGCAGCTCCACATCCACTTTGCCCTGTTTGGAGACGGCGCGCGCCTGCACATAGCCCGCCTCAAAGAATTGCACTTCCGTGCGATTGGGCTCCATAATCTCGCGGGGAATGTAGCGGAGAGAAATTTTCAGGCCCAATTCGGCTTCCAGCGCCTGCTTTTTGTGGGCGAGCTCCATTTCAAATTCCCAGGCGAGGCAGTGCAGCTCGCGGGCGCCGGCTTCCTGCGCCGCCCGCGCCACCTGCTGCAGCTCCTCATAAGTGAAAATGCCGTCAATTTCATCCACATGCACATAGGCGCCGCCTTTTTTGCCGTGCAGCAATGGATGCGGGGGATTGTCCAGAAGCGCCGCCTTGTAAAAGCGCAGGACAATGCGGCGATGTTCGCCATCGGCGCCCTGCAGGCGATCGAGCTGCCACCACTGGCGCTCATAGCGGCCCAGATTATACACATCAAAGGAGCGATAGGGCTGGCCCTTTTCGTGCAGCTCGCGCTGGACCTGAATGAGGCGCTTGCGGGAGATGTGAATGGCATAGCGGCCCAGATCCACGCCAATCCAGCGCCGCCCCAGCTTCTCCGCCAC
>CAZUOJ010000042.1:1623-28420 GCA_964622325.1 uncultured Armatimonadia bacterium
GCCTTCTTCGCCGAGCTGGACCTGGACGGTGAAGTCGGCGCCGACGGCGAAGGGGGGATCGATGTAAATCAGATCAATTTTGCCGCGGAACTCTTCCAGGAGCGCCTGCATGGCGAGCTTGTTGTCGCCCCAGATGAGCATATTGCGGAAATCGTCGCGATGCGCCTGCTCCTCGTTGAACTCCAGCTGCAGGGCTTTGCTGCGATCCCGCGGCTCGTCGATTGTTTCGATTTTTTGCAGGGGCAGAGGCGTGGGCGGCAGATGCACGGGCCGGCGATTGCCGTATTCATCATATTTGCCCTCCCACACCAGCTCAGTTTTCATTCGGGACAAGGGATGAGGATTGTCGGGCCCCCAGATAATCTTTTCGGTCATACGAAGCATTCCCCCTGATTATAATTTTACGAAAAATACGCCTCCCCCCAATCGGTTCGGAGGCCAGCGTCCGGGCCACGCCCGCGAGAATTAAGCCCAGGCGCGCCCCGGGCCGGGCAATGTTTATTATGGCATAAATAATTCCTTATATAAAGACGCTTTTTTCGTTTGCCTTCTGACACTCTTTGCGCCGCCCGCCCAGCCATCCCTCACGCTTCGGAAAGCGCACGCTTTTTGCCTGTGCCCCCTCTCCCCAACGCTTTTTCACAGGCCCAATTCCCGCGCCCGCAGCCCCCAGCCTCTTCCCCATCTGCCTATTTCGCGTCTCCTCTTTCTTCTTCTTATTTGCTCCGCTTGCTCTCCTGTTTTCTCGCCGCGCCGCAGGCGAATACAAAAGCTTTCGCTTGCGGCGGGGAGAAATGGCCGCACAACGCCGCAAGGAGCTTTGCTCCTGTCCCGGGAGCGGCAGCCTTCTGCCAGATTTCAGCGCCCTGAGAGGAATTTCCCCAATGCCTGCGAAAGGGGAGCTCTGCCTCTTGCCCAATAATAAACGCACGCCCATTTTTAAAGAAAATAAAAAATAATGTTAAGATAAATATGATAAGGGAAAAATGAGGAAAAGCCCTGTTTATTTCAGGCAATGAAACCGTTCGCCACGGGCGGGAAATTGCGCCCGCTTAAGGGAGAAGAGCCGTGGGCAAGCGCTGTGCCGGGGCGGACACACACACACGGGCTGGCCACAGAGCGAGGCAGGGGCGAAAACGGCTGGGGCGCCTGCTAGTCCTCATGGGGCTGTGGGGCATGATTTGCCAGGAGGGCGCCGCTTCGCTGGGGCGGGAGCTGGAGGAAGCCGTGGGGCGGCTGGCGCTGGCCGAATTGCAGCTGCGCTATGGGGGGATTGTGCGCGAGCCGCTGCTTCAAGACTGGATAGAGCGCCTCGCCGCCCCGCTTGTCGCCCAGACGCAACGCGGCGTGCCATATCGCTTTTATATTCTGGCTGGCTACGAGGATAACGCTTTTTCATTGCCCGGCGGGCATATTTGCCTGCTGCAGGGCCTGCTGTCCCATATCTCCAGCGAAGAGGAGCTGGCGGGCGTCATTGCCCATGAGCTGGCGCATAGCGAAAATCGCGATTTTCAGCGAATGCTGGAGCAGCAGTTGCTGTACATGGGCGTGCTGGGGCTTTTGCGCGGGCTCGTGAGCCGGGAATGGATTTACGCCGGGCAAATTATCCAGCTTCTGGAGGGCCTGCGCCAGCAGCGGGGACATGAGATTCAGGCCGATCAGCGGGGCGCGGAGCTGGCTTACAAAGCCCGCTACGATCCACAGGGCGTCCTATCCTATCTGCAGGGCATAGGCCCATCGCGGGGCTGGGCAGGGGAGCTGCTGGCGACACATCCTTCGCCCCAGAAGAGAATGGAAGCGGTTCGCCGGCACATTCGCGCCCTGCAGGCCAATGATTACGAGGGCTTGCTGGCTTTGGGCGAGGGGCTGGAAAGACGGCTGCAATGGCGGCGAGCGGCCCAAATATACGCTCAGGCGGAAAAGCTGTGCCCGGAGCGCCCGGAAGCGCCGCAGAAATTAGCCGCGCTGCAACAAAAACGGGGCTTTCCCGAGACAGCCGCGGCAGCGCCGCTTTCGCTTCCCGAAGATATTTTGACACAAATTCAACAGAAAAAGGAGGAATGGCGCCGCCAGGCGCAGAAGCAATATGAGTGGGAACGGCGGCTGCAGCGCGTCCTGCGGGCCCTGGCGCAGGACAGAGAGACGGCGCAGGCATGGGAGCTGGCACAAATCATCGCGCCGGAGATAGAGGAGCCGGCGTATCTGGCGACACTGGCGCGGGCGCATTATGCGCTTTCGGCCGCGCGCTATGAAGCGGGCCGGCACTGGGAAATCCTCAGCCGCAGTGGCGCCATCCGTCTGGCCTGGGAGCGCTGCGCCACAGCGCTATTAGCCCGTCCTCATGTGCCGGGCGCCACAGAGGCGAATCGGCAGGAGCTGCAGCAAGCGGCACAAGAATTTGCGGGCGCTTCAGCCCGGGGCGCGGCTCTGACAAAACATCTGGAGGCCTGCTGCCGCAGCGCGCAGCAATTGCGCGAGGCGACACGGCTTGTGGCGCTGGCTTTTTTGGCGCTCGTGGGCTCCGGCGCGGGGCAGCCTTTAGGGCGCCTGAACTGGACGCGTTTTGCGCTGCTGCAAAGCGACATCGTCTGGGCCGAACAACAGCTGAAGAAAGTGCGGCAAACAAGCCAGCAGGCGTATGGCGCCTTGCTGCGCGAACATCTGAAAGCGCTTCACGCCCATATTCTCATTCTGCACGCGCAGGCACAGCCAGCGTTGCGGCGCTGGGATTGTATGCTTTTGGCGCGGCGGCTGCCCGGGCTAATAGCGTACGACGCGCCCGACGCAATGGCGGGGATTAACAGCAAAAATCAAGCCAATGCGGAAGAAGCTGGAGCAGGCGTGCCGAGGAGCTTGCCGGAAGCGCTGAATTCCCTGTGGAAAGAGGAACAGATGACAGAAGAGCGCTGGCGGGCGCTGGATTGTTTGCTGCGACTTTGTTATCTGGATATGCGCGCAGAACGGGAAAATTAGAGGAATAATAATATTTTACAATTCGTCTATAATGATATGAAATACGCCATATTATCGGATATTCACAGCAATCTGCAGGCCTTGCAGCGGGTGCTGGACGATGCTGCGCAGGCAGGCGTGGAGCATTTTATTATCTGTGGGGACATTGTGGGCTATGGGGCGCAGCCGAACGAATGCTGCGAGCTTGTCCGGCAGCTGGACGCCATTATCGTGCGGGGCAATCATGATGAGGCAGCAGTGACAGTCGGGAAGGAGGATTGGTTTACAGCAGCCGCCCGCGCCTGCATTTTATGGACACGACAGATGCTTTCGGAGGAGAATAAAGCCTTTTTGCAGGAGCTGCAGCCCGTGCGGCAAATTCCCGGGGCGCATATTTGTCATGGCTCATTGCCCGATCCGGATCTGTATACAACAAGCCCGGCCGAGGCAATGCTTTCCTTTGCGCTGATGGAGGAGCCATGCTGCTTTTTGGGGCACACACATTATGCTGAATGGTACATCTATCGGGAGGGCAATCGCTTTCCGTCCCAACATCCGCGCCCGATGGGCGGAGAATTGGAGCTGGCGCCCAACTGCAAATATCTGATAAATCCCGGCGGCGTGGGCCAGCCGCGAGACGGCAACAGCCAGGCCAGCTACGCTCTGTGGGA
Organism: uncultured Armatimonadia bacterium; assembly: GCA_964622325.1. Lineage (GTDB taxonomy): Bacteria > Armatimonadota > Zipacnadia > Zipacnadales > UBA11051 > JAJFUB01. Next base: position 5,247 of record CAZUOJ010000042.1, read on the forward strand.
GGTGGAGGCCCGCCGCGTGGAGATCAGGCGCCTCAGCTATGATGTAGAGACAGCGCAAAGACTCATCCGGGAAGCGGGCTTGCCAGAGAGTATGGCGGAACGATTGCGTTATGGGATATAATATAAGCAGGCGGGCGTTGTAAATCAGAGCATGAATACGGCCCAAAAAGGGGCGCAGGCTTCTATGTAAAGGGGCCCCAGGCGCAGCCACAAGGAGGCGAGAGCTATGCCGCTTGAGGATAAGGCGCTGCGACATACAGTGGAACGGGAAATCGCCAAATGGAGCCAGAGCATTGACACAACGCTGATGTCTGTGGCTGTGATTAACGGCGTAGTGTATCTGGGCGGACGCATACGTCCCTGGCGGGGCACAGCCGGCCGCGGCGTGGATGTGAAAAAACAAGTGGCGCTTTTGCAAGAAGCGCTCAGCCACATTCGCGGCGTGTCGCAAGTCGTTGTAGATGCAATGATTGAGGAGCGCGCCTAGATTGAACAGACAGGCTTTCGCCAGGCGAAGCTAAGGCGGAAGAAAGCATAATTTGCTTGTTGCAGGACAATCCGCAAAGAGGCTTCGCGCGGGGAAATATATGTATTTGCCGAGAGATAGAGATTAATTGCAGCGGGAGCCCATAGCCTGAATTAAGGCTTGACAAATATTGTTTTGAAATGGCGATATACGACATATCCGGGGGGAGCATGCCTCGGCCGTTGCAGATGTTTGACAAGCGTATAATCCACAGGAACAGAGGCTTCGCGTCGGCGCTGGCTTTGCTGGGCAGCTAAACGCGCCGCCGCCAGCAGGGCGCTTTGCGGCACAGCTTCCGGGCGATTGTCCGTACGGAGGACAACATGGCCGCCCGGGGCGCCCTGCACATGGAACCATAAATCATCAGGCCGCGCCGCTTTCAATACAGCTGCATTCTCCAAGGCGTTACGGCCATATATAAGCACATAGCCTTCCAGCGTTTCTGCCCGCCGATAATCCGCCTTTATCAGGGAAGGGCGACGGCGGGAAGACTTAATCAGGCCTCGCTGCGTCAATTCCTGCTCCAACAGGCGTAGCTCTGGCAAGCTTCCGTGTTCTGCCTGATCCAGCCAATCTTCAATTTCCTGTTGCTCCCGGCGCGCTTGCTCTAACAAGCTCGGCACATGCTCCCGCACACGCTGCAATTTTTTGTAACGGGCGAAGAAATTCTGGGCATTTTGCGCGGGCGAAAGACGCGGATCTAAGGCGATAACAACATCTTCCCCTGTCTCCCAATCCTGTACGACGCATTGCTCCTGTCCAGGCGGAATGGCCCATAAATGCGCTGTCAGCAATTCTGCTTTGCGGCGCCACATTTCCGCTTCCGCCGCTTGTTCCAGCGCTTTCTGGCGCTCCTGTTCCTTTCGTTTTGCCTTTTCAAGCGCCTCACGCAGCACCGAAATTAAATGCGCCCGCAATTGTTCCTGCTGCGTCTCGCTTATTTTTTGCCTGTAAAGCTGACTGCACGCCTGGCTAAGCGAAGGGCATTTTTCCAGAATATGATAATCTGGGGGCAACGGCACAGGATAAGCCACATGGCGCGCAAATTCTTTTATGGCATAATAAGCTGGCCCGAGCTGTTCCGCCTGCGCCAAAAGCTCCCGTAACATCTGCCAGATCGCTTCCGCGGATGTATCTGTTGTGAGGGCATGCGGCGTTAATTCCAGCCGCCACAACAGGATTTCCAGCAAGATGTCGCTCATTCCCTGCAATGTCTTCCGCAGCCATTCTGTCAGAGGCTGAGGCTGAGAAGGCATGAGCGCTGCGAACTGATCGGCTGTAAGGCCTGTAGGATCCCGCTTGCCAAAATCTGGCACAGGCGTATAGAGCTCGCCGGGCATTAGCTGCCGGACACGATTCAAATGAGAGGGGACATGACGGGCGCATTCCAAAATGCGCCCCTGCTCATCCAGCAGCGCCAGATTCGAGCGATGGCCCATAATTTCGGCGACAAGCGTCCGGCGGGCTGAAAGGCCTAATCTCTCGGCATTGACAAAATCTAAATACAGGACACGATCAAATTGCTGCTGGCGCGCCTGGAGAAACACAGCGCCCCGCAAATGCCGCCGCAGGACTGAGCCAAGAGGCGTGTCGGCTTCGAGGGCAGGCTTCAGATTGTCTTCCCGATGCACACGCCCCCATTCGGCCGACACATTAATCACAATTTGCGGCAGGGGCGCCCGTATTGCCATTTCCAGGACAAATTCTTGCCGCGCCGAGGGAAAGACGCGTCGTACGCGGCTGCCCCGTAATTCATTGATTTCCGCGGCTATGCGCCGCAACATCAGACTATCGTAGCTCATGATTGTGCCATGAATTTGGCCTGTGCTGTAGCCGTGATTGTGCCATCAGGAAGCGTAATTTCCCCCTCCAGCTCAAATAGCTTCAATCGCTTACGCACTATGCGCGCCCGGATTGTCAATTCCTGATCCAACGGCGTGGGACGCTTGAGACGCACTGTAATTTCGGCCGTTACAGCCTGATGGCCCCGCGAGACAAGCCGCCATGTCATGACTTCATCCAGCAATGTGCATACAAGGCCGCCGTGCAAAATCTTGGCCCAGCCTTGATGATGCGGCTGGGGCTGCCAACGGCAGACATAATCTTCGCCCTCATCCACAAATTCCATATGCAATCCGAAGGGATTATCCTTGCCGCAGGCAAAGCAGAAAGAATCTGCGATCAATTCTGGCACAGCCATGTTCCTTCTCCTTTAGCGGAAAAAATTTTCATTTTTCGAGGGCTTCCTTCAGCCAAATAGCGGCTTTATCCAGGCAATCCTTTAAGGGGCCGCGAAAAATCGCACAGGAGGGAATTGAGGCCAGAAATTGATGGCCATAAGGACGCGTTTGCAGGCGCGGATCCAGGACAAATACAACGCCGCGATCACTGTGTGCGCGAATGAGCCGGCCCAGGCCCTGCTTGAAGCCTACAATCGCTTCGGGGATATAGAAATCCTCATAGGAATTGCCGCCCTGCTGTTCCACATATTCTTCCCGTGCCGCAATGAGAGGATCATCGGGAACAGCAAACGGCAGCTTGGCTATAATGACACAGCGCAGCGCCTCTCCCGGCACATCCACGCCCTCCCAAAAACTCTTCAAGCCAAACAACACTGTGTTATTATGCTGCTGCAATTGATTCAGCAGTTGCCAGCGCGGGCCAGAAAGATCCTGGCAAAGCGGCCGCAAGCCCATCGCCTCCAGCGAATCCCTCAATGCTTCAAAGGCTTTTTGCATCCGGCTACGGGCTGTATAAAGCACGAGCGCGCCCCCGCGCGAGATTTGACAAATATCGGCAATCGCGTGCTTTACAGCTTCATCAAAATGAGGCTTTTTCGGATCAGGAAAATCTGTGGGAATGCAGAGCAATAATTGCCGTTTCAAATCAAAAGAAGAAGGATAGCTGGCTTCGCAAATGCGCTGTGGCTCCAACGTTAATCCCAGACGACGCTTGAAGTGTTGAAAATCGCCGTTAACAGAAAGAGTGGCGGATGTAAAGATAAGGGCTTTCTTCTTTTCATACAGCAGCTCGTGAAAAAGCGGGCCAACATCCACAGGCGCGGCACGCAAAGCCCAGCTGGGCCCGTGAGGCCCCTCCCAGATTTCCGCCCAGCGAACATAATTTTCTGCCTCTGCCAGCTTTTGCAAAATGGCTTCTGGAGCCTGTTTGAGCAAATCGGCTTGTTCCGCGATAGCAAAAGCTTGCGCGCTGAGGCCCTCTAATTCCGCCACGCCCTTTTCCCCTATCTCCTCCAGCGCCTCGCCAAATTGCTGGAACGCCTCGCGGCACAATTGTGCCTGTGTAATAAAAGTTTCCCCTGCCTCCTGCAGGCTCCGAAAACTCTCCTCCTGACAGATTTCTGGCGTCAGACGCAATGCCTGTCGCTCCAGCTCACGCTCTTGGGGAACATGTTGGGAAACAAATTCAAGCAATTCTTCGCCCAATGTTTCCCCTGCGTCTAACAGCCTGGCGGCATATTCTTGCAATTGCTGGCCTTGCTCTTGCAGCATTTCTCGTTCTGATGGCGACAAAGCTTCGGCGGCTGCAGAGGCTATACGGCGGCGGATGCTTTCCAGCGCCCCCCTTCTGCCTTCCAGGCCTGTTGTGCGGGCAAAATGAGCCAGCAGGGGGCTGCTTAATTCCAAAGAAAAGCTTTCGGTGGCGACAGCCTCCAGATTGTGGGCTTCATCAAAGATTATGCAGGAATAGGAAGGCAAGATTGCTTCCTGGGCATCGGCAAACACAAGAGCATGATTCAGGATAACAATATCTGCGCTTCGCGCAATTTCACGCGCTTGTTCCACGAGGCAAACAGAAAAATACGGACAGCGTCGGCCGGCGCACATTTCCCGGCGCGAGCGCACGCGTTCCACAGCCATATTCAACGCCTCCAGATATGCCAGCGCGTCCGGGCTGATGTTATCCAGATCGCCGTTGGGACGGGCGGCCAGCCAGGCTAACAGATGCATCACAGCCAGCCGTTCTGCCCAAAAGAGGCTTTGCGCTGCTTCTTCCACAAGCCATGAAAGCGCCCGCAGGCACAGATAATTGGCGCGGCCTTTAAGCAGGGCGGGACGAAAAGATACAGGAAGCGTGCGCGCTAATAGCGGCAAATCATGCGCCCATAATTGTTCCTGTAGATGTCGTGTATTTGTGGAGATAATGACGGGCTCTTCATGTTGACGCGCCCATAAAATAGCCGGAGCCAAATATGCCAGCGATTTGCCCACGCCCGTCCCGGCCTCAATGATAAGCACGCCGCCCTCTTCTAATGCCTGCGCCACGCTGCGCGCCATAGCGATTTGCGGCGGGCGCTCTTCATAATGAGGATGGGCTTGCGCCAGCGCGCCCTGCGGGCCAAACAGCTCTTCCACAAGCTCCGGCAAATCCGCGGACAGTGCTTCCCCTGACGAGGCCGCCGGGCGTGTTCGGGCAGGCGTCAGATAGCCTAATTGCGCGAACGCGGCTCGCCGCTCGTCCATCGCCCATTCGGGCCACGGCAGCCAGGACAGCGCTGTCTCATCGCCACGGACGAAATCCAGCAACAAAAGCAAGCGCCGCGGCAATTGCACGAAACGCTGACACAATGTCTCTTGTAAAGCTGGCAGGAGGGCGACAGGATTTTGGGCCGTTTCTTCTGCAGACAGGCCAAGATAGCGGGCTAATGTCCGTAATTCAAAGCTTGGAGCCTCGGCCGCGGCAATGAGCGCGCCGTCCATTAAATCTGTGAATTTCCGCAGCGCGGAGCGAGCATCCGGGCGCACGGAAGGCATGGAAAGAAGCTCCAGCAAAGCCCGCGCATTGTAGCTGACAAAAGGCCCCTCTCCTGCCCATTCTAAAAATTGCTTTAAAGCCGGGATAGCCTGTGCAGCGTCTTTCCAGCGCCAGCACTGCTGTGCTGTGCCGCGCTGCGCAGATAATTCTGCTTGTTTCTCTTCGCAGGAAAAATATACATACACAGGGGCATTCGGATGTTTCATTCTCAGGCCTATTATACGGGGCAAGAGGGCCTACGCAAAGAGCGGAGAGAAAATACAGCTGGGCAGTTTCCCCCGCGCCTCATATTCGGCGATTGCGCGCTACGAGAAAATTTCATCACAGGCGCCTTATCTGCCCCTCCTCATCCTTGTTCTTCATCAAAATACTATAAATAAGCAGTGTGAACAAAACAAATTTTAATTTTTTGTATTCGCAGCCTGCTTTTCGTCCGATTATAATTATAATAGTTTTTATCCCGCGCAACTGGCTTTTTCGCAAACATAATCAGCTTCGCCGGACGCCCTGCTTTATTTAACTGTATTGCAGAGCCCCCAAACTCCAATAGCCACCATTTCTGGTGGCTTTTGTTTTCTCTTTACACGCTTTGGCCGGCGAAGGAACTTTTCGCCCCTAGGCGCGACTCGTGGAAGAGCGGCCATCGGCCAGCACTTCTTGGACAAGCCCTAGCGCTGCCCGCAAAAGCTCGCTGGACCAATAATCGCGCTTGAACTCCTCCACATTGATGCTCTCGTCCAGCAAAGGCTTATCCAGAATCTGGATGTACTTTGCTTTGACGATTGTGAGATGTTCGCGGCCGCTACGCGTGCTGTAGCTTTCCTTATTCAGGGTGCCGATGACGAGCAAACGCGTGCCATTTTTGATATGCTCCACGGCCCATCGTCCCAACTCCTCCCATACATCCACCAGGAACAAATCAGACACGGGCTCGCCACTGGCCCGATTGAAGGGCCTTTCCACCTCAAAACTGAATTCGGCCTTCACTTGCCCTGAAGACTTGTGCCGCAGCGTTGCGTCTCTTGTCGCAAATCCCGACAAGAGAACAAGATTCAAATCTGCCAAGACGCCCACCTCCCACTAAGGGCCATCCTCTTCTCCTGACACGGGCCGCCACTACTTGGCGTTGTCTCATGTGAAGAGGCTCAACTGCGATTATATTCTATATTCCACCTTTAAAGAAATTCCCTGCTCCACTCTAAAAAAATTTTTGCAGCAATAATGAATTACAAAAATTCAATTACAATATTTTGCCTGTCTTATAGCTGTCTATCTTTATCTAAAATAGAAATAAAGCCCATTATTAAAATCATCCAAAAAGATTATAGCAACATGCTTTTATCTGTCAATAATTTTGCCCTGAAAAACTTTTGGGCATCCATAAAGCCATGAGGCCGATAAATGTTATCAGCCTAGTATCACAAATGGCAAAATCTTGCCATAAATTGTGGATTTGCCTGAAAAAGCCTGGACTTTTTGCCGCTCCTCAGCGCCCCATCAACACAAAGGCGGCGTATGGGGGCAAGGAAAGATGGAAGTTGCCCGGCTCTGCACCCGTAAATTTTTCCCCGCTAAAAGCCACTTCTAATTGCTGTGTGCGCATATGGGGCACGTGTAGCGATAATTCTTGTGCCGAAGGCAATGGATTAGCCACAAAAATGTAAAACGCCTCCTGATATGTAAAGCCTTTCCAGGCTAAAGCAGGATTATCCCCCAAAACAGCTACTGACTCTCCCTCTAATATGACGGGGCTCAGCGCTTTCAATTCTTCATTTATTTTTTTGGCCGTCTCCCACAATTGCGGGGCTTCCCGCGGCGCCCAATAATCTCGCCGCTCTCGGCTGGCTGGCAGCCGATAGGCATACGTAAACAGGCCCTGGGCCCCTCGCGCAATAGCCAGATAAGCCATACAGCGATATTCTTCTGGCGAGGGCGGACGCCCGCTGCCGGCGGGATCCAATCGTCCATTGCCCATATGCGCCGCACCGGCCAGGGGAATAATCGCCCACACGGGCTTGCGGCCAGCGCACAATTTCACAGCCTGTTGCAACATAATATCCACAGCCCGCAAATCCCCCGCCGGCTCCGGCTCCGCCCAGGGCATCAAAATATCACAGGCGGGCTCATAGGCCTGCATATGCGTCAGAGAGCCTATCGCCAAACATATCGGATGACGCGGATCCAGCTCGCACAAGCCCCGATACATTACAGCCATCGTCTCGGGCGGCACAGGCGGAATCTGGCTTTCAGGACGCTGTAACACATATAAGCCCGCTAAAGATTCCGAACGGCTGAAACGTGCTATTTGATTTTTCCAAAAATCGCGATCCATATTCGCTGACGAAATGACAGTCGCCAACCCTAATTTTTCTATTATTTCCATCAGGGCGGAGCTGGCTACACGAGAAGAAAGAACGATTGCATTAAAGCCCGCTTCCGCTACTGCTTGCGCATCCTGTTCATCAAGAATCATAAAAATTCCCAATGGAAAACGCCGCTGTCCCTTCAGCCACAAATGCATCCGTTCATCGTAAGCGGCCTCGCCGCCTTGAGGCGCCGGCTTGTTCAAGGGCAGCTTTAGCTCCGCCAGCAGCTGTCCCCCCAGAAGCGCCTGCACTTCCACAGCATATTGCCCTGTCAGCAGCCCAGAAACAGGCACAGCCACACGCCACTGGCCTTGCTCATCCATCCCAATTTCTGACAGCTCCAGCCCCAGCCCCACTAGACGCCCCTTAAGCTTCAATTGCCGCCGCAGCTCCGCCGATGCGTTTACAGCGCCCTGGGCGATAATTTCTTTTAAAGGCACACGAGACAAAATAGTCCCTCGAAAAGCTGGCGCCACAATACGCCCCTCTAAAAGCCCTGGCACAATATAAGCTAGATCGTCGTAAATTTGCTCTTTTTTGTCATCCGTTATTAGCAAGCGCACAGAAAGAGGCAAATCCGGCGGCTGTGTGAATTTCAGCATCGCTTCTTCGCGTTGTTCGGGCCGCAAGCGCACAGAACTTTCTGCCAGCACACGCGGCCCCTTCGACGTCTGTGTCATCAGGCTCAAACGAACAGACTGTTCCTGCTTGGCATGATTTGTCAGGCGTACAAGGCCGCGTCGTGTTCCCTTGTAATCCAGCAGCGTCCCTGCCGTCAAAAGCTCGCAGGCGATATCGCCCGGATAGGGCTTCAGCGATACGCCGTCCACATACAATGTGCCCGCACTATGAAGCCGCAAAAAGACAATAATCTGACGTGTCGAGGGAAGAAGCTCGAGATGACATGTGAGGGAACGCCATTGGGGCGAAGGCGGCAGCAAAAAGGCGTCGGAGCTCAATACAGGCGTCTGCCATTCTTTTTCCGAGAAATCTTCGGCAAACGCGTTCACAGCCACATCTGCCACAGGCGCCCCCTCTGTGCGATAATACAATGTTAAGAGAAGCTGAGCCGGCGGAGAATCTGGATCCAAGGATACAGGATGGCTAAAACAGCCATACAGAATGGGGCCTGCTGTGCTACGCAGTTGCAAACAACGCTGCCCGAAACGCGGCTTGTTTGTGACAATCTGACAGCTGGCGAATTTGCTGTCGCCCAGCCATGTGCGAATGTTCCAGCTTTCCGGGCCTCCATCTGTGGCCAGAGCTTCAAAGCCGCCATTGCGCAAAAGCTCTGGCGTGTCAGCTGCCCAGCACGCCTCCAGCCCCAGGCCCCCTGTTACAAGCCACAAAAGCCCAACATATAAACACATCCTTATTCTTTTTATATGCCTTTGATGCCCTAAGCCGACGCGTCGGGCGCGATTAACTGATACAAGAAGCTTAATGTTCATCTTATCCCTTTATTCTTCAGAATTTGATATGCATGCAATAGCTTCCAGCTCTATTAAGACATCTACGGGCAAACGCGCCGCCTGGATCGTGCTGCGCGCAGGCGGCTCCTGTGGGAAATATTCAGCATATATGGCATTGAATTCGCCAAAATGTTCCAAATTTTGCAAGAAAACAGTTGTTTTGAGGACATTGCGGAGGCTGCTGTTGCAATCCTCTAATAACATCCTTAGATTTTCCAGCACGCGTCGTGTTTGCGCCGCTATGCCCCCAGAAACAGGCTGTCGTGTTTGAGGATCCAAAGGAATAAGGCCCGAACAAAATAGCAAATCGCCATAACGTACTGCTTGCGCATAAGGGCCGATAGGCGGAGGCAAGCGATGGCTTTGTAAACATTGCTTTGGCACAGACATATCCTTCTCCTCGGCGAAAGAATTTAATCGGGAGGGGAGTCGGCTTGAAACAGCTCCCGATGCTCCTGAGCCCACTGATAAAAATCTTGAGCGGGGCGCCCTAAAATCAGAGGGATATTGCGATTGACGACGCTCAGCCAGCCCCGACGGACAAACATATTCAGCTCACGGCGAATTTGTCGTCGCCAGGCTGTCTCTTCCCCAACATAAAAGCGTCCCTCATCATTATCATTTATCTCCGCATATTCAATGGCGTGGCCTGTGGCCAAAGAAAGGGCTACAGCCATTTCTGCGGCATTAATGGCGCGAGGCCCCGTCAAATCATAAGATTTATTGATATGTGCGCTATTCCACAGGCATTCAGCCGCTACGGCGGCAACATCCTGGGCGGCAATGTAGCTCACAGCTGCTTGGGCTGAGGATATGTAAAATGTGTTTTCACGACAAATAACGGGGCGCATTTGCTCGGCCCATTTGTCCATGATTAGATTAGGCCGCAAAATTGTTCCAGGCACGCCCGAAGCTACTAAAAAAAGCTCCACGCGCCGCAGCCAGCGCCCCAAAGAATGTGTCAATCGTTTGTCCGCATGTAAAATGGAGATTAACACAATTTGCCGCAAATTTCTTTCCCGCGCCGCCTCAATCAGCCGAATCGCCTGCTGCTGAGCTTCTTCTGTGCAGGGCAGAAGCAAAAACAGCTTCTCCGCTGCCGCCAAAGCCGGAAGATATGTTGTTTCATCTGCGAAATCAAAATGAATCCATTCGATGTCAGGACTAAGGCTCTTCTCCCTCTGCTGAACTTCCGGCAGAGCCACGAGGAAGGGCTTGTTCCAAGCTCGTAGCTGCCTTATCAGAAAGCGGCTCACAGGATGTTCGGGATTTGTAATTAGTATCATGAGGCGTCCCACAATCATTGGATTGAGGGATAAAATATTCGCTTCGTAAAGCGTCCCGCTATGTTATAGTTTAATGTGATGGCCAGACAGACAAATTTATCAACGCGTTAATCTTAGCCTGAATAACAGCACTGATTGCCATTAGCAAATCAAACACATTATGCATTAAAGAGAAATCAGAGACAAGCTATTTCTCCTCCAAGCGACGGCCTGCCACAAGATAGATATGACGGACAAGGCGCCCTTTAGGCACGCTGGCGCGGCGCACAATAGCACAGCCGATTTTCTGCAGGATATTGTCCAGGGGCTGAGCCGCCACGAGCGCCATTCGTTTTGTGGCGCGCCACAGCGGCGCAATCAGATTTTCATAGGATGCCACATCCCGAGGCAAATTGCGCCCATAGGGCAAATCCATAACGCCTGCAGCAAAGCGGCCAGCAAGCTGACGAGCATCTCCCTGAAACAGGCGGACAGGCAGCCCCAAATGGCGCAGATTCTGCGCCACGCCCTGCAGCAAGCGAGCATTGATATCGCAGCCCACAGCCACAACGCCGGCATGGAGGGCTTCCATCAGAACAGTGCCAATGCCGCAACAGGGATCAATGAGCGTATCTCCAGGAGCAGCGACAAGATTCACAAGCGCGCGCGCCAGGCGCTGAGGCAAGGCGCTGGAAAAATGGACAGGGCGCTGCATGCCCTGAAGCCAGGGGCTTCGGCTGACAGAAATGATCCGTCCCAGATGCCAGGCCTTAGACGTGGCCACAATCGCAAGCTCCACAGCGGGATGAGACAAATCTGGCCGGCCTGTGATGGCATTGGCTACACGCACAATTGTTTCTGTTTTGGGGACGGGCGCTTTGGGCGGCGGACGCACAAATTCCAAACGGAAACGCTGATATGCGATGCAGCGGGCAAGGCAATCCGCAATGAGCTCCTCCAGCGTTTCGCCAAAAGCCTCTATATGAATGCAAAAGCGTACATATGCGGCGCGCGATATATCATAAGCCGCTGGGGCATAGGCGATACGGCCTTGTGGCTCTGCGCCCGTCAGCGCCCAAGCTTCCAGTGCCGCAATTTCAGCTTCTGCATCAGGACAGGAAATTGTATAAATGTAGCCCGCCATTATTCTTTTTTTATTTTTTTATATTGTGACAAATCTTCGGCAATGCCTTTAGGATCCACAATTTTCCAGGGCAAAAAGTCTTTTTCCGCAGGCGCGCCTAAAAGCGCCTCAATATTTAGGCCTTCGGCAGCCAGACAATTAACGAATTCCCGATAGCTGGAAGGAAAATGAAGGGACAGCGCTATGCCCAGACGATGATCCGCACGGGCTAATGCTGTTTGCATTGCTGCCCAGCGCGCTGAATCCACGGAAACCTCAATATTAGGAATATTCCACAAAGCTCGCTGGGCTTGGGAAAGCCACAGACGCAAATGCCGCAGGGGGGCAAACGGCATAAGCTCAAAAGGCGTATGAGGGCGGGGCGCAAACGCGCTGAGACTGAATTGAAATTTCATTTTGGGGAAAGCCTTGTGCAGCTGTCTTGCTAATTCCCCAATCGCCTGGCGATCTGCTTGCGTTTCTGCAGGCAGGCCGAGCATAAAATACAAGCGCAGGCGCTTCAAGCCAGAAGCAACAGCACGCTGGACAGCGGCAAACAATTCTTCCTCAGAAAGCGCCTTCCCGATGGCCTGTCGGAGGCGTTCCGTGGCGGCTTCAGGAGCAAATGTAGCTGTTTTTTGGCCACGGCGTGCTAATAGCGACAACAAGCTCAACGGGGCGGACTCCAGCCGCAAAGAAGATGTGCTGAAGCTGAGATCAGGCGGCAGCGCTTCTAAGGCTTCACATAATTTTTCAATATGCGGATAATCCGACACAGCCGCGGCGATAAAGCCAATGTCTGATGTGTATTGGCGTCCAAATTGCACTGCCTCTAAGATCCGCGGCAGGCTGCGCCAGCGCAGCGGCCAATAAATCTGCCGTGCTAAACAAAAACGGCATGAGCGTCCACAGCCCCGTCCGATTTCAATCAAGAAGCGATTCGGAAATTCAGTTGCGGGCGAAAGAATCACGCTTGTCGTGTCAAAATTATCCAGACAGCAGGCATAACGCCGTGGCAGCCGAAGGCTGGCCCATTCTTTGGGCGCCAGAGCAGGAACAAAAAAGCCTGGCACGGCAGCCAGCTGCTCCAGCGTCTCTTCCCGATGAGAACAAGCGAGCGCCTGGCGCAACAGGGGCAACACAGGCTCAATTTCGCCGATATAAGCGGCATCATATATTTCTGCCAGCGGCAAAGGGGATGTGGAAATAGCCGCGCCGCCGACGATAATTAGAGGATAAGCCTCAGGGGGCCGGCGTTCGGCGCGCAGAGGCGGGATGCCGCTTTGCGCCAAAGCCTGGGGAATAGCCAGCCAATCCAATTCATAGGAGGAAGTAATGGCAATGACGGCGAATTCAGATAAGGGCGTGCCTGTTTCTATGGAACAAATAGCGCGTGGATGCTTTGAGTCTTGAATGGGAGGAAGGAAAGCACGTTCCCAGGGCAGGGGAGAATCTTCGTTTAACGCGGCATACAGGGTATGTACAGCTAATGAGGCCATGCCCACGGCATAGGGCTGCGGGCAAAAAATCACGCCCTTTCGTGTTATCGCGCGCGCGGGACGCGGGGGCGAAATAAGTAATATTTCTTTTTGTAAAGGATTTGGAGTTTTCATAAAGAAGTTTCGTCTTGATGGCAAATTGCCATTTCTTGTGCTAACATAATAACAAAGTCGCCTGCTTTCAAACAGGCTTAATTAGGACGAAAGTGCCAGTGCTTGCATATATTTCATTTTGCCCTGACAAAAATTTCAATAAAAATTTTTTCGAAAAAAAGGAAAAGGGCAAGCTACAGCGAAAATAGCAATTTTAAATTTAATGTGAAAGGGCAGAGATTGTTAAGCTTTTAATTTATGATAAAATATTCCCTAAGATTTCAATAAGTTTGTTTGCGGAGTTTGATGGGCAATGATGATTGATACGAAAAAGCTGGCGAAGTTGGCAGCCGCAACAGCGACAGACGAAAAAATTCAGCGGCAAATCACATTGCCGTGGCGGGAGGCGGCGCGCATCAGCATTCGTAATGTAACATTGCGTCTGGGCCGCGCGGCTATTACAGGAGCAGGCATTGTTTTGGGCATTGCCTTCTTATGTTCCGTCTGGACGGCGAAAGTCGTGAGCGAAGGCCTGGAACAGGCGAAGGCGCAAAGCGCTTTTAGCGTGACGCGTGTGCAAGGCGAAGTGGCGCCTGGCGAGGAAGAAGCAAAGCTGGAGGAGCAGCAGCGGGCGGCGCGCCAGACATGGCTTGTTGTGATGTCTTTGCTGGTGTGCGGCGTGGGGATTACAAACGCCATGCTCATGTCGGTTACAGAGCGCTTCCGCGAGATCGGGACAATGAAATGTCTGGGCGCCCTGGATCAATTTATCGTCCGCATCTTCCTTATTGAATCTGTTGTATTAGGCTTGCTGGGCTCCATTGTAGGTGCGTTCATAGGCCATATCGCGATGCTGTTGCTCTCCATGATTCGCTATGGGGCGGATGTGCCCGCCAAGATGAATTGGGGAATGATGCTCGCCTATATGGGCTTATCCATTGTCTTGGGCTGTATTCTGTCGCTGGTGGCGGCGATTGCGCCCGCCATCCGGGCGGCCCGAATGCCAGCCGCCGCGGCTCTGGCCACGGAAATTTAATCCTCAGTTTCAGGGCGTCAGGACGAAGCTTTGGGGAAAAGGCTTTTCACATAATTCGGAAACATCCTGTGCGGGCTTAATCAGATATTGTCAAGCGGAGGCCAAGATGGCGAAGATTACATGTCCGAATTGCCAGACTGAGATTGAAACGACAGGGATTGTGACAGTATGTCCCACTTGCAAGGCGGATTTGAAGGAAGTAATGGAGGAGATTGGGCGCCGGGTGGAAAAGAAGCTGAGCGCGGCCCAAATGGTGCGCGACGATTCCGTCACGACACATGAATTTATTGTCCGCACACGAGGGCTGAAAAAGATTTATAAAATGGGCGAAGTGGAAGTGCCGGCGTTGCGAGGCGTGGATCTGGACATCCGGCGGGGCGAATATCTGTCCATTATGGGCCCCTCGGGGTCGGGAAAATCCACGCTGTTTAACATGGTCGGGGGGCTGGACAAGCCCACAGAAGGGACATGCTTCATTGAGGAAGTGGACATGGCGCAGCTGGACGCCTTTGAGCTGGCCTGGCTGCGTTGTCGGAAAATCGGCTATATCTTTCAGACCTTTAATCTCATTCCCGTAATGACGGCTCTGGAGAATGTGACATTGCCGATGATTTTTGCCGGGATGAGCACGGATGAGATGATGGAGCGCGGGCGAATGCTTCTGGAGCTGGTGGGGCTGGGCGGGCGTTTGCATCATAAGCCGTATGAGCTTTCCGGCGGACAGCAACAGCGTGTGGCGGTGGCTCGCGCGCTGGCCAACAGCCCCGCTATTATTCTGGCGGATGAGCCCACAGGCAATCTGGATTTGCAAACAGGCAAGGAAATTATTGATTTGCTCAAGGAGCTCAATGTAGAAAGCGGTGTGACTATCATCTCCGCCACGCACGATTTGAAGATGATTGATGTATCGGATCGGATTGTGCATATTCGCGACGGGATGATTGAGCGAATTGAACTGCGTTCCGAAATTGATCTGCGCGTGGGGCATCTGGCCGGCGCCGAGGGGGAAGAATAATAGAGCTTCTGGAGGGCGTGCGACGAGCGAAAAGCGTCCGTCCTGCGTCCCGCGTTATGCAAATGTGTTTTTCGAGGGCGTGCGGCTGGGACGGTCGCACGCCCTCACAATTTAAGCCTTTTGATTGTGCCCATTAAAATCCAGACGGCTTTAAAGTATCGCTGCGTTTCGCTGGGAGCCTGCTTTTTATAGTCCGCCTTGAGGCAGAAGCGGGAGATGATTTTCTGATGAAGCACATCAAGCGGGTGTCTCTAGCAAATCGCCTTTCCCCCAGGCGGGCAAATGTTACGCGAGGGGCTTCAGGGCAGTTTTGACGGCTTTGCCGCAGCTGTGCGTGTTTTGCGCTGCTTCAAGCAGCATATATATAAAATTCCCGAGGAAAGCGGTGAGGGGTGTTGGCGCCGAAAATTCGCCTGCCGCTATCTAAGCTCTTTTTAATCCTGCTGGCGTTGACATTCATCGCGGAAGCCACAGAGGCCCAGCGCCGGGGGGGGCGCGATGAGGGGGAGATGGTGCTGGTTTCGGAGACGGATTATGATACGGTCAGCGCCGCCATCAGCCAGGCCCGCATAGAACGTTTTGTCACGCAGCTGGCAAGTCTGGGCAGCCGCGTGACGGGCTATCCTGGCTGCCAGAGAGCCGCGCGGCTGATTGAGCAGGAGTTTCGGAATCTGGGGCTGGAGGTGTCGGTGGAGAAGTTTCCGGTGCTGGTGCCGATGCCGCGCTATGATGAAAAAGGACGCGCGGGCGTATTGCGCCTTGTAGGCGGCGGGCCGGAATTTGAGATTTTGCCCCTCTGGCCCAATTTAGTCCAGGTCCCCAAAACGCCCCCCGAAGGCCTCACGGGCAAGCTGATTTATGCCGGCAAAGGCGATTTAGTTTCCTTCAACGGCCAGGATGTCATCGACAGTATTGTGATGCTGGATTTTGATTGTGGGCGCGAGTGGTTTAATGCTCCTCTTCTGGGCGCCAAGGCCGTCCTGTTCATCGAGCCGCGCGAAACAATTCGCGGCGAGGCGGAGCAAAAATTCCTGTCTATGCCGGTAAATATTCCGCGTTTCTGGATTTCCAAGGAGGCGGCGGATACGCTTCTGGCCACAATCGCCCAGAAGGGCGAAGCTCTGGTCAATGTGCGCTGCGATGTGGATTGGCAGAAAGTCGAGGGGGAAAATATCATTGCGCGGCTGCCGGGCACGGATGAGCGCTTGAAAAAACAACAAGTCGTGATTCAGGCGTATTATGATTCCATATCGGTGGTGCCGCAGCTGGCGCCGGGCGCGGAAAACGCGATCAGCATCGCGGCGCTTCTGGAGCTAGCGCGGGCCTTCAAGGCATATCCGCCCAAGCGCAGCCTCATCTTTTTAGCCACGGCGGGCCATTTTGAGGCGATGGCGGGGGAGAAGGCTTTTTTGGCGCGGCGTTATCGGGGCGCCCGCAATGAGCGCTATGTGAAGAAACTATACAGCCTCGTGCGCGAAAGCCGGCGGGGGCTGGATGAGGCGGCGGCCAGCGTCTGGGAAGAAGAGGATTTAAGCGAGTCGGAAGAAGCCAAAAGTCCGGAGGAGATTGCCCAGGAGCGCTTGCGCGCGCTGGGGCGCGTGGCCAAAGCCGTCCATCAAGCCCAAAAAAAGCTGCGCGCTGCCGAAAAGCTAGTGGCGAAAACGCTCGCGGTCAATCCGCGCACAGGTCAGCTAAAGCTGGATCCCAATCGCGGCAAATTGTATGAGCGGAAGCTGAGCGAGGCGGAACTGGCGCGACGCCTGGAGCTCTTGCGCGCCCTGCAACAGGCGCTCCCCGGAATGAAAACAGCCGTGGGGCGCGTGGAAGAGCTGTTGCGGCAGGCCAAGCCCTTGCGGCGCAGCCCCGACACGAGCGCCAAAGAGCAAATCCTCAATCAGATTCAACAGGCCATTTACGACGCCAGCGACGCCATGGACTTTTCCAAGGATGACATCGCGCTCTGGCTGGCCGTGGATTTGTCCAGCCATAATTCGGCCTTTGGCATCTTTTACAAGGGCTATTTTTACAATTATCGGGAAGACATTCAGTGGAAGTTTTCGCAGATTGGCAAGAAGGCGCGGGAATATGCCGCCATCATTGCACGCTATCTGGGTGTGCCGCCCGAAACGCGTTTTGTGGACGGCATCAATGCCCTGAAGGGCAAGAACTGGCAGTCTTATATGGCCGGAAAACTGGCTATGAGCAATGAGGTGGCGACCTTAATCGGTGTGCCGGCGGTGGGGTTTGGGACGATTAACGATTCGCGCCCGTTAGTGGATACGCCGCTGGATATTCCCAAGCATGTGCAATTTGCCAATGTGTTTGATCAGACGAACTTTCTCGCCTGTCTGCTGGCGGATTTAGTCAATATCACGAAGCCGCGGGATCTGTATGCGCTGGATCTGGAGGACAATTTTGTGGAGGTGCGGGGGCGGCTGGTGGAATTTGAGCCGGAGGTGAGCACTTTTCCGGATGAGCCCATTCCCGGGGCGATTGCGGTGGCTCGCACGGGCCAGAAGTCCGCAATGGGCGTGCGCTGTGAGGTCTTTGATAAGGTGGGCGAGGACGGCTATCTGTATATCGCCGGGCTGCCCAATGTGCGCGCCAAGCCGGGGGAAATCCCCATCGAGGGGTATTATCTGGATCCCAAGGATGGGCATGTCTCCTTTGCCCCGGATATGGGCGTCAATGGCAATGAAGCCTATCCGATCACAATTAAATGTGATCAGGACATCAAGCCCGTCACCTGCGTGATGTTCCCGTGTCTGCCCATGACTATTTATGATATGGTGGATCAGCGCTTTTTCCAGCTGTTGCGGGAAATTCACATCTACGATGCGACGACGGACGCCACGCCCTATGAATACGGCTATTGTCTGCCGCTGCCGCCGCAGCCGTTTGAGTCGACCTACGAGCCGGTGGCGCTGATCTTCTGTCCAGCCGGGACGAATGTGAAGGTGACGATGGGGGCGAGCGTGCTGGGCTTGCGCTTCGTGCTCGTGAATCCCACGCCGAAAAATCCCGAGGGCGAGGGCTATTTGATTGATAATCATCCGTTTATGTATGCGACGCCGTATTTAGTGGCGCGGGATATGGTGGCGCTGGACGAGGCGCGGATTAAGAAGCTGGCAAAGCACGGGATACGCAATCAGCGCGTGGAAAAGGCGCACCAGCAGGCGATGGAGTATCTGGAGGAAGCGGCGGGCTATTTGCGGGATCGGCTGTATGATCGCTTCCTGACGGCGGCGCGCTCCGCCTGGTCGTATGAATCCCGCGCCTATCCGGATGTGCGGGCAACGGGCAATGATGTCATTAAGGGCGTGCTGTTTTATCTGGCGATGCTGATGCCCTTTGCCTTCTTTGCGGAGCGGCTGCTTATTGCCGCGCCCGATATCAAATGGCAGATTATCGGATTCTTCGGGATATTCATGCTGGTATTCTTTGCGCTGGCGCTCGTGCATCCGGCCTTTGCCATTACTTTCACGCCCGTGATTATCCTGCTGGCCTTCATTATCCTGGCGCTGACGGTCATCGTAGTCAGCATTATCGTGCAGAAGTTCGAGAATCAAATGCGCGAAATGCGCTACGAGCAGACGGGGATTCGGACGGCGGATGTGGGGCGCCTGTCGGCCTCGGCGGCGGCTTTCAGTCTGGGGATTTCCAATATGCGGCGGCGGAAAGTGCGCACGATCCTGACCTGTCTGACGCTCGTGCTGCTCACCTTTACGGTGCTGTCCTGCACTTCCGTCGTGACCGGCGTGCGCGCCAATCGGATTCTGTTGCCCTATAAGGCGCCCTATGATGGGATTATGATCCGGGATAAGACCTGGGAGCCGATTGGGGAGCCGACCGCTCGCGTCATGCGCAATGAATTTTCGGACAAAAAGCTGTATGCGGTGGCGCCGCGGGCGTGGTATTTCTCCGCCAAAGTGGGCGAACAATCCTTCGTTGATGTCTCCCACGCGGGCGAAGTGTATGCGGCGACGGCGCTGGTGGGGCTGTCGCCGGAGGAGGCGCAGGTGACGCGGCCGCAGACGGCGCTGTTGCCGGGCGGGCGCTGGTTTGAGCCCGGCGAGACGCTGGCCGCCATTTTGCCCGAGGCGATGGCGGAGAAGCTGAAGATTACGCCGGAGGACGCCGCCGCAGGGGCGAAATCCGTGACGGTGTTCGGCGTGCCGTTGCGCGTGATTGGCATTGTCAGTTCCAGCCGCTTCAAGAAAATCGAGGATCTGGACGGCGAGCCCATCACGCCTGTGGATTATCTTCTTATGCAAGAACAGATGCAACAGCAGCAACAACAGCCAGGCCAGAAGATGAGCGAGGATGAGCTGCGGGAATACATCCATCTGGCGCCCGACAGCTGTCTGATCGTGCCGTATGAGTTTTTGATTGGCCAGGGCGGGCAGCTGCGCTCCGTGGCCATTGCGATGAAGGCGAAGACGCCGGAGGAAAACAAGAAGCTCGTGCAGCGGAATCTGGAAGAATTGATGTCGCGCGTTGAGCTGAATCTGTACGGCGGCATTGGCGGGCTGACTTTCCTGTGCAGCGCCGTGTCGCAAACGGGCTTCAAGAATGTCCAGGAGCTCATTATTCCGATTTTGATTGCGGCGCTCATCTGTCTGAACACGATGCTGGGCTCTGTATATGAGCGTGTGCGCGAGATTTATATTTACAGTTCGCTCGGGCTGGCGCCGACGCACATCGCGGCGCTGTTTATCGCCGAAGCCTGTGTGTATGCCATCCTGGGGGCGGTGGCGGGCTATTTGTTCGGGCAGGTGCTGTCCAAGATTCTGGCCGAGACAGGGCTTCTGGCAGGGCTGAATTTGAATTATTCGTCCCTGTCGGCCGTCTGGTCCACTATCGTCATCATGCTGACGGTGCTTCTGTCCGTGATTTATCCGGCCCGCAAAGCCTCCGATATTGCGTCGCCGGGCATTGAGCGGCGCTGGCATTTGCCCGAGCCCGAGGGCGACGAAATCTTTATGAAGCTGCCCTTCACGGTGACGGGCGATCAGGCGCTGGGCGTGAATATGTTTTTGAATGAATATCTGGCGGCGCATGCGGATTATTCGCTGGGGAATTTCTCCACGGCCGATATTGAATTCAGCACAGTGGAAAATGAATACGGGACCGGCTATCAACAGGCCCTGATGGTGTGGCTGGCGCCGTATGATCTGGGCGTGTCCGAAAAGCTCTATCTGCGGACAATGCCGACGGAGGATCCGGAAGTCTATCAGATCGAGGCGCTGATTGTGCGGGAAAGCGGCGATCAATCTTCCTGGCTGCGTGTGACGCGCAATTTCATCAATATGCTGCGCAAGCAATATCTTCTGTGGCGGACTTTCCCCGCGGGCTTGAAGGGCGAATATGGGCGCCGGGCGCTGGCGCTCCTGCAGGCGCAGGGGCAAATGCCGTCCGCGCAACAGGATGCGGGGAGCAGCTAGGAGGCAAGGGGGCGCTGACAGGCGGCGCCCTGGCCTGTAGGCCTAAAGACAGGCCTGCAGGCCTAAGCTAAGGGGGCAAGAGGGCGCTAATAAGAGGCGCTCCTGCCTGTGCCGGCAAAAAAGCCAGGGATAAGCCCTGATAGGCAAAGCCTTCCGCAGCGTTTAACGGGACCGACAGCTGTGCGGGCAAAAAGCAAAGCTAAGCCCCTATAGGGGCCTGAGAATAGCTTGAGAAGGAATATTTCAGGCGACGGGGAAGATTCGGGCGCTTAAAAAAGAGACTATTTGGCCCCGAAATGGGGGCTAGGCCGCAGGGGCCACAGGACCGAAATGTCAGTTTTGGAGGAAGCGCATGGCTCATGTTGACCCGGAACTGGAACTGTATCGCGGGCTGATGGAGACGCCCACGACCTTCGAAGAAGGCTTTGATATGAAGTGTGTCGTGGGCGCGCTGTTCGTGGGCTTTGTGATGATGCCAGGGGCGATATATCTGGGGCTGGTGGCGGGGCAATCGCTGGGGCCGGCGGCGGAATGGACGACCATTATTCTTTTCACAGAAGTGGCGCGGCGTTCGTTTATGACGCTGAAGCGCCAGGAAATTTATCTTCTCTTCTATATTGCCTCCTCGCTCACCGGAATGATTGGGGGGCTGCAGCTGGCGGGGGGCGCCTTTGCGGGCAAAATCTGGGATCAGTATTTCGTGCGGTCGCCAGCGGCCGAGGGAATGGGGATTGCTTCCCAAGTGCCGACCTGGGTTGTCCCCCAGCCCACCTCCGAAGCCATCCTGCACCGAACCTTTTTCCATCCGGACTGGCTTGTGCCGAGCGCCATCTTGCTTTTGGGCACCGTGCTGGGACGGCTGAACTGGTTCGGGCTGGGCTACGCGCTGTTTCGGATTACCTCCGATTATGAACGGCTGCCCTTCCCCTTTGCCGCGATTACCGCTCAGGGCTCCACGGCGCTGGCGGAAGCGACCAGCAAACAGGAGACCTGGCGCTGGCGCATTTTCAGCATTGGGGCGATGATTGGGCTTGTCTTCGGGGCGTTTTATGTGGGCATTCCGACCATCACCGGGGCGATTATGACCAAGCCGCTGCAGCTTTTGCCCATTCCGTGGATTGAATTGACGCGCACCACGGCCAATATCCTGCCGGCCTGCCCGACCGGCATTGCCACGGATCTGGGCTCCATCGGCGCCGGCTTTGTGATGCCCTTTTACGCCGTCGTGGGCGGCTTCGTTTCGGCGCTCCTCACCTTTATTCTCAATCCGTGGCTGTATCGGCAGGGGATTTTAAAGGGCTGGAAGCCCGAGATGGATACCATCGCCACTTCCTTCAACAATCGCATCGATTTTTATTTCAGCGTGGGGATTGGCATTTCGTTTGCCGTGGCCGTAATCGGGATTGGCACAATCCTGCAGCAGGCATATCGGGATGCGAAGCATCGTACGCGGGGGGAGCGGATTGAGCGCTCGTGGGCGGTGCCGCCGGGCCGGGGCGATATCCCGATGTGGCTGGCGATTGCCATGTTTGTTGTGTCCACGATTGGCTACATTATTTTGTGCTGGCTGCTCGTGCCGAAATTCCCCCTGCTGTATGTGATTTTGTTTGGCTTTGTGCTGACGCCGCTCAATTCGTACATTGATGCGCGCATGATTGGCCTGACGGGGCAATGGGTGGGGATCCCGATGGTCAAGGAGGCCGCCATCATCAAGAGCGGCTACAAGGGGATAGACATCTGGTTTGCGCCGATTCCGAATTTTGATCATGGCGGCCAGGCGCAGCGCTTCCGCATTCTGGAGCTGACAGGAACACGGATTACGGGGCTGATTAAGGCGGAGCTGTTAGTGTGGCCAATTACTATCTTTTGCAGTTTGCTGTTCTGGCAATTTATCTGGCGGCTGGCGCCCATCCCCTCGGTGTATTATCCGTATGCCCAAAAGATGTGGCATTTGCGCGCGCTGGAAGCGGGCCTGTGGATGACTTCCACGCTCAATCCGGAGCGGAGCCTGTTTTATAAGGCCTGGAGTATGGAGCGGGCGATGTGGGGCTTTGTGTTCGGGATTGTGTCGTATCTCATTTTGGCGCGCATGCGGTTGCCCATCATGCTAATTTATGGCATAGTGCGGGGCCTGGGAACGCTGCCGCATTATGTGTTCCCGGAGATGATTGGCGCGCTCATCAGCCAGTATTATTTCGTGCCGCGGTTCGGAGCGCGGCGCTGGAAGCAATACGCCACAGTGCTGATGGCGGGCTATTCGTGTGGTATGGGCCTCGTGGGGATGGGCACGGTGGCCATTGCGATGGTGAGCAAATCCGTGTCGCAAATGCCGTATTAATGTGCATTAATGCTTTAACGGTTTCTTTACAAAACGAAAATACAGCCAGTTTCGATTAGGAAAGCAGGAAAATAACACCCTGAAAACGAATAATTTCATATGGAAGGGAGGAAATATAAATATCAAGTTAACTAAATCTTAACTAAAAAGGAGGTAGCTTTAATGCGTCGTGGGTTTACATTGATTGAGCTGCTGGTCGTCATCGCCATTATTGCGATTTT
>CAZUOJ010000043.1:0-3742 GCA_964622325.1 uncultured Armatimonadia bacterium
GCCTTTGCTTGTCGAGATGGGCGTCCACGATACATGCTTTTTCATTGAGGATCAACTGGAAAGCTTTGTGGCCCTGCAAAAAATTTATCGTGCCGCAGGCGCTGAAGAGCATTTGTGGGCCGACATCCATCCCGGCGAGCATATGTTTGCGAACAACAAAGCTCATGAATTCTTCCGCACATATTTGTAGACGCTAATGGCAGGGCCTGAGAACATCCTTTTTCGCTTTCGCAATGACAAGAAGCGCGTGCAGCGCCTCAGGCTAAAAGACGCGGGAAAACATTGGCTTCAAGGCTGCATGCGCGAGGAGACGACATAGGGCCAAAGGGCGCCATACGGAGGGAGGCGAGAGGCGATGGGGAAGCGCTTTAAGGCGTTGTCGGCAAAGGAAAAGCGGCGCGGCTTATTTCCGTGGTATGTGTGGCTGGCGATTGCCGCGAGCGTGTTGTTTGTCGCGGGCGTGGCTGCGCTTGTGTATTTGAATTTTTTCCGGCCGCAGCCTGCTTTGCCGGCCGCAACGGAAGTGCAGCTTCCTCCTCTTCCGGCCGGGCCGCCTCTGCCTCAAAAACAAGTGGAGGCCCCGGCGGCGCCCAGCTTGCCTGAAGCCCCCGCTAAAGCGCCCGTGCAGCCGGCATTGCCCCAGGCGCCTCCGCCGCCAGAAAAAAAAGAGCCCGCGGGAACGGTCACATGGGCCTGGCAGCTGTATGAAATTAATCCCACGCTTGTTGTGGGACTGGGAGACAAGATGCCGGGCTATATGTTTGTGGCGCTGGGCGTCACTGTGTGGAATAACAGCACCGAAAAAGTGCCTTTTGGCAACGAACATAATGAGTTTACGCTCGTTGTGGATAATAAAATTTATACAGCAGAGATATGGTCGACAGCTTCGGCCGTGATTAGCGGATTGCCCTATATGGTGCCCACGACCTTGGGGCCCAATAGCAGCGTGGGGGGCTATACAGTGTTTCTCATTCCGGAGCGATTCGGGCAAATTATGGCGCAATGGCGGGTCAATCTGCCGCCGACAGTTAAAGTTGTCCGCATTGATCCCAAAGTGCCTGTCATCCGGGCGCAAGCGATGTCGCCAGCGGCGCCTGCGCCTGCGCCCCCGCCTGCGAAAGAAGAAAATGAATGACAGACTGAAGGCAAAATATTTCAGGGCAAAAGTCGTTAATGAAGGCTGTTCCGTCATCAGGATAGGGAGAACGGGAAAGTGCTTGCACAGCCAAAAGCCTCAATCAGGCATAAAAATCAGGGAGCAAGCAAAAAATATAAGCAGCGGGGAAGAGGGAAGCTCTTGTGTTTTCGGCCGTAGCTGTTTATAATTGAAATCGTTTGGGCTTTAAGTTTTGGGAATGTGAAATATGCCGGCCCTGGGGCCGGCTTATCTTTGTGTCCGCTGGAGGCGAAATGAATTGCCTGTGCGGACAGAGAACGAGGGGAATTGAAGATGTGTGGAATTGTTGGTTATGTAGGCAAAAGACAAGCTCCTGCCATCTGTGTGCAGGGATTACGGCGGCTGGAATATCGGGGCTATGATTCGGCGGGCGTGGCCGTAATCACGGACGATGGGCGTCTGGAATTGCGCCGCGTAGTCGGCAAGCTGGATAATCTGCAGGCTCTTTTGGAAAAGGATCCGATTTATGGCACAATCGGCATTGGCCACACGCGCTGGGCCACACATGGCAAGCCCTCTGTAGAAAATTCCCATCCGCATTTATCCTGCGATAACAGAATTGCCGTCGTGCACAACGGCATCATTGAAAATTATCAGGAGTTGCGGGCGGAATTAGAAGCTGAGGGCCATACATTCCGCAGCCAGACGGATACGGAAGTGATGGCCCATCTTGTAGAAAAATATTATCAGGGGGATTTGCGGCAGGCCGTTGTGCAGGCCGTCCATCGACTGCGGGGGGCTTTTGCTTTTGGGATTATTTGCGCCGACAGCCCGGGGCAGCTTGTGGCGGTGCGGCGGCGCAGCCCTCTTGTAGTGGGCATTGGCGAAGGGGAAAATTATATTGCCTCTGATATGCCGGCCATTCGCCCCGAGACAGATCGCGTGTATGTTATTGATGATGATGAAGTGGCGCTCATCACAGCCGACAGCATTGAGCTGACGGATCTGGAGCTGAATCCCATCACAAAGGATGTGTATATCATCCCCTGGCCGGCTGAGGCGGCCGGCAAGGGCGGCCATGAGCATTATATGCACAAGGAGATACATGAGCAGCCCGAGGCGATGTATGCCTGTCTGGCGGGCCGATTGATTTCGCCGGATGAGCCCATTCGTCTGGAGGGGCTCAATTTGACGGAAGAAGAAATCAAACGCCTGCGCAAAGTCGTGTTCACAGCCTGTGGCACGGCTTATCACAGCGGCGTGGTGGGGCGCTTTGTGATGGAGAAGCTGGCGAAAATCCCCTCGGAGGCGGATCTGGCGCCGGAGCTGCGCGCGCGCAGCCCCATCGTCCTGAATGACACGCTCGTAATCGCTGTTACACAATCTGGAGAGACGATGGATACGCTTTTGGCGCTGCGGGATATGCGGGAGCGCGGGGCGAAAGTGATCTCTGTCGTCAATGTCGTGGACAGCACAATTGCCCGCGAGTCAGATGGCGTTGTGTATATCCAGGCGGGCCCCGAAATTGCCGTGGCGTCCACGAAAGCCTACACTTTACAGCTTTTGACAATTGAGCTGATAGCGCTGTATTTTGCGGAAGTGCGCGGGGCGGCCAGCCCGGAGGAGATTCGGGCGATGAAGGCGGCGTTGCTGGAATGTCCCAAGCAGGCGCAGGCGCTTTTGGCGCGCGAGGATGAAATTATTCGCATTGCGGAAAAATATTATGATTTGCGGCGCGAGCAATGGGCCAAGCATGGCATTGTGATTGAGGAAGGCGAAAAGCGCGCCGCGGAATCTGGCTGGTGGGCGACGACATATCGGCGCGACGCCATGCGCCCCAATTCTTTGTATATTGCCCGGGGCGTTAATCTGGCTTCGGCGCTGGAGGGCGCGCTCAAGCTGAAGGAAATCAGCTATATCCATGCCGAAGGCTACAGCGCCGGTGAAATGAAGCATGGGCCGATTGCGCTCGTGGAGCCCTCCATGTTCACAGTGGCGATTGCCGTGGAGGGCGAAGTGCGGGATCAGATGATTGGCAACATTATGGAAATTAAAGCCCGCAATGGCCCCGTGATTGCCGTGGCGACAGAGGGAGACACGCAGATTGAACAGACAGGCGTGGATCCCAATGCCAGCCCGGAAGATGTCTCCAGTCAGCCCAATGACATGATCTGGATTCCGCGCTGTCCGGAGCTCGTCAGCCCCATTCTGGTGGCGATTCCGCTGCAGCTTTTGGCGTATCATATTGCGCGCTTGCGCGGCGAACATATTGATCAGCCGCGCAATCTGGCCAAGACGGTTACAGTGGAATAAAGCATGCAGAGGACATAATTTTTTCATTTGCCGAAAATACAGGCGCATAAAGTTCCCCATAGCCCTGTCTCAATTTTGAGACAGGGCTATGTGTTTAAGAAAAATTATAAAGAAAACAACATTTTCATAAAAAGGCAGGCCGCGACGCGGCGCTTAATGAGAATGAAAAATTTGGCAAAAAATGCTTGACTTTAAAAATAATTTCGATAAAATGGCACAGGTTTTGCAAATTTTTTCACAAAAGGAGGAAGGCTTTATGCGCCAAAAGGGTTTTACATTAATTGAATTGCTCGTCGTCATTGCCATTATTGC
>CAZUOJ010000043.1:3842-27787 GCA_964622325.1 uncultured Armatimonadia bacterium
GGAGGCAATCCGGCGAGCTGCTGGGGCGGCGTTATGCTGACCGATTATGTGATGTTTAACTGTCATTATGGCCAGAAGATTGATGATTATCAAAATCCTGCCAACACTTCCCTGTATCTGGAGAGCTGGCGCTCCTGTACATGTGTGACGGCGTGCACTTCTGGAGGCGGCCAGGGATTGATTACGGATACAGGATCCTGGAATTCCCTCCAATTCAAGCACAATGACGGAATGAATGTCACTTTTATGGATGGCCACGGCAAATGGCTGGCGAAATCGTTGGGCCCGGCAAAATTTGACGCCCTCAAAAACGGAACCTTCTAAAGAGCTCCCAAGCGTTTGCGGGAGAATAACAATCTGAGCAAAAACACACGCCGCCCCGCCTCCTCCAGGCGCGGCGGCGTAAATTTTGCTTCGGCGCGAAAGAAATATGGCTTATTATTTTACGGGCAATGGAATGTCTCTTAACGAGCCTCCAGCAACAGGGGCTCCAGAGGCAAAAGACGCAACGCATTGCGAACGGGCTGCCCGTTGAACAAATTTGTCACGCGTGAGGCGCCCTGGCAAGACACGCGGACAATGACAGGCTGCGCGCCATAATTGCACACATTCACAAGATAGCGCCTGCCCACGCGTGCCCAGCGAAAGCCCACGACAGGCGGCTGCGCCGCCACGCCTGCAGGAGGCTTCACGGGCGATACAGCCACACGCACAGGCCACTCCAGCCGTAAAGCTTGCCGCAGCCTCTGCGCCAGCGTGTAGCTATCCGCCTCTGGCAGGGACACTAACGGAAGGCCGCTAATGGAGCGCGGGCGATTGTATTCATCGGCGCAAAGCACGCCCTCGCCGAGGCCAATTAGCTGTTTTCCAGACGCAGCAGCGAAGCTTTTAATTCCCGCAAAGCCTTCCTCTTCCAGATGCGACACGCCGGGCAAGATCAGAGCCTGATAGCGCATAGCCTCCCCGCGGGCAAGCTGGCGCCATGTCAGGAAATCCACTTTTTCGCCTAATTGCGTGAGCGCCTCATACGCGGCTGCCACGAGCGCGGGATAACGCGTATTCCAGACAAGGCTGGCGAGCGAATACACGAGCGCCACGCGCGCCGGCGCCTGCTGGAGAGCCACAATTTCCGGCGCCAGCCGCATGAGATCCAATGCCGTGCGGCCGTGCGCATCACACAAAAGGGGCCGATGCATGACGCTGCCCGCAAAATCGCTATTCGGATCCGTTGTACGCTCCCACACCCACATCGTGCTGGCGCCCATTCCGTGCAGGGCGCCCTGCCAGAGAAGATTGCGCATATGCATTCCGGGCACAGGATCCCAATCGCGATCAGGCACGACATGATTTTCGGAATTGAACACAGGCTGGCCGCGCATGGAGCGGAGCAAATCATAGAACATCATCTCGCCCAGGGAGCCGTTGCCCAGCCGGCTGTCCGGGCGCCGATTATACCAATTACAGCAATCATTGCCGGCGATCTGCGACAAATCACAGAATTGTTCCACATCCACGCCCCATAGCAGCGCGGAGCGCGGCGAAAAAGCGCCATTCATTATTTTAGCGTGCACGGGAATTTCCGGCGCCAATGTATGGATTTGCTCCGCCATCCAGCGATGCCACGCCGCAAAGCGCTCATTGTTGAATGTAATCCAGTCATACAATTGGGGGCTGGGCTCCAGATTGTCACGCGAATGTATCGGCACATCAGCAAAAGAAGCATAATTTGTGCCGTATAAGGCATTCAGGCGGGCAATATCGCCGTTATAATGTTTTGCCAGCCAGGCCTGCCATTTTTGCCGATTGTAGGCGCTGTTAGGAGCGCTGACATAAATGGGCTCATTGCTCAGACACAGGCTATGCAATGCCGGATAGCCGCGCAGTCGCGGGATCACAGCGCGAAAGAAAGCCTGCTGGATGGCGCGTACTTGCGGAGCATCAATATCAAAGCGGATAAAGCCGCCCTCCACGCCGCCAATTTCGGGCCATTTCTCATAAGCCCATTGGGGAAAATAATGGGGAGAGAGCAGCAGATTCACAGCGACGCCTGCTTTCGCCGCGCGCTCCAAAAGCCCAATAAATTCTTCAACAACACGCATATCACAGGACATATCCGGACGCACGACGCTGTTGGGGCCAAATTCCACCTGGATGATATTCAAGCCATAGGCAGGGAATTTTTCCAAATCGCGTTTGACGCTGCCAAAATGCCCATAGCCCAGAAAAAACACAGGGCGCTGCTCGCGTTTGCCATCTGGCCAGCGCACTTCCGCTTCAAAATGCCCATTCTTAAGGCGAATGGGGCCGCCTGTGTAACGGGGCACCGCAAGCGCCGTAATAGGGGGCGGCTCGTCGCATTGTTGTAAAGCAGCCGCCAGCGCCTCATGCAGCTCCTCCAGTTCCTGTATCGCCAGGCGCACATCGCCGCGCTGGATGTCCTGTTCAATCCAGGGCAAAAAATTCTCCGCCACAGTGGCTGTGACGCGCGGATAATCCGTGGGCAAGCCTTTTCGTTCCCATTGGCGTAGGGCTTGCCTCAAAGCCTGCATTTGTGTTTGGGCGGCTAGCCAGCGCGCCCTCGCATAAGCAGCGCTGAGCAGCTCCACAGGCCGCTCCGCTGTTAATATACGCTTTCCCGCCGCATCTTGGAGCAAAACACGCACAATGCCCGAACGCGCAGCCGCTGCAGCCAGCTTCAGATGCCCTGCATATTCTGTCAAAGATTCGTTGTTCTTTTTCTGGGCTGTCGGAAGTCTCGTCTCGGGCACGGAGGCTTCTCCAATCAGCGCAGCGCCGGCGCGCACTTCCAATTTTAAAGTCGCTTCCGCCGGGGCATTGAATGTCCATATCCGATACAATAATTCTTCTTGCTCCACATTCACAGCGGGCGCACAATAAAATCCCAGCCACAAGGCATCTTTTTGGGCCGCAGCTAAATCGGGAATTAATGTCACATCATCTATCCACAATTGTTCCGTCACATCCACGATGTTCAGGCCTAAATCAAGCTCTGTCTGCTCAGGCTTTGTTGTAAAATACGTCTCCACGCGCTGCCAATCGTAGGAGCCGCTCGGCAGCCACAGCATATATGTCTTCCAATCTGTCCAATGATTCCCCGCAGCGGCGTTTTGTGCCTTGCACCAGCAGGATAAGCGATAGCCCATATTGGGCAGAACTTTAACAGTTTGGCGGAAACGGCCATAGACATGAGGGGAAAGGGGAGATTCATTATGAAAAAGCGGCGCACTGCTATTGTTGCGGCCGCCTGTGCGATCTATAGCGAGTCGGACAGCGGCCTGGCGCGAAATAAGAAAATCCCAGCCCACAAAGCCCTCCCCCTCAGGACGGATCTGCGCAAAATCGCCATTAACGACAGCCCCCATAGACGCTTCGACGGCGGGAGGCATTTGCATGTTACCCCAAGAACACATCAGCCCTATAAAGTTTAAAACAATTAAATAGTCTAATGAAAAATGAATCCGTTGTATTTTTTTCATAATAGTTTCTTCATTTCTGTAAGAATGGACTATCCTCTGGCCTCGAGGCCATACATAGAACTGTAAAAGGATATTTTTTAGAGTTTAAATAATGTGTGGATTTTATCAAATCTTCTAAAAAAATATAATGCCAGTATCTATGAGGGAATTAATCGGTGGGCAATTCAGGAGGCCATTCTCCGCCTGGCGTAGGAGCTAAGGCGATATTAGCCAAAAATTGCCCTGTGCGAGGATCAATAACGCTCACCACATTAGCGCCACGATTAGATACGTAGAGCCGATGATCGCTTTCCCGCACTTGAACGCAAACGGGCATATTGAGGTGGCTAATTGATCCACTAGGAAACCGCAAATTTTCGGTATTGATGATAAAAACGGACTGCCCTCGTAAATTTGCTACATAAAGTCGCTTCCATTCCCTATCAAGTGTCAGCCCAATGGGGCCATGCGCTACAGGAATAGAGCCCAAGAGACGTTTTTCGTTTGTATTTAAGACCCCAACAGCTGTGGCGCCAAACAAAGCCACAAAAAGAAGCGAGTTTTCCGCATCTAAGGCCAGCCCATATGGTTGCGGCCCCACGGGAACATTCGCTATTGTGGTTTCTGCTGCTGTATCAATAATGGAAATCGTCCCATCTTTGAAATTGGACACATAGGCTCTTTCAGTATTAGGATCCAACACAACAGCAAAAGGCGTATCCCCTGTCGGAATAGTGTGTGTGACTTCGTTGCTTTCAGTATTCACTACAGAGATATTATCGTCTAATTGATTGGCGACGTAGAGCCGCTTCTTTTGGGGATCTATTGCGATTCCACACGGCCCGCGGCCCACCTTCACCGTCGCGATAACTTCATCTTTTTCACCATCAATTACACTGATAGTGCCATCCAGAGCGTTTGATATGTAGATGCGATTAGCGGATTCGTCGGTCACAATCATCTCCGGGCGTTGCCCAACTTGGATCACAGTGCTCACGCTATTGGATGCTAAATCAATGACGCTGACATTAGCTGTACCCAGGTTGGATACGTATAATTTGTTTGTCGTCTGATTAAGCGCCATCCAGTGACACAATCGGCCTTCGGCCAACATTTGCGCAAAGGCCGTCAACTCAAACGATACGCCCAACATTACGCAAACGACGCTTACTGTCCGAGTCATAAGAACGCTCCTTAAATACTTCAAATAATTTTATTTTGTGAGTAATTAGTAATTATGATAATACAACATAATTGTATATGTATCAAACAAATTTTAAAGGTCAGATCCAATATAAAAGAAAAGAGGAAAACAAGAGAAAAAACAGAAATTAAATAAAATTTCAAAAAGAAAATGTGATGCTCAACATAATGTTACTGATCCTATTCATTCTGCTTTTTACCCATTCGGGGGAGGGACAAGCGCAGGGGCTGGGGCAGCCTGTGGAAATTGATCCGGAGAGCGGCGCGGAGATATATCTTCTGGGCGCCGATGAGCGCCCGGCTGATAACATTTACGGCGAACAGCCTTATGGGGATGCGACAGGACGCCGCATTGCTATTCGCTATTATTCCACGGAAAAGCGCCCCGGCGGCATTGAGATTTTTGATCTCGTTGACGGCTCGCGCCATGAGATATTATCGGGCAAGCCGCCCTTCCCCGCGTTTCACGCCTGGGGCGAATGGCTGTATTATGCGCAGACTGTAAATGGCAAGAAGATGCTGCGGCGCTGCAATTATCTTACATTGCGCATTGAAGATGTAGTGGAATTGCCGGCGGAGCGCGGCAGCTACAGCTATGGGACTGTGTCGCCTGATCATCGCTATTATGCCGTGAGCGTGACGCCGCCTGCGCCGCCGGGCCAGCCTGCGCCGCCGGGCCAGCCTGCGCCGCCGGGCCAGCCTGCGCCGCCTGCGCAAGTGCATTTATGTGATTTACAGACAGGGCAATGGAGCGTGCTTTTGGACAAGCCCGGCTTTCATGCAAAACATGAGCAATTTTCGTGGGATGGCCGCAATCGCGTGCTGATACAGCTCAATCAGATGCCTGATGTGAAAGTCGTGCTGCTGGCGGAATTAGAAATTGGCGGCCCAGTGCGCTATTTTCCTGCCGATCAGCCCCATACGCTTCGCCCGACAGGCCATGAGGCCTGGATTGGCCAAACAAGCGAGATTTTCTTCTCCACAGGCTGGGACGCCAGCAGCAAAGGCAATATCTGGCGCTGTAAAGTGGAAGATACGCATCCCACGCTTGTGTATGAGGGCCCTCTGCGCTTTGGGCATATTAGCGTTTCGCGTGATGGCAAATATTGGCTGGGCGACACAGGCGAGCCGGGCGTCCCCATTTATGTAGGCAGCTTCGCCTCCGGACGTGTAGCCCGTGTGTGCTTTACACGGACGGAATATGATGGCAAACAATGGAGCCATGCCCATCCGTATATGACAGCGGATAACAAATGGATTATCTTTGGCGCGCGCCGCAATGGCCATCCTCAATGCTGGGGCGCCAAGCTCAAAGAGGGCTGGCTGGACAAGCTATAATCCAAGCGAATGCACACAGCCCGCTTCCTAGGGCTAAGACGGCTCTTTGTCAAATAGCCTTGCCAGCTTGTCTTTAGCTATCCATTGTCATTTTGCCTGTTTTAGCCGCCCGGCCCATTGCCATCTTGTCTGAAGGGAAGCAACATGTCCGCCCGTCCGAATTTATTGTTTATCCTCGTGGATGATATGGGCTATGGGGATTTCAGCGCCTTCAATGGCGGCTTATCCGAAACGCCCGCCCTGGATGCGCTGATGGCAGAAAGCGTGTGTTTTACGCAGCATTATGCGGCCTCGCCTGTATGCAATCCCTCCCGGGCTTGTTTGCTCACAGGCCGTTATCCGCATCGCACAGGCTCCATTGATACGCTGGAATGGCGCGGCCTGGAGCGGCTGGCGCTGCGCGAGAGAACGCTGGCGGATCATTTGCAGGCAGCGGGCTATGTCACGGGCCTCATTGGCAAATGGCATCTGGGCGCATATGATCTGCGCTATTCCCCGACGCGGCGCGGCTTTGCGGAAGCCGTCTGTTTTCGCGGCGGAATGCATGATTATTATCAATGGCGGCTGGAATACAATGATAAAGTTGTGCGGGCGGATGGGCGCTATTTGACTGATGTCTTCACACAGGAAGCTGTTGCCTTTCTGGAACGCCATCAACGAGAGCCCTTCTTTTTGCATCTCACATATAATGCTCCTCACACGCCGCTTCAGGCTCCGGGGGAAGAAATCGCGCCTTTTGCGGATCTGGAAGCTACGGCTGGCGTCAAAACGCTGTACGGGATGTTGCGGCGGCTGGACAAAGGCGTGGCGCAAGTGCTGGAGACGCTGGAGCGGCTGGGGCTGCGGGAAAATACAATCGTATGTTTCTGCAGCGACAATGGCCCCCAATTTGGCGGGCAGGGGGAGGAATGCCTGAATCGTTTCAATTGTGGCTTCAATGGCGCCAAGGGCAGCGTATATGAGGGCGGCATTCGTGTGCCCTTTTTGTTGCGCTGGCCGGCGCAATTAGAGGGCGGGAGCCAGATGAACATGATGACTCATATGGCAGATTGGCTGCCCACATTGCTGGATATGATGAAAGTTCCGCGGCTACAGGGCAGCTTGCCGTTAGACGGCGTCAATCTGTGGCCCTATATCCGGGAGGGCCGCACGCTGGCTTATCCGCCGCGCTGCTGGCAATGGAATCGTTATCGGCCCATATTAGAATGCAATGCCGCCATTCGGGAAGGCGACTGGAAGCTCGTGCGGCCCGCGATTCCGGCGGCGTTGTCCATCACACAAGAGGATTGTAGCTGGCTGCAAATATCCATGTATGATTATGAATATTTTGTAGCGCATGGCCTCATTCAGGAGCCGTTTCCGGAGCCAGAAATCACAGCCCTGCCGCCGCCAGAATTGTATAACATTGCCCAGGATCCTCTAGAACAACATAATTTAGCCCCTCAACATCCCGAAATCGTGCGCCGTTTGCTGCGGGAATTAGAAAATTGGTTTGATGAAGTTGAACGAGAGCGGCTAAGGATAAATGTTAGCCTTTAAAACAATTTAATATCTGCCTCCAAAAATAAAATAATTCCTGTATGAGTCGCTGCGAAACACATTTTAGGCGAAAGCAGGCTAATCAATTGGGGAGATAAAATAGCAGGCGTGAACTGCAATGTTGTTTTTTCTTTTTTGCTTTTAATTGAAATTTAACAAAAAAAATATATTGAATTTTTTAAAAAAATAATGTAGAAAAAAGTTAAAAATTGAAAAATTTTCCTTCGACGAGGAAAAGGAGGGCTAAACAATGCAACGCCAAAGAGGTTTCACGCTTATTGAATTGCTCGTCGTGATTGCTATTATCGCAATTCTTGCGGCAATTCTTTTCCCTGTTTTTGCCCGGGCGCGCGAAAAAGCGCGTCAATCCAGCTGTCTGTCCAATATGAAACAAATTGCCCTGGGCTTTATGATGTACGCGCAGGATTATGATGAATGCTGGGGATTTACTACATGGTATGATTGCTACGACACCAGCAATAATTGGCGTCCGGGAGCGATGGGCTGGCCGATCTCATTACAGCCATACATTAAAAATCGACAGGTATTAGTTTGTCCCAGTGATGCTGAAAAAGCCTGTATGTCCAAATACGGTGGCAATCAGGGCTATTATCCTATGCTTGTAGCTGCTGGCTACACCCCTGCCGCAGATACGCAAGCGGCTTTGGCTGCCGCCTTTCCCTTAAGCTACGCGGCCAATGTATATTTAGGTTGGAGCCAGAATGCCAATTCGATGGCGCTTATTGTTAATCCAGCGCGTTGTTTCTTAGTTTCTGAGCTCGGGATGGGAAGCTATAGCTATTCTGTCTTTTATATGTATCCGGGTTATGGCTCCCCGACGCGCTGGGAAGCCGGAGCACGACATAATGAAGGAAGGAATTGGGTCTTTTGTGACGGTCATGTAAAGTGGGTCAAGGAGCTTTGTCCGCCAGGAACTCCCACAAGCACAGTCGTCTCGGTGTATCAAAATGCCGGAATCTATACATATCCATCCACACCATAAAGCCTGACTTTTGTTTCGAGGCAATTCGCTCGCCCAAAGATAAATCTTGGGCACATTGCTCCCAGCAGATAGGGGGCAGATGTAGCTCATGTAGCTCTGTACAAATCAGCCTGTCCTGGAGATTAAAAAAGCCCTGGCATTCATTAGCCAGGGCATTTTTGTTTGAATAGGTATTTAGGCAAAGCGTGGCTTTCCACAAACGCAAAACATAAAGAAAAGTTGTAATGTAATCATTTTGCCCTCCGCTTAACGGGGGCAGCGCCAGATCATGTCGCCCTCCTCGTTAATTTTGCCGGGCTTGCGCGGAGGGCAGCCTCCGTCGTCTCGCAGATTAGGCCCCACGCTATACAGCAGGAAGCCCTTTCCCTCCTGACGATAAACAAACGGCTTCCCGCAAAAAGGATCCTCTGTCGGCGGCTTCCAGGACAAATCTGCCAGAGTTTGTGGATAACGCCCCTGAGCCGCTTTGTAAGCTTTGAGCGCCAGCACAGTTTGCAGCATCCTTATCTGCGCTATTGTATAATCCCGCTTCATATTGACACGTGTGTACACGGGCACCAGCTGACGCGTTATTGCAGTCCCCATCCCGCTTTCCAGATGTTGAGGAAAAGGCCAGAGCCCCCATGTTTTGATATATTCATAATAGGAACGATGTATAAAATCGTTCACAAAGCGCATATAGCGTAAATAATTGATTTCTTCCAGCTTCAGTACAGGATTGCCCAGCGGCGAAAACAGGAGCCTCGTCAACGCAGAAGGAGATATGATCCCTTCCGGATAAAGCATTTTGAGCTGGCGGGGATTTTTTTGAAGCAGCGTAAAAAAGGCAATCCCCTGGGCCAATTCCATCCTGAAGGCGGCTTCAAACGCGGGCTCAATGTGTTTATTTGTTTGGGCGAGCTGTAGATAAAAAGGCTGTGCTAATGTCACAGGAACATCAACGGGCGCCAGGACAATTTGCGCGGCTTTGTCCGTAATCGCCCGCATGGCGATAGAGACCAATTGGGCAATGAGCGAGGGCTCAGCCGCGACATGATCTGCCATCCGATAAGCCGCCCGCAGCCATTCGATGGCTTCGGGCAGCTGGCCCGCATGGGCCTTTAACACGGCCTGAACAGCCATCAGGCGTGCGGCCTGACGAAATTGGGCCAGATGGGGAAAAGTCATTGCAAAGCCATCTTCCCAGCGAATAGGGAAAACACAATACGGCAAGGCGGAGGCGCGCTTCAGCTCCCGCAGCGCTTGCTGCGCCTCCGGGCTTTCCATAACAGGCCGCGCCGCTAAAGCCGAAGAGACATCTTTAAAATCGACCTCAAATTTAAGCAGGCCGCGTCGGGAGGGGCCTTGCTTTTGTGTCGGCGCGAAGGACACTTGAAACAAAGATAAATACACATCAGCGGCATTTTGCGCCGCCGGCACAGGGCGCGGCTTGGCTTCCGCAATTGTCAAAGGAAAGCCCGCTGCCTTCATCGTCTGCAATTCTTTCATCAACAGGCGCCCATAATAGATATTCGCAATTGTCCATATCGCGGCCAGCAGGACAAACAATGTGGCGCACAGAAGCCCCAAAATTCGCAGCATATTCTTCCAGCGCGGGCGAATCATTTTAGAGGCTCCTTTCTTTATTCTCGCCCCCAAGCTCAGCCTCTAAAAGCGAGAGCTGGCTTTGCTGCTCCAGGCGATGCCAAAAGAGGCTATTCATATCTAGAGTCTTCTCCCCAGTCGCTGGGCCGACGAGAGAAAAAATTTGTCGTTCGTGAATAGGGCTGAAATATAAATTCAGGGCCAACAAGAGCGCAGTTATGGCCGCCAGACTCCAGCTCCATACACGCTGCCAGAGGCTGAGGCGTTGCTGACGGCGAGCCCGGGCAAGCAGCTTTGTCCGCCATTCAGGCAGCGGAACAGGCAACGGCATTTGCGCCAGCATTTGCTCGAAATCGCTTTTATGCATTTAATCCTCCTGCCACAGAGCGCGTAATTTTTCCAGCCCATAGCGATAACGGCTTGCCGCCGTATCCGCAGATATATTCAGAGCCGCGGCGATTTCTGCAAATGTCAGGCCATGCCAGATTTTCAGGACGATGACAGCAGCTTGCTCCGGCGGCAATTGCTGCAGCATCTGGAGCGCGGCGAAAGACATTTCTGAAGCAGGCGGGCTATTCGTGTGGACATCGACCAAAGACTTTTTTTCTGGGTTTGGCAGGCAAGCATTGATGGCCTGTGGGGGACGGCTTTTGTGCTGCCGCGCGGCATAATGGCGCGCGATGCCCAGAAGATAAGCCCGCACATTCCGCACCTCGCGCAGCTTCCGTCCGCGCGCCGCCAAAGCTAAAAACACCTCACATAAGCCTTCTTCGGCCTCTTCGCGCGACAGGCCCTGCGCCAGCAGAAATTGATACACACATACACTATAGCTATCATATAGCTTCTCCAGAGCCTGCATATCCCCGCCGGCAAGACGCTTCAGCCAAACTTCATCCGCGTCTGACACAACGATAGCTCCTTGGCGTGCTTCACTTTATATGTGTGTTTTTACAGGGCAAATTTGTTTTTGCGGCAAATTTTGAGGAATATTTTTTATGATAATGAAGAGGAATCAAATCCCTTTTCGTTTATTGCTGGGAAAAATCAGCCGCTAAAAATATTTTCATTCCGACGCATAACATCCTGATTAGCTCCCAAAACAATAATCTTATATAAAAAGAAGGCTTGATTTTTGCCAGCAAATAATTTGCTTCCAGGCTGGAGGCTATCTGGGAAAACACAAAGATACATCATTTTCCTGCGCCAGAAATCATCCGAGGAGAAAAATAGACAGGGCTTTGCCGTGCAGAATGTATTTATTTTTCCGATTAGGCCTTTATGTGATGTTGGAAGGCATTTTCTAGTCGCTAAACGCAAGCTGAAAATCCCAGAACTCCCTGTGATTATTTTGATTATTTGAAGCTCACGATTCTCGAGTCCAGCGTGGAAGAGGGACGGGCTTTTCATCTTTTTGGCAGCGCGTGATTTACATTTTTCACAGGCGCAGGATTAAAGCTGCTGCCGGCATTATCGGCCATGCTCTGGAAAAAGACAATCCTGCATTTTTTAGCGACGAGCGCCGCATACACAGGGGATAGAGTTTGGGCTGCCTGGCTGCAGGCGCCGCCAGTCCAGCGAGGCGAAGGGCGAATTGGAAATGGGCACAGCCTTAAACGAGCCGCCATTTGGGCGCCCGATGATGCCTTTGTAGAAAGAAAAAATCAGGCTTTCTGCTGGCGGCTTTTGGGCCCCATAGGAGCGGAACAACGGACGCCCCAGAACATGCCCGTCAAAACATTCTGGCAATTAAAATCTGGATATATAGCTCTCTTTATCCCAAATGTTTCTGCGAGCTTTCTTTGCTAGCGCAAGAAAGATAGAAAAGCGTTCGCCTTTTGCTCGCTTTTGCGAAAATCAAAGCCGCGTACGGCAAAACGAATGTCGGCAAAATGTCCGCGTTGCGAGGGCATACGAATGCCTGGGACAATTTCGCGCATTGGGCGGGGCCTGGGACAAATTGTCCATTTCTTGCCCGCGGCAGGGCTTTGTTTTTGTAAGCTCTCAAAATGTGATGTCAGCCTCCCCGCGCGATGTGGCCTGGAGGGCAAGCCGCGGCACAAAAGCCTTTGCCTCTCAATCTCTTCGTGCAGCTTCGTGTGCCAATTTATTATCAGAGCTTTGTCCGGAGCGCTCAGGCGACGCCTACTTTCGGACAGAGCTTTTCCACAACGCAACGCGCACAGGCTGGCTTGCGGGCTGTGCAGACTCGGCGGCCATGCAAAATCAGGCAATGGCTGAAGCTAATCCAGCGCTCCTGCGGCAATAGCGCCATCAGCTCTTTTTCGATTTTCTCGGGATCGGGCTCCGCCCGATTTAATTGGGGCGAAGCTAAGCCCATTCGCATAGACAGACGCGCCACATGCGTATCCACGACAATGCCGGAGGCAATCCCAAATGCGCAGCCCAAAACAACATTGGCCGTCTTGCGCGACACGCCTGGCAATTGGATCATTTCTTCCATTGTCCGCGGCACTTCCCCCCCAAAACGTTCCAGAATCATCTTGCTGGCGGCAATGATATTCTTTGTTTTATTGCGATAAAATCCCGTCGGATGCAGCACTTGCTCCAGCCATTGGGGATCAGCCTGCGCAAAATGTTCCGGCTTATTGTGTGTTTTGAAGAGCTCCGCCGTGACTTCATTGACTTTAACATCTGTGGCGCGGGCGGACAGGATTGTGGCAATCAGGAGCTCAAAAGGCGTGCGATAATGCAATTCCGTTGTGGCGTTGGGATATTCCTTATCCAGAATTTCCGCAATTTTCCGCGCGCGCCGCTTCTTTTGGGCTAATGTCTCTTCTGGCATTGTGCCCTCCTGCGCAAGCCAGGCCGCTTAAAAGCCATTGCGGCGCTCCCACATTGTGGGATGATCAAAGGGATGCGCATAGCTCATCACAGCTTCCGCCACGCGCCGCAAGCCTTCGTCCAGGGATGTTTTGGGCGGGCCAAACAGCCGCACCATCTTGTCCGTTTTCCCCAGCAACGCTTTCTCGCCAGGCGTCCCTGTAAATTGCGGCTTCTTGCCCATCAAATCGCCCAGCTTCTCCGCCATCTCGCGCACGCTCACTTTTTCTGTGCCTGTCAAATTGATGTAATTGGCGGGCACTGTGGCGATTTCGTGGCAGCGATACATATAATCAATCAAATCATCCAGCCAGATAACATTCACATAAGGCGTCGTCAAATCAATGGGCTCCCCATCCCGTATCTGCCGTGCTATATCCACTGGCACGCCGAATTCCGTGTTGTAGCCGTAAAAGATGCGCTGGATAACGGCTGGCGTGTTGTTTCGGCGAGAGAAATAATCCGTCATCCATTCGGCGCCAGCCCGCGAAATGGCATAAAGACTGGAAGCCCCCACAGGATCCTCTTCGCTGCAGCCGTCCACACTATCCGGATAGACATTGCCGCTGGACGAATACAGCACGCAGCCGCTATCCTTAAAATGCTCCATCACGCGCCCTGTCACAAAAACATTCATATTCACTGTCGCGGCGGGATTTTGCGTGGAGCCGAATTTCAGGCCTGCCATATGAAAGACAATGTCATATTCTCCCGGAATGCCCGCAAACGAATCCCATTCCGCCACATCGCGTTTATATGTTGTCACGCCTAATCGCTTCAGGGCCTCCTCCTGCCCGGGATCCGCAAAACGAGCGATGCCTGACACTTGATGCCCCATTTCCACAAGCTTCGGCACCAGATGTTTGCCGATTTTCCCCGTCGCACCAATCACCATAATCTTCTTAGACAAATTCCGTCACTCCTTACAAAAATGCAATTTTTGGCTCAAATATGCAGACTGTAATGAACGACTGAGGCTTCATAAATATAGCAAAGAAGCCCCTCGCTGACAACTTTTCTTTAGCTATCTATTTATTGCAGCTCACTATTCCTAACAAAAATAATGCCACCCATTTATATGTGTTAGGCTTGAGCCACCCGTATTAGCTTTAAGATTTTTATATGTGAAGATATGTTGCGCTTCGCAACCTCGCTTGTTCCTTTCACAGGCAGACTGTCGCCCGCGCCACGCCCGCTTTCGGGGCTTTCGCTTCCACTGTGACAGTGGCGCCCTGGGGGCCCCGGACAAACCATTCGAGCCTCGCGTGCCCTGTCAATGCCGCCAACGCGGGCAGCTCCACAATTTCTTCCCGTGACAAAAGCTCAATGCCTTCAGGCCGCCAGAGACGAATTGTCACAGGCCCATTAGCGGCAATCTGCCGGCCCTGTTCTGTAATATGCGTAGGCAAGCCCCCGACATTGGCCACAAGGGCGCGGAGGCGATATATTTGTCCTTCCAGGCGTTCTGCCCGGAGATTATGGATTTCCAGCTTGGGATGTTGGCGGGCGTGTTCCAGGATAAAAGCGGCGCAATTGGCTCCGATAGCTTCCATTGCCTGAGGCGGCGGCGTCGCCAAAAATACAGATTTCATCCCGCCAATCTCCACGCGGCCTAATTGCGGATGCATAAAGGACTGCCAATTCACAAAGCCTTCATGGGCCGCGGAATCGGCATATTTCAGTACCCGCCGCATAAACAACACTTCTCGTGTATATTCATCCGCCGCAAAATATTCCTCTGTGCTGATGCCCGCGGCATTAAAAGCATTGCCGAGCTCAATCTCAAATACAAAAAGTCCCAGCCCGAAATAGCCCCAATCTGTGAAATGGCCCTGTAAGGAAAGCGGCGGGGCATCATCAGGCTTATAATCGCGCACTGCCCGCAGGGGAAAGCCTGTCAATTGCGCGCCTATCTCCCCGAGCTCCTTCATTCTCTTCACATCAGCAGCAGGCATCTGTTCATCAGGCATTGTTGCCGAAGGCCGCAAGACGGCATTGCAGCCATTGTGAAAGCCCAGCATGCCAAAGATATTCGGATGGCTGCACGTCCAATCCGCGATGGCTTTCATTTCCGGATGGGAAAAGGCATAATCGCCGGCGCCGGGCTGCCGATGTTCGGGCTCCCAATGGGCGCTCCAATTCCGATTGAAATCATGGCTGCGAATGGCCTCTTGAATTGGCCCGCCGTCATAATTTTCTATCAGGCCCTCGCGCATCAATTGA
Organism: uncultured Armatimonadia bacterium; assembly: GCA_964622325.1. Taxonomy (GTDB): domain Bacteria; phylum Armatimonadota; class Zipacnadia; order Zipacnadales; family UBA11051; genus JAJFUB01. The sequence continues at coordinate 19,050 of CAZUOJ010000043.1, forward strand.
AAAAAGGGGCCTTGATTGCCCGGCCGGCGCCGCAGCATTAATCGCGGCTCCTCTTCATCGGGCCGATAAGGCCCCAGCGGATCCTCCCAGCGCATCTGCAAAATCAAGCCATCTCCGTTAATATCTTGCGGAATGAGGCCATTTTTACGCGGGCGATATTCGTTGCGGCTGCGAATCTGGCCGCCTGTCGTTAAAGCATATTCCGCCCCATCAGGATTCACGCGCGGAATGATGTAAAAAACAACATTTTGCAGCAACGGCAAAATGGCTTTGTCTGTCAAAAGCCGTTCCAGCAACACAAGACAGGCTGTTGTGCCTGAAACTTCCACCGCGTGCACATTCGCATGCACTAGATAGGCGGGCTTTTCTTCCGCCGGGCCTGTGGCAAAATCCGAAACTTCCACAAGCCACTCTTGCCGTCCCTCTGGCGTTGTATAAAGGGAGCGGAGTCGCACAAATTCAGGGGCAGCAGCCGCCAATTGTTGCAGATGTTCTGTCAGCTCCGTATGGAGATAATAGCTGTCAAATTTTATAGCCGGCAAATTCGCCATAGCGCTCGTCTCCTTCCGATAGGCATTTTTTCGCCCTCACAATAAAAAATCCTGCCTTATAATGCTTTTGCCCCCGCTTGGAAGCCTACATCCATAAAATACACTATTTGTGAAACAGCTCTAAACATCCCAGGCCCTAAAGCATAACATGGCTTCCTGCAATTGCCTCCCCAAAGGCATATCCAGCAGGACATTGTGCTCAAAAACAACGCTCCTGAAGACGCTCCGACGAGCAGCAAATAAAAAGGGCCGCCGGCGTTTCCCCGGCGGCCTTTTTGGGCAGCGATCTCTGTTCGTTTGCTTATATTTTGTCAACAAATAGGCTATTAGGCCTCAAAGGATTAGAAAAGGCTGATGTTCACTCTTTCGGGCCTATCCCATTTGACATGGCCATCCACAAAATTGTAATTGCAGCCATCATTGTGGCGCGGATCCTCTGCCACATTAATCACAAAAGAGGAAGAAATAGAGCCCGCGGCATCGCACATCATCGCGACTTCCGCCGGCCGATCAATGGCTCCTAGGGCACAGGAAAATGTCCCTAACGCTGGCGCGCCGAACAGACGCCAAGAGCCAGAAGGCATTGGCGTGCCCACATCAGCCATATAGCCTACGCTCGGCTTGCCGATCTGGGACAAATCCGCCGCATTCCTTTTGCTGGGACATTGCCAGATTTGATCGTTTTTGATGTATGGCGCTAATATTTCTGGAAGTATATAGAATGTGGGAGGCATGCCGCTTATGGCTAAAGGAAAGCGCTCATCGTAATCCTGAATATATTGCTGCACTGCTAAAGCCAATTGCTTAAGATTTGAGGCACAGCTGGATTGGCGCGCCTTTTCACGCGCCTTAGCAAACACAGGAAACAGAATCGCCGCCAAAATGGCAATAATGGCAATAACGACGAGCAATTCAATGAGCGTAAATCCACGCTGTTTCATTACAGCACCTCCTTTATTTATAATAAGTAAGCTCATGATACATCATGAGCCATAATATAATTTTTTTCTTTCCGAAAATTATTATATCCTTCTTTTATCATCAATAATCTTAGATTTTACGGAAAATTTTCAAAATTCAAATTAGGAGAGTTTGCAAGCCTCTAATTTTGTTACGAATAAAAAGGAGCAAAGAGCTATGCGCATTCATCAAGCGTTCGTTTTTTTCTGTGTATTTTTATTTTGTTGCGGGGCTTCTGGAGTATTGGCTGGCCCGCCGCAGCATCTTTTTTGGCCCCGAATAACGATTTTGCCCCTGGCACAGCCGCCGAAAATAGATGGCCGAATGAAGCCAGGCGAATGGGACGGCGATATTGTGATGACAGGCTTTATTTTGTTAGCGCAACAGGAGCTTCCGCCTGTGCAGCCTGTGGCGTATGTGGGCTGGACGCCACAAGCGCTTTATGTGGCCGCGCAAATTCCCACAGCGCCCGGCGAGAAAGCCCGGGCTTATGTCACGGAACACGATGGGCCTGTGTGGGAAGATGATTCTCTGGAAGTGCACATTGATCGCGGCCATCAGCATCAGCAAAATTATCAATTCATCCTCAATGCCCTGGGGACAAAATTTGAGGCGATTAGGGGCAACAACAGCTTTAATGCTTCATGGGAGGGCTGCGCCGCCAATCAGTCCGGGCAATGGACAGCCGAGCTGGCTATTCCTTGGGCGGCTTTAGGCTCGGCTCCCCAGCCGGGCGATATGGACGGCTTCAATCTGCTCATCAATTCTTCGTATCTTGGGGGCGCGCTGACGCTCGCGCAGCTTCGGGGCTCTGCTCATGACATTCAAAATTATTTACATCTCGTTTATGGACAGGAAGCTGCTCTCAATGTGCACGGCTGGCAGGGGCTGGCCTCCGCACAGCTGCAATTGAAAGCGATGGGCACGGCTCCTGTTGCGGCGGAATATTGCCTGATCCTGGGAGATAAAATTGTTTATACACAATCCGTTTCGCTTGCGCCGGAACAGACGGCGACAATCGCATTAGGCCTTCCCCAAGAGCAAAATTTCCCGCGACAAGGCCTGTACACGCTGCAGCTCAAAGCCACAGGCCCCAGCGGCTTACTCTTGATGCGCGAGGCGCAACTGCGTGTTCAAGAGCCCTTGCGGATCGTTTGCAGCGCTAATGAAACACAGGGCACATTAGCTGTGCGCCTTTTGACAGAGCCGGCCATCTTCCCCTGCGCTGATACGGCTTTCACATTATCTGCCTTCGGCCCGCAAGGACTCATTCAGGAGCTTTCAGCTGAGCGCTTGCCCGCTGACGCCATGACTCCTGTAATGATATTGACGCGTTCTCAAACGCCGCCGGGAAAGCTCGTGTTGCGGGCGACAGTTACAAATCGCCACACACAACAACAAATAACACGGGAGCGGACGCTGGAAAGCCCCTTGCATCCTGTATGGCTGGGGACAAAAGAGGGCCTGGCGGAAATTGTGCCGGCGCCCTGGACGCCTGTTATTGTAAAAGGCAGAGATGTTTATTGCTGGGGACGCAAATATAGCTTTTCCAACGGCCCGCTTCCCAGCGCTGTGATCACGCGTGAGCGTTCCATTTTGGCACGGCCCATTATGATGACAGGCCGGGCTAACGGCCAGCCTTTGCAATGGCAGAGCCGCCCCGCGCGATGTCTTCGGAAGCATCCTGCCGCCGCGCAGCTGCAAGGCCAGGCCCGTTGCGACGCGTTGCAGCTTTCCGGGAAAATGACAATAGAATTTGATGGGATGATCCGATGTGATTTGCAGCTCACGCCCCTTTTGGGAAAAGCCCAAATTCAGGAGCTGACGCTGGAAATCCCGCTCAAGCCGGAGCATGCGCGCTATTTGTATCATTTTCCCGGGCGCTGGGGAAGCGTATTCAATGCTGGCTATCTGCCCCCAGAGGGCTGGCAAAGCCCCTTTAAGCCTTATATATGGCTGGGAGATGAGGATCGGGGCTTTAGCTGGTTTTGCGAAAGCGATCAAAATTGGCATCCGCTGGATAACAAAACAGCCCTTACAATTGAACGCACGCCGCAAGCCACAATTCTGAAATGCCATCTTATTGCTCAGGAAATCAGCCTGGACAAGCCATTGACATACACATTTGGCTTCCAGGCGACGCCGGTCAAACAGCCAGAGAAAACAGTGTGGGATTATCGGATCACACATTATGGCCATTATGGCCTGGAAAAGCAGCCCGCCGTTATCAGCGGCCAGATTCGTTATCCGGCCGCGGGCCATATCCGCCGAGAAGAGGGCACATTTGAATGCTGGTATCGCGTCGCTGTGGACAGCGAGAACAATATTCCTCTTTCGCAACGCAAATATCCGCAAAATCGGGAGATATTTTCAGTGATCTGGAGCGCAGGCGGCCAGGGCACGAATGCGGGGCTGTACTGGAATGGCACGTCGCAGGGGCTTGTGGCCTGGGCGCGGCACAATGGCGTTGTTACGGACAATCCGCATACGACACAAGTATGGAAGGCAGGCCAATGGCGTCATATCGCCCTGACATGGGATAAGCAATGGCTGCGTCTATATCTGGATGGGCAGCTGATCTCGGAGACGCCGAATCAGGGCTTTTTGCCCAATGCGCCTTTGGAGCAGGCGGAAATCCGTATTGGCGGAGAGGGCGCGCTGGCGACAATTGATGAAGTCCGCATTTTGTCCGTGGCCCGGGCTCCTGTAATGCCGCAGGGCCCCTTCCAGCCTGATGAACAAACATTGCTTTTAGATCATTTTGAGGATTATGGGCAGGAAGGAAAGACGGGGGCGGCGGCAAAGCCTGCGGGCGTTGCCGATATGGGCTTGCGTTTTGGGCCGGGGAAATTTGGCTTGGCGCCGACATGGGAGCCAGAGCGGCTAGGCGAAAGCCGGCTGGAGCAATTAGCGCGCCTGGGCGTGCGCACCATTTGTTTTCATGAGCACTGGACGCCCTATCAATCCTATCCGCGGCCTGTGGAGGAGGATCGGCCCCGCCTGAAAAGCCTTGTCGAGGGCCTGCATCAGCATAATATGAATTTGCTATTGTATATGTCGCGGCAATTTGCTGATATCTGCCCCGAATGGGAGCTGCATCAGGAGGAGTTTTTGCTTGTGCCGCGCGGGGGCTTTTATACAAGACAGCCGCCCCAAAAGGCCTATAATGGCTGCTGGAATAGCCCCTTTAAGGATTTTGCCCTGTATTATCTGGCACAGACACTAGAGGAGTTCGGCCACGACGGCTGGTATCTGGATGGCCCCGAATGGCCCCAGCCTTGCGCCAATCGCGCCCATGGCTGCGGCTATCAGGCGCCTGACGGTTCCTGGCGGCCCACCTGGGATATATTCGCCACGCGCGATTTTATGAAGCGACTGTATATTTTGACGCGCCAGCGCAAGCCGGAAGGGCAGCTCAATGTTCACAATTCTACCGTAATGGTTATGCCTACATTGAGCTGGGCTACAAGCACATGGGATGGGGAGCATCTGGACGCCATCCCGCCTCCTGTTAAAATTCTGGACATCCTGCCCATGGACGCCTTCCGAACGGAATTTATGGGACGGCAATGGGGCCTGGCGCCGGAATTCCTCGTCTATGACGGCCGGCCTTATTATGCCAGGGATGTATTGGCCTATACGCTATTGCATGGCGTCCTGATACGGCCTTCTTCACAGGATGCGCTGGAACGAATTTCAGCCCTGTGGCGCGTGCATGACGAATTCCCCTTCAGTCATGGTCAGATGCGGGGCTATTGGAATAATGGCGACATCATTCGCATTGCAGGTTCGCCCTCGGGGGCGTTGTCCGCTGAGCTGGGCCAGCCCAGCATTTATGCCACAATCTGGACTCTGCCCCGCCGCGGCGCCTTAATTGTAATCAGCAATCTCACAGAAGCCGATGCCGAAGCCCAGATCACGCTTAATTTGGCCAAGCTCGGGCTTTCGCCCCAAGCGCGCCTTTGGGATGCGCTCACAAAGGAAATGATTACGCATCAGCAGGGGAAATTTGTCTTGCCTGTGAAAAGCTGGCGTTATCGTGTCCTGCGCCTGCAATAAGATGCACAAATTTTTCTGCAGATAAAGCGCCGTAAGGAATTAAAACAGGCACGATCAGACAAGAGAACGCCAGCGCGTCTTGCGCCTAATGATGTAGCTGCCGAGGCATTCAGAGAAAAAACACATCGCGGCAAAGCCGTCCGGGCGACTATAAAATCAGCCGGGAGGAAGTTGCAAATAGCGGCAACGAGCGTCGGCTATGGGCATGCAAGAACATATAGAGGCTTTTTTAGCTTATCTCGTGGCAGAGGTGGGCCTGGCGGCGAATACATTAGCGGCCTATCGGCGGGATTTGGAGCAATACGGGCTGTTTTTGCATGGGCGGCAGCGGACTTTTGCGGATGCCGATGAAGCGCTTGTCACCGAATATCTGGGCGCGTTGCGCAAAAGAGGCCTTAGCCGCGCCTCTGTGCAGCGCAAGCTATCTGCGATTCGCCAGCTGCATAAATATCTGGTCCGTGAAGGCCTGGCCACAACGGATCCGACAGCCGCTATTCCGGGCGCTCCCAAGCCGGTGCGCCTGCCGAAAGTGCTGACCGTGCAACAATGCCTGGCCCTGTTAGAGGCGCCGGATGCCACAACGCCTGAAGGCTTGCGCGACGCGGCCATGTTGACATTGCTCTATGCGACGGGCCTGCGCGTCTCGGAGCTTGTGGGGCTGCGTCTTCATCAATTGGATCTGGAGGGCGGCAGCGTGCGTGTGCGCGGCAAGGGGGGCAAGGAGCGGATTGTGCCCGTGGCGCCGCTGGCGCTGGATTTGCTGCGGCTCTATCTGGAAGAGGGCCGCCCGGCCTTTGATAAGGGGCGCCACGAAGAGGCCGTGTTTTTGTCTTCGCATGGGCGGGCAATGACGCGGCAGACGGTGTTCAATCGCTTGAAACGATATTGCCGTCTGGCCGGCCTGCCCGAAGACACTTCGCCCCATACTTTGCGCCATTCCTTCGCCACGCATCTTTTAGAGGGCGGCGCGGATTTGCGGAGCATTCAGGAAATGCTGGGCCATTCCAGCCTGGGCGTGACGCAAATCTATACGCATGTTTCTTCTACGCATAAGCGAGCCGTATACGAAGCCACACATCCTAGGGCGCACACACGCGGGCCGCAGGAAACAGCGGAAAAATAACAGCCAGACGGCAAGATTGGGCAAAGGGCTTTATTTATATGTTTCTCCTGGGCGTCAATGGCTCAAGGAGGCCTCTAAAATCTGCTACAGGGGGGAACTCTTGACGCCCGTGGGGGAATTTATTATTATGGAAGTGACAAGTGAATATTGGCGTCGCTAGGGGTGCTGCTGCTCATATTCAGTGCAAGCTGGTATGGGGCGGCGGCTGAGAGGGCCAGGCGGCCCAACCCTATGAACCTGATACGGGTAATGCCGGCGTAGGGAAGCGATGAAGGACATTCTCCTGAAGCGCAGCGCTAGCCCGTTGCGCGTTTTGCTTTTCTCCTGTCCTGCTCCCTGCGCCCTCCGCCAAAAGGAGGGATATTTTATGCCTGTAAGTCAATGGCACATTCGGACAATGAGCGCTGCAGCTCAGTTTCTATTTCGGCCCAAATGTAGCTCCCCCCGCAAAACAGGTTTTACGCTGATTGAATTGCTGGTCGTGATCGCGATTATTGCGATACTGGCGGCGATATTGTTTCCGGTATTTGCGCGGGCGCGCGAGAAAGCGCGGGAGGCGGCATGTGTCTCCAATGGCCGACAAATTGGCCTGGCGCTACGAATGTATGTTCAGGATTATGATGAGACTTTCCCCATTTATCATGCCTATCAGTTCAATCCGCCGCCGTGGACGCCCGGGCATCTGGGGATTGAAATGGAGCTGGAGCCGTATGTGAAAAATCGCCAGATCTGGCGCTGTCCCGATGATCATGGCAGTCCGTGGCAGCGCACGGATGTGCCCTGGGCGAGCAATTACGCAGAAGCCTATGGCTCCAGCTATCAGTTCAGCGCCTATGCCTTCACGCTAATCAATGGCTATTCGCGGCAGAATTATCAAGTCTATACAGGGCCGACGATTATCGTGACAGATGCTTCCTATGTGGATCCCGCGCGCACGCGCATTATGCGCTGTGTGATGCTGCCGTGGTTTGCGGGGCAGCCCTGGTTTCAAAAGTGGCACGACAACGGCGTTACAGGGATTTATGCCGATGGGCACGCCAAATTCATTGTTTCGCAATATCAATTTAATCAAGACGCCACACGGCCCGATGGCTCCACGGGGCCAGACTGGTTTTAAGCGGCAGCCGGGAGCGCCGGGACGCAGCCATGGCGCTTAAGCGCCTGCGCATGGGAAAAGATATGCCTCAGCAATCAGAAAGGGGAACAGATCCGATGGCTCAGTGCCCAGACGAAAAAGCCCAAGCCTATCGCTGGACAAAACGTGATTGGGCCATTGTGCTAGGGGCGGCTTTTTTGGGGGGATTTTTGTATCTGGCGTGGGATTATCTGTATCAGTATTTGCTGACAGGATTGCGCTGGAATCTGGCTGTGACAAGCCTGATTAATGGCGCCTGGTTTTTAGGCGGGCTCATTCCAATGGCGCTCATTCGCAAGCCCGGCGTCGCACTTGTCGGCGAGACACTGGCGGCCTTATGGGAAGTGACGCTCGTTTACATTTTGCATAGCGGAGATTATCCCATCAAATATTCGGGGGAAACATACACGACCTTTTTAATGAATGTGCCCGGCAAAGGCATACAGGAATTTCGGGTGTTCAATGTCGTTTTCTTTGTGGGCATTTTGCAGGGGCTGGGAATGGAAGTTGTCTTTGGCTTTTTCCGGTATCGTGATTGGCGCTGGCGGGTGTGGATTTTGGCGGGCTCAGGCGGCGCGATTTTGGAATGGATGACAGGGATTTGGGTGACACACTATTATGTGATTGAGCCGCCGCTGACCTTTTGGGGCATCCTGTTGACTTCTATTATCGGCATAGGCCTGGGGGCGGGGACATTAGGCTGGGCCATCTGCCACTGGCATACGCAAAAAATCGGCGTCAATCTTTCTAGGGCAAAGGAGGCTGACAATGAGAGCTCCCAGGGGATTCACACTGATTGAATTATTAGTCGTGATCGCGATTATTGCGATCCTGGCGGCAATCTTGTTTCCGGTGTTTGCGCGGGCGCGCGAGAAAGCGCGGGAGGCGGCATGTGTCTCCAATGGCCGAC